>DBTI01000084.1 GCA_002306975.1 Ruminococcaceae bacterium UBA1320
AATGCAGTGAAATGGTATGTGAGTGCCGGACACTTTCAGCTGCGGGGCGCTGGCGTGCCGGCAAAGCAGCATCGCTGCCGGATGGATATCATTAATTTGATAACCCTTCTTCTAGCTTACCAAGTTTTTTAAGTTCAAGATACAGCACAACTCCAGTCACCGTGCATGAGATGAAATCAGCAATCGGGCTCGCCATCCATACACCTGTCAATTGAAACAGGCGGGGCATTATAACGAGCAACGGAATAAGGAGAATTACTTGGCGCAGCAGTCCTAAAATGGCTGCTTTTTTTGCTTTACCAATTGCCTGAAAATATTGCGCCGCTACCATTTGAAAGCCAATAATTGGCGTCATCATAAGCATTATCCGCATACCATAGGACGCCGCTTCTATCAATGCCGGCTCATTGTTGAATGCCTTAATAATGGGAACAGTAAGAAACTCTATACATAAGAAGGCAAATACACAAATTGCGGTTGCAATTATCACTTCCAGCTTTAGCGTTGACCTGACCCGGTCATATTTCTTGGCGCCATAATTGAAGCCGATAATCGGCTGCGCTCCCTGTGTGATGCCCATAACCGGCATAAAAAAGAAAATCATTACAGAGTTGATTACGGTCATTGCCCCAATCGCAATATCACCACCGTAGGTCTTCAACCCGTTGTTTAGCAATATAGCAACGGCAGTAGAGGCAAATTGCATAATAAATGGGGCCAGTCCTATACTCGCAATCTCCTTGAAAACCTGCCAGCTTGGCACAAGGCTTTTCATACGTAATTTCAACGTGCTATTTCCTTTTAGAAAATGGGTGATTACCCATGCGGAGGATACGAGTTGCGAAATCAGCGTGGCCCATGCAGCACCTTTAATACCCATATCGAAAACAAATATAAAGATAGGGTCAAGAATAATGTTAAGCACTGTACCCAACAGCATGGTCAACATGGATTTTGTGGGATGTCCTTCGGCCCGGATAATATTGTTAAGCCCCAAGGCGATACCCTGAAATATTGTTCCGTATAAGATAATTGTGATGTAGTCTGACGCAAAACCAATCGTGGCATCACTGGCCCCAAACAAGTTGAGGATCGGTACCTTGAACATCAATCCTAAGACTGATACGAAAATCATCAGAATACCCAGAAGAGAAAACGAGTTACCGAGTATCTTTTCCGCATCTTTTTTTCGATTCTCACCGAGCTGAATGGAAACCATCGCGGACGCGCCTATGCCAATGAGTGAACTGAATGCCGTAATCAACGACATAAATGGAAAATTGAGCCCTATTCCGGTCATGGCGAGAGCGCCCAACCGGCCAACATAAAGCCGGTCGACTAGTGTGTAGATTGAATTGACCATGATGCCAACAATAGCCGGGATTGAAAATTTCAATAAAAGTTTGCCAATGGGCAGTACACCCAATGACTCCGTATTAGTTTTCATTCAGCAGCACCTCCTGCTTTTTTTGCTGTAATAATATAAATCGATTCTCTTGGGAATACCTTTTGCACAGGGTGGAACCCGGCGTCAAGAAGCGCCTGCTCCATATTTGAAGAAGATATGCGTATGTGCATAGGCGGGCCCTTCACGGTGGATTCCTCTTTTTCGTACTCCATGCAAAGTATGTGCCCTCCCGGTTTGAGAACACGGCTTATTTGCATGAGCGCCACAGGCAAAGACTTTACCTCATGAAGGATTAATGAAGCCAGAGCAATATCTGCTGAATTGTTCGGCAGCGGAATATTATCTATATTGCCCTGTATAAGCTGTATATTCGTAAGCTTGTCAGCTTTTGCTTTTGTATCAATTACTCCGAGCATTCTATCATCCATATCCAGAGCAAAAACTGTTCCTACTATTTGTTTTGCCGCAGGGATTGACAGATACCCGGAGCCTGCTCCAGCGTCCAAAATGCTGCTATCATTTTGTATGGGAAGCATATTCAGTATTTCTTCCGGTGGTAGGGCATTTTTACGCATTGAGCTATCCAGAAAAGCAATTTTATTGATGAAGTTTTGATTGCCATCTGCATGATGGCTGTGATTATGGTTTAACATATCTATTCTCCTTATTCTTTTGTTTGATTCAGCATGGACAAGAGGCTGACTTTGTCTGTAAACCGACTGCGGTTGCTACCACCTCGATTTCAAAGTTATCTTTGGTAATGTTCTGTGTGTACATAGTTTCTCTCCTTATAATAAATCTAATACAGAGTGTAATTATCCGCAATTGTGGCAAAAAACAATCCGTATAAACTCGGTGGCTAAGGCGCGCAATTGCACTGAGAAGAACTGCTTTTTACAACTTCATAGATTGTTTTACTTTGCAAGTAGCCTTCTAATCGCTGCTCTGCCTCTCGCATTACTTTTTGCAGATTACATTCTTCCTCATTCATTTCGCAGGTAAAGAGTGCGCCACTCCCTTCAATCGCCTGAACCACATCAAAGAAAGTTATTGCCTCTCTTTTTTTTCTTAAGCTATACCCTCCATTTACACCGGGAGCGGATTGAATAAGATCGGCTTTAACAAGTTGTGTCAATATCTTGGAGAGGTAGGAAGGCGACATTTCTAAATGTTTTGCCAATGGCTGTAAACTTATATTTTCTTTTCCATCTTGAGCGATAATAAAAGCCATGATATGCAGAGCATAGTTTGTAGCTTTCGTGTATTTCATTAAAGATACCTCCTGTCAAACTGTACATTAAAGAGTTTATATATCTATAATATGATGTAATTATAAATTTGTCAAGTGGAAAAAATAGGGCACCCTACGATGTAATTTCGTAGAATGCCTTGCTTATTTTTTCCTTATTCATATACATCCACCGCCACGCCTGATTTAAATTCTACGATGAACTTAACCCAAAAAGATCAATCTTGATCAGAAAGGCTCCCACTATCGGTCCTGCAACGGTTCCAAACCCGCTGATTCCGCTGTAGATGCCAAGCGCCCCGGCACGTTCTTTGGATGCAAACAGAATTTGTATATAAGAGAGCACCTGCGGAACCATCATCGCGGCCATGATTCCCTGGATTGCTC
>DBTI01000155.1 GCA_002306975.1 Ruminococcaceae bacterium UBA1320
AATGACATAAAGTGAAAATAAACATGGCATCTATATTCACCTAACTTGCCAAAACCAAAAGGCAATACCCAATCGGGGTATTGTCTTTTGGTTTTTGCGGGTTCGTTGGATCAAGCTCGAAGTCCCCCAAAATATAGCCTCACAGTAAAAGAGAGGTACTGAAAATGCATGTAAAGAACGGCTGTAAGCCGCCCCGATGTGCAGCACCCGAATCTCTTCATCTGAATTCCCGCACGGACTATTCAAAGTGCATTTATGAATTAACAATTGTTAAAAAATTCATTAACGATGGTGATTTAATGCATTTTTAAGCAAATTATGAATTTTACAATAAACTTCCTGCATTATTTTCTCTTAAAGAGTTGACAAATTGTCTGGAATAATTTAAACTTAAGTCAATAGAACAAAAGCGTTGCGAGTAAAATCACCCACAGCGCTTTTATTTTTACTATTATCAGGATTGGTGCATTCCTTAATAGGATACCCAGGATCAATACACAAGGGCGTGTGTTCTGCATTGCGGAATTTCACGCCCTTGTTTTTTTATATAGATACTATTTTACAATCGAGGAGGAATTACAATGTTGTCATCAGTCAGTACCATATGGGTATTAGTAGCAACAGCACTTGTATTTTTTATGCAGGCAGGCTTTGCAATGGTGGAAACAGGCTTTACAAGAGCCAAAAATGCCGGTAACATTATCATGAAGAACTTAATGGATTTTGCTATCGGCACAGTAATTTATTGGATAATCGGTTTTGGACTCATGTTTGCAGGAAACAATGCATTTGTCGGAGCCATTGATTTTCTAAGTAACGGCGCTTATACCGACATATTACCCGCCGGTATTCCGAAATACGCTTTCATGATATTTCAAACTGTATTCTGTGCCACCGCGGCTACTATTGTGTCGGGTGCAATGGCGGAACGCACTAAATTCCTTGCATACTGCATTTACAGCGCGGTGATCAGCGCAGTCGTTTATCCCATTTCAGGGCACTGGATTTGGGGCGGCGGCTGGCTGGCACAAATGGGTTTCCACGATTTTGCAGGTTCAACCGCTGTTCATATGGTTGG
Organism: Ruminococcaceae bacterium UBA1320; assembly: GCA_002306975.1. GTDB lineage: Bacteria > Bacillota > Clostridia > Oscillospirales > Ethanoligenentaceae > Ruminiclostridium_D. The sequence continues at coordinate 1,079 of DBTI01000155.1, forward strand.
CGGTGTCGCCGCATTAATAGGTGCAAAAATACTTGGGCCCCGTTTAGGAAAGTATGGCAAAGACGGCAAACCGCTTGCAATTCCCGGTCATAGTTTGACACTCGGTGCGCTGGGTGTATTCATACNTTGGTTCTGCTGGTTTGGTTTTAATGGCGGTTCTACCGTTTCCGCCGAAGGTGATTCTACGCTGATATCCATGGGGAATATTTTTGTCACCACAAATCTTGCTGCTGCGACTTCAACGGTAGCGGTTATGATTATCACATGGATTCGTTATAAAAAACCGGATGTATCTATGACTTTAAACGGTTCATTGGCCGGCCTGGTCGCAATTACTGCGGGCTGCGACTTAGTTGACCCAGTCGGTGCATTCTTTATCGGTTTGATAGCAGGATTTATTGTTGTGTTTGGTATTGAGTTTATCGATAAGATATTGAAAATCGACGATCCGGTCGGCGCGATCGGAGTCCATGGCCTGTGCGGTGCAAGTGGCACGCTGATGGTTGGCTTGTTTTCTGCCAATGAATTCACTTACAACGGTGAGTTGACCATGCCCAAAGGGCTATTCTATGGCGGTGGATTTCATCTTTTAGGTGTGGAGGCCATAGGTGTCTTATCGGTTGCGGCTTGGGGTGCTGTCGTGATGACGATTGTCTTTATGATTATCAAAAAGACAGTTGGTCTGCGCGCTTCAAAAGAAGACGAGATGATCGGATTGGATATTTCGGAGCATAGTTTGGAAAGCAGTTATGCCGACTTTATGCCAATGGTCGGATATAAGGATCCTAAATCAAATTCCTAATAAAATGATCTGCTCTAATGGACGCGGCTGTTCCGCTAAATCTAGTTACTTCTGATACCTGTAGCCTCCGATGTTAAGGTTAGTACTGGTGAAGAAGGATACGCAGCATAATCAAGATATAGAATAGAGTATTTGAACGGCTGCCTTCTGCATTTATTGAGAAGGCAGCCGTTACGATTCTAGTCATAAGTATGCCAAAAGAAGTCGATTGCTGACGCAGTCGACTTCTTTGCGTTTATATGGTAAAATACAAATGTGTATGCGATTCTAATTTTAGGAATGAATTTATTCTTATAAGTTATTGCTTTTAAACTTAAATTATTTTTACCAAATAGAAACAAACATCTTAGATTAGGGTTATAATACCAATTATAGGGTTGGCTCAAGATTTTATATTTGAAACAGAGACATTTGTCCGTAATATGAAAGGAACTATTTATGAAAAAAAATAAAGCTATTGTCCTGCTCATTCTTTTTGTGTTGTATGGAGCGATCCTGTTCCTCGCTGCACCGAATCTCAACCCTTTATACGAAGAGGGACTGGGCTTCTGGGCATTTGTGATCACCTCGTTTTCTCTGGTGCTTTGGATGCTGAATGCCGGTGAGAAGAACTTTGTTCTTCAAAACGACCGGGCGGGAAAGTTCAGAATGCCAAGGCAAGGACGCAAATATTTGGCTGTTGCGGCTGCGCCGTGGGTTATTTTAGTCATCGTGAACATTTTTTCAAGCGTGCTGTTTCATACGGACAGCTATAAAAATCAAATGCCGGAACCGGAGAACAGGGTGTTTTCTTCCGATGTTCAGGCAATCGATATAGAGCGGCTTCCGGTTGTCGACAGCAGCCTGGCGTCACTTCTTGCCGATAAAAAGCTCGGCGAAAAGCCCGCGCTGGGCAGCCAGGTTACATTAGGAACCCCGACCATTCAGAAAGTAAAAGATAAGCTCGTATGGGTAGTGCCTTTGCTGCACTCCGGATTTTTTAAATGGATTTCCAATTCCAGCGGCACCCCGGGTTATATTTTAGTCTCGGCGACAAATCCCCGAGATGTAACCTATGTTGAAAATTATGCGATCAAATATCAGCCGAACGCATATTTTCTCGATAACCTGCAACGGCATACCCGCTTCTCCGGCGGACTTTTTACCGGACTTACGGATTATTCCTTTGAGATTAACGATGAGGGCAAGCCTTACTGGGTTGTGACCACCTATAAAAATCTTGTGGGACTCAGCCTGCCTGAAGCAGACGGCGTGATCATCGTGGATGCCGGAACCGGGGAAAGCATAAGATACGGCATCGGCGACGTGCCCAAGTGGGTTGACAGAGTGCAGCCGGTTGATTTTGTAATGGAACAGCTGGGGAACCGCGGCAACTACATCCATGGCATTTTCAACTTTTCCAACAAGGATAAATTTCAGGCATCCGAGGGGAACGCCATCGTCTATAACAGCGGAAGATGCTATTTATATACCGGACTCACCAGTGTGGGAGCCGATGAAAGTGCCACCGGCATTATGCTGATCGATATGGTTACAAAAACGCCGTACCGTTATCAGGTCAGCGGTGCTACAGAATACGCGGCGCAGCAGTCGGCGCAGGGCAAAGTGCAAAATTTGAAATATATTGCGTCATTCCCGCTGATCACCAATGTTGACGGACAGCCGACCTATTTCATGACGTTAAAGGATGATGCGGGCCTTATCAAGCAATATGCCTTTGTTTCGGTTACGGATTACACCAGTGTCGGTACGGGTGAAACTATTGGGAGTGCAATGTCCAATTACCAATCCGTTATGAAAAATACAAGCGGAAGTTCTACCATTGACACAAGCGGCCAGCAGCAGGAACTGCAAGGCACAATCGACAGGATTTCTTCTGAGATCGTCGGCGGAAATACCGCCTATTCTATGATTCTGAAGGAGCAGCCTGATAAGATATTCACTGCCGTTGCGGATATTAGTCCGGAACTGTCCCTGACAAAAGAGGGGGATGCGGTTAAGTTTTCCTATGTAAAATCCGACCGTGCGGTAGTTGATATTGCCACCTTTGATAATTTGGTGTTTACACAGAAATGATTTGAACGGCAATCACTAAAGAAAACAAAAAATGCTGAAATGAGGAAGGCCGCCCAATCATGGGCGGCCTTTTCTGCTTGGAATACGGTCACTGAGGGTTTTCCTGACCGGAGTAAAAACAGGGTCAGGCCGGTTAAATGTATCATGAACGAAAGGGGCTTGCCGGAAAAAGCATGAATTCCCCAAATGATCCTCTGTGTTTATGTTCTTTCCATCTGATCGGTGCTTTTCACACAGGCTGGATTCCGCATTTTTTCTTTCCCCCACTCGTTGATGATTTCCAGAGCGGGAAGCAGCTCTTTGCAGCTTTCGGTTAAGGAATATTCCACATGGGGCGGGATGCGGCCTAATTCCACACGTCTGACCAACCCATTCTCTTCCAACCCCTGCAAAGCCCTGGTAAGCATGATATTGGTGATTCCGTCCAGGTGCCGTTTCAATTCATTGTAGCGCATGCTTTCCTGCGATGAGAGCTCCCAGATGATTGGCAGTCTCCATTTTCCGCCGATAATCTCAAGCGCATGCATCACCGCGCACTTTTTTGAATAAATCGGTTTGCTTTTTTCAGATTTTTTCTCCATTCTATCTCCTTCATTTTAAGGCACAAAAATGTGCGTAC
>DBTI01000267.1:0-30989 GCA_002306975.1 Ruminococcaceae bacterium UBA1320
TGCGCTGGACGGTCTGTCCAAAGTCGGTGGGCTGGATATTGCGGGCCTTTGCGGCGTTTTCCTCGGCGGAGCAGTTTATCGTATACCGGTAATTATGGATGGCTTCATTTCAGCGGTTTCAGCGCTAATAGCGGTTCAGCTTGCGCCGCTCACTTCCGGCTTCATGATTGCAAGTCATATGAGTGGGGAGCCTGCCGGCAAGCTTATGCTTGACTGCCTTTCAAAAAAGCCGCTGATAAACGCTGAAATGCGGCTTGGGGAAGGTTCGGGCGGAGTGGCGGCTCTACCGCTGCTTGATATGGCATTTGCGGTTTACCAGTCTATGTGTACCTTTGACGAGGCTAATTTTGACGCGTATCAGCCACTGTAAGGGCATAATGAGAGGGGAAAGCAACAATGGATTTCATTTACAGCTTTATCGTATCGTTCAGTATGTATTCTGCACTGCCAATGCCGCAGTTTGAGTGGAATCAGAAGAATCTGCGGTATACGCTTGTTTTCTTCCCCCTTGTAGGGCTTGCAGTGGGCATGATTGATTTGTTGTGGTGGTCTCTTTGTGGCTTTTTACAGTTTAACAATATTTTATTTGCGGTGGGATTCACGGTTATCCCTGCTCTTGTGACTGGCGGAATCCATTTTGATGGATTCTGCGACACGATGGACGCCCTCGCAAGCCACGCACCGAAGATGCGGAGACTTGAAATACTGAAAGATTCAAACAGCGGCGCTTTTGCGATTATTGGCCTTGCGTGCTATTTTATTGTCTATTTCGGGTTTGCATCTCAGCTTAAACCGGATTTGCGGATTCTTGTCGTGTTGACAATCGCGTTCATGCTTTCGAGAACCTTAAGCGGGCTATCGATTTCATCCTTCCGGTGCGCTAAGCGCAGCGGGCTTGTCTATACTTTCGCTAATGCAGCGGACAAAAGGACCGTCTGGCTACTTCTTTGTACCGTAACGGTTGTACTGATCGTCGGTGCTTTCATATGTGATTTCCCATATGCGGCGGCAATTATGTTCGCCTGTGCCCTGATTTTTTTATATTACCGAGCGGTGTCATACCAGTTGTTCGGGGGCATTACTGGCGACCTCGCGGGATTTTTTCTTGTACTCTGCGAGCTAACATCCCTTGCGGGGATCGTTATCGTTCAGAGTTTACCTTTTTAACTGTGTTTTATTGCATAAAAAATATGCAGATAAGCAGTGGAATATTTTTATCTTTTAAGGATAGAGCAACATTCGCTGGCGAGTGGCTGAAATTCCTATCTGAACCAAAGCTATAAAGTATGAGGAACATCACTCGCATTCAACTCGGTGATAACCGTTTTATGTCAACACTCATTAATTTTAAAGCCTTTTAGAAAAGGTGTTGGCCTAAAGGTTTCGCCTGAAGTCGGAGGCTTTAATCCCATGTTGGTGACAATAAAATTAGTCGCATATGGATGTTGACTGGTATCTTGATGAACACTGGCATGGTTATTACCACTGTAACAGATCGGTCAGGGGCTAGTGGAATTCTGCGAACTGGAACTGAGCAAATATGAGGACAAATTAAAAGAGCTGACTGCGATTCCGCTAATCAGCTCCGATTATGACAAACTACGCAATATGATTTTTGATGTAGCCGGGTTGATAAAAGGCCGACACGATTATATTTATTTCTTCCCGATTGGCGCGCTCAACAACATGGTGCTGGTGCCGATTTATCAGGAAAATATGGAAGATGTATCAAAAATTTTTTTAAGCTTTAAAACTTTTTGATAATTGATTACGTTATATTATGTGTAAGGCGGTGATGATGTGCCAACAGACGAGGAATTGATTGCCGAAATATTGAAGGGCAGTCAGGCGGCAATGGAAGTGCTTGTGAAACGGTATTATAAAACAGCCTTTGCATTCATTTATCGCAAGCTGGGCGACTATCACACTGCATATGATCTGACACAGGAAGTTTTTATCAGGGTACTCAAGGCATTGCAGTCTTATCGTGAAAGCAGCCGCTTCGAGCATTGGTTGATGAAAATCACAGTCAATTGCTGTCGTGATTATTTTCGAAGCCGTGAATTTGCTGAAAAAAACTGTTCCGCTGAATTTGAAGATACATATGCGCAATTAAACGTTACCGACCTCTTTCAGGAATCTTTATCAAGGCAGGAAATAAAGGATGCCATTCTGTCTCTTCCGGAAGAGCAAAAAGAAACTGTGATCTTATATTTTTGTAACGGGTATAAGATAAGAGAAATTTCGAAATTGATGAGTGTAAAAGAGTCTACGGTAAAATCCCGGCTGCATCAGGCATCCATGAAATTAAGAAAAATTTTATCTGGAGGTGAATATGGTGAAAAGCAGTAGCGAAAACAGTAAATCTTCCGAACAGCTTTATCCTATCCTTCAGGAATACTATGTACCTTATCCTGCTGAAGATCAAATTGAAAATACGATTGAGAGTCTGCGCCAATATGTTCCGGCTACAAGGAAAAGCGTATTCGTCCGTTATCAAAATCTGACGAAGCTGGTCAAGGATGCCGCCATCAGTATAAATTTTATGGGAATCTCCTATTGGGTCGTAACCTTGCTCCTGTATGCAATGGGCTATGTTGCTTTAGTGAGTCTTCCCGGCGATGCATATCAGTTAATTTTTGTACTTGCTCCAATCCCTGTTATACTCGGGCTGCTGCAAGTATTCCGGGGGCGTGAAGAAAATGTTACGGAGCTGGAACTCGCCTGTAAAATTACTCCACAGGAGATTGTTATATCCAAAATTCTCGTAATCTGTGCGTATAATGCCATTCTTAATCTGGCCCTCTCAACGATTCTATCCTTTCAAAGCCCTTTCATCATCTTATGGAAGATGACTCTGCTGTGGCTTATGCCTATGATTTTCACAGGAAGTATTGCACTTTGGTTTTGCTCAAAGGTCAAAGGGTCTTACTCCATGCTACTGTCATTGATTTTCTGGGTACTTTCTTCCTTTGTTTTGGTATCTCAGGAACAGCTGTTTGAAAAGGTCATCAACTTGAATCCCTGGCTTTTGGCAGCGTTCATTTGTATCGGCATCGGTGTTTTCGCAGCGCAGATCGTTAAAATTAAAAATCGCTATTTTTTCGAGAGGAGTGTTTCAACATGGAACTGATGATTGAAAATCTCTCTAAGCAATATAAGGATAAATGGGCAGTTAATCATTTTTCGGTTTCAATCAACCAGGGCGTTTATGGCCTTTTAGGGCCGAATGGTGCCGGAAAATCAACACTGATGCGTATGATGGCTGATATTTTAAAGCCTACAGCAGGCCGGATATTGCTCGATGAGCGAGACATCCACCTGATGGGCGACGAGTATCGGGATATGCTCGGCTATCTGCCCCAGAATTTTGGCGCTTATAAAAATTTTACGGTACACCGGTTTCTTCTTTACATAGCTGCGTTAAAGGGGATTGGACGAAAAGCAGCAGAACAAAAAATCGACCGGCTGCTGAAATTCGTAAATCTTGAAGATGTAAAATCAAAAAAAATCCGCGCCCTTTCGGGAGGAATGAAACAGCGGATCGGCATTGCTCAGGCATTGCTGAACGACCCTTCAATTCTGATTCTCGACGAGCCTACCAGTGGCCTTGACCCTAATGAGCGAGTCCGTTTCCGCAACCTGCTTTCAGAAATCTCATCTGAAAAGATAGTACTTCTGTCAACACATATCGTTTCTGATGTTGAATATATCGCGAAAGATGTTATCGTGATGAAGCAGGGTCAGCTTTTACGACAGGCGCCGTCCGCCGAACTCGCGCAGGAAATAAAGGGCAAGGTGTGGAGTGTCCGGATTCCCGAAATCCGTCTGGCGGAGTTAAAGCAGAAATATGTAATCGGAAATATCCTGCGCCATCAAAACGGCATTGAGGTACGAGTGCTTTCGGAAGAAGCGCCGCTGCCGGACGCTGTGGCCGTTGACCCCGATCTTGAAGATTACTATCTTTATCATTTTGGCGAGGAGGCTGGTCGTAATGGAACTTTTTCGGCATGAATTATACAAGGTGTTTTGTAGGAAAACGGTCTGGATCGGTTTGCTGTTTGTAATAATCCTGGTTTGCTTCTCTTCTTATATGCAGGCTTCCCAGCTCACCAACACATATGGTAACATGAGAGAGTATTACAACAATCTTTATAAAGGGAAAGAAGGCTCTGTCAGCGACAGCCTAAAGCAGGCAGCAAAAAGCTGGATAGAGAAAAATGGTGAAAATTATCAAGCAAAATTTATAACCAATCAGACATCGGTTCAGGAAAACCGTGAATACGGTTTTTATTCTCAGGTTCTTAATCCGGATTATCTTACGAAAAACACGCAGGATGAAATTGCAAAGCTGAAAAATGATACAAAAACAGCAAACAGCAGTTACAACGTCAGCAAAGACAACTCACAGATAAAAATACTTCAAAATTTGCAAGCTCCGGGATTGTATTTTACCCTGTCTTTGCTTAATGACCTTGATTTCCCAGAGGGACTCGGATTTGTAGTAATGGGAATACTGGTGCTCCTTGGAATTTCACCGGTTTTTTCCGATGAATATTCCTCAAATGCAGATTCACTAATACTAAGTTCTAAAAAAGGCAGAAGAAGCGTTGTGACGGCGAAAATCCTGTCAACAACCGTTTATTGCGTTTTCGTCGCTGCCATCGTGCTCCTTATGTATTCTTCGGTGCAGGCGGCTGTCCTGGGAATACAGGGCTTAAATGCACCTTTACAGTTGGGCTTTATAAATTCACCGTATTCTTTAACGTTTGGCGGATATCTTGCGCTGCAAGGTAGTTTATGCGCAGTTGCTTGTGTCTTTTTCGGAATGCTTGTCCTTCTTGTATCGTCTGTTTCTTCCAACGTGCTGATACCGTTTTTTATATGTGGATTTCTGTTTGCATCTACGGCCTTTATTAAATCCATAGGAACCGCAGTACCGCAGGCCCTGATAACATTTTCCGATTTCAGTTACACAGAATTAATGCGTGTCAAAGGACTGGTTGAGTCATTTAAAGCTTATGACATTTTAGGTCATCCGGTATTATATTTAAATTTAATTTTAATTTCATATTTTATGATTACCGCAGTCCTGATCTTCTTGACCTATCGGATATTCCATTGCCGGCAAGTTAAATAGAGATGAACGACGGTTGATGTTATGAACATTTTTCGAGGAATGTACAAATATCAGCCGTCATTTTCTATGCCTAGCCCCTTTATTCATGCGGATTTAGGCATTTCTGTTTTAGAAGATCAGTTTTCTGTCTATTGCATAAAACTTAAAATTCAAGCCTCTGACTTACGTTCTGCATAAGCCGATTTAACCGTAGCAGTAATTAATTGTGTGCTAAGCCTTTGTGAAACCTTATAGGCTATGCGTAATAAAAGGCCTACCTGAAGGATCTGCCAATATTAAAAAGTATACACCACTTAGGAAAAAGATGATTAACTATAAGGACGAGTGGGATAAAAATATGTTCATTGATTTTGGCTGACATATGTATTTTGATGAAATAACACAAGCCAAAATCCTTTTCAAACACATTCTAATAAAAAGAACACATTTGTCGTTAAACAAAACCTTTTCATCCGATTGTCTAAGTATATAAATGGTGGCTAAATAGGAATCCGATTTTCCTGTCACGATACCGATCTATGTTTGGGGACAAATCTATCAAAAATGACTCTAAAAAAACTTTATCAAACAGCAATGCCTGCAAATTAAACATTGACAAACTCAAACTTTCATGATACCCTATATGTATAGGTTTGGTAGAACGTAGCCCTCATAACCCGAAGGATATAGGTTCAAATCCTATCTTCGCAACCATGACAAAGCCGTAGCCCACCAAGGGTTGCGGTTTTTTGTTACGCATTCGCAAAGCCCAGAAATTCGTTTTGATAGATGATAGAATCATCTAAGTAAAGTTCTGCAAAAAGCAATATTGATTAAGACTGTTAGCTAAACACAATGAAGATATTGAAATATTCAATACATAGTTTATCTGTTTCTGAAACGTCAGAAAATACTACGTTTTTGATGAATCTATAAGGAAAAATTTCCTTTGTAGTAATTAATAAACTGATTGAGTTACCTTTACAAAATCTAAAATTAATGGTAAAATTAATGTCGATTATTTGGGCAATATGCCTTTTAATAATATAAGCCTTTTAATAATATAGGAGGAATTGAAAATGTCTAGATCTAAACAATCTATGGATGGTAATACAGCTGCTGCACATGTAGCATATGCGTATACCGAAGTAGCGGGTATCTATCCAATCACACCGTCAAGCCCAATGGCTGACAGTGTAGACCAATGGGCTGCCGCAGGGCAGGAAAACATATTTGGCAACAAGGTAAAAGTTGTTGAAATGCAGTCTGAAGCAGGCGCTGCAGGAACTGTTCATGGTTCACTTGCGGCCGGAGCACTTACGACAACATTTACAGCTTCACAGGGTCTTCTTCTGATGATCCCCAATATGTACAAGATTGCTGGTGAGCAGCTTCCTTGCGTATTTGATGTATCTGCTCGTACAGTTTCTTCACATTCACTTAACATCTTTGGTGATCATAGTGACGTATATGCTTGCCGCCAGACAGGTTTCGCTATGTTAGCTGAAACAAATCCACAGGAAGTTATGGACTTAAGCCCTGTTGCACATCTTGCTGCACTCGAAGGAAAGGTTCCTTTCCTTAATTTCTTTGACGGATTCCGTACATCTCATGAAATTCAAAAAATTGAAAAATGGGATTATGCCGATTTAAAAGAAATGTGCAACATGGATGCTGTTAAAGCATTCCGTAAGCATGCATTAAACCCGGAACGCCCGGCTATGCGTGGTTCTCATGAAAATGGAGACGTTTTCTTCCAGCATCGTGAAGCTTGTAACACAGTTTACGATGAATTACCGGCTGTTGTTGAAAAATACATGGCAAAGGTAAATGAAAAATTAGGTACTAATTATGATTTGTTCAACTACTACGGAGCTCCTGATGCTGACCGCGTCATCATTGCTATGGGCTCTTTCTGCGACGTACTTGAAGAAGTTGTTGACTACTTAACTGCTGCAGGCGAGAAAGTCGGACTGATTAAAGTTCGTTTATATCGTCCATGGGTTTCCAAAGGACTTCTTAAAGTTCTTCCTAAGACCGTTAAGAAGCTTGCTGTTCTTGACCGTACAAAGGAGCCAGGCGCGTTAGGCGATCCTTTATACCTTGATGTTGCTGCAACACTTCGTGAAGCAGGGTTGAATGATATCATTCTTACAAACGGCCGTTATGGTCTTGGATCAAAGGATACTCCTCCATCGTCTGCATTTGCTGTATATACAGAATTGAAGAAAGATGCTCCTAAGTCACGTTTCACACTTGGTATCGTTGATGACGTTACGAACCTAAGCTTACCGGAAGTTAAGCCGGCTCCTATTACATCTGCCGCAGGTACAGTGGAATGTAAATTCTGGGGTCTTGGTGGTGACGGTACGGTAGGTGCTAACAAAAATTCTACAAAAATCATCGGTGACCATACAGATAAATATATCCAGGCATATTTCCAGTATGACTCTAAGAAGACTGGTGGTATCACAATTTCCCATCTTCGTTTTGGTGACAAGCCAATTAAGAGCCCCTATTATATAAATCAAGCTGACTTTGTTGCATGCCACAATCCATCCTATGTTGTTAAAGGATTCAAGATGGTCCAGGATGTTAAGCCGGGCGTAATCTCCATGATTAACTGCCAGTGGTCTGACGGGGAACTTGATTCTAAATTAAACGCTGCCGCAAAGAAATACATAGCTGATAACAACATTCAGTTATACACAATCAATGCTATTGATAAAGCTGTTGAAATTGGCATGGGCAAACGTACCAATACAATTCTTCAGTCTGCATTCTTCAAATTGGCAAAAGTTATGCCGATTGATGATGCTGTTAGTTTTATGAAAGCTGCTGCAAAGAAATCCTATGGCAAAAAGGGCGACGCGATTGTAGAAATGAACTACAAAGCCATTGATGCCGGTGTAGACGCTATTCATAAAGTTGAGGTCCCGGCTTCATGGGCTAAACCAGAAGCAGATGCTCCGGCTGCAGAAATTTCAGGCCTTCCGGAAACAGTTGCAATGGTTAAGAATCTCATGAATCCTATCGCATTAATGGATGGCGACAGCCTTCCTGTATCTGCATTCAAAGATAACGCGGACGGACAATTCGAACTTGGTGCTTCTGCATACGAAAAACGTGGTACAGCGGTATTGGTTCCTGATTGGGATGCAGGAAAATGTATTCAGTGCAATAACTGTTCATTTGTATGCTCACATGCTACAATTCGTCCGTTTATGTTAAACGCAGATGAAGTAAAAGCAGCTCCTGCTAATATCAAGCTTGCTGATATGAAGCCGAAGGCTGGCGAATACAAATATACAATGAGCGTAACTCCGCTTGATTGTATGGGATGCGGCGAATGCGTTACTGTATGTCCTACAAAGGCTATCACTATGGTACCACAGGAAACTCAGTTAGACGAGCAGCCGGTATTTGATTACTTAGTTGCTAACGTCGGCAAGAAACCTGGAATGCCGGCTGATACTACAGTTAAGGGTTCTCAGTTTAATCAGCCTCTTCTTGAGTTCTCAGGAAGCTGTGCAGGATGTGCTGAAACATCTTACGCTCGTTTAATCACACAGCTCTTTGGTGAGCATATGTATATTTCAAATGCTACAGGCTGTTCATCTATCTGGGGCGGTCCTGCTGCAACCTGCCCATATACAGTGAACAAAGATACCAAAATGGGCCCGGCATGGGCGAACTCCTTATTTGAAGACAATGCGGAGCATGGATTTGGTATGTATCTTGGACAGAAGGTTCTTCGCGAACAGGCTATCGCTAAAGCTGAGAAAGTAGCCGCTTCTGAAAAAGCATCTGCCGAATTGAAAGCTGCTTTTGCAAAGTTTGAGTCGACAAAAGAAAATACCAGGGAGAACACAGCCGATACAGATGTATTAGTAGCTGAGCTTGAAAAAGTAGCTGCTGCCGGCTGCCCGGATGCTAAAGAAGTTCTTGAGAAGAAACAGTACCTCGCTAAGAAATCCGTATGGGTTCTTGGTGGTGACGGATGGGCATATGATATCGGTTTCGGTGGCCTTGACCATGTACTTGCTTCAGGAGAAAACGTAAACGTTATGGTATTCGATACAGAAATGTATTCAAATACAGGCGGACAGGTATCTAAAGCTTCTAATCTTGGTGAAGTGTGTCAGTTCGCTGCTGCCGGTAAAGATATCGGTAAGAAGAGTCTTGCTGAGATCGCTATGAGCTATGGCTACGTATATGTAGCACAGATCGCTCTTGGCGCTAACCCGGCTCAGACTGTTAAGGTTATCGCTGAAGCAGAAGCTTATAATGGCCCATCATTGATCGTTGGATATGCACCTTGTGAACTCCACGGAGTTAAGGGCGGCATGAACCACTGCCAGGATGAGATGAAGTCAGCTGTTAAGGCCGGATACTGGAATCTGTTCTCCTTCAATCCTGCGCTTAAGGCTGAAGGCAAGAATCCATTCACCTTGACATCCAAACCAGGCGATGGTACCTATCAGTCATTCCTGAACAATGAAACACGTTACACACGTCTGCAGCGTGCATTCCCAGATCGTGCAGAGAAGCTGTTCAGCGAGTCTGAGAAGGCTGCAAATGATCGTTATGAGCATTTGTTGAAGCTGGTAGAACTTTACAAATAATTATGTGCGAGGCATAACCGCGTAAGAGTAAGTAAGGTAAAAGCGCTTGCATGTATTCACCTTACAAACTCGTAAAAAAGAGGAATCACTGTAATGTGATTCCTCTTTTTTAAACGAAAAGGGCTTTTTCGTAAGAAGGCTGTGTTGGATAAAAATATCGAGACACAATAAAACTAAAATGACACAGCCACTTAAAAAGCTTTAAAGTTTCAGATGGCATTTGCCTGACCCCGTCTAATGCTTCCGGACATGGATTGGCAGAAAAAATAAACATGAAATGAGAAAAAATGATTGAAGTAAAAAACTCCGCCATGACGCATGGCGGAAAATTTCACGCTGACGATGTGTTCTCAGCTGCACTACTGAAAATTGTAAACCCTGATATCAGGATCACACGCGGATTTGAAGTGCCGAAAGATTTCGATGGAATCGTTTTTGATATAGGCTGTGGAAAATTTGATCATCATCAAGAGGGCTCTGAAGTGCGGGAAAACGGAGTGCCCTACGCGGCTTTTGGCTTATTGTGGCGCGAGTTTGGAGAGGATTTGATCATCAGCAAGGGGTGCCCGCCAGACCTTGCGGCATCGGAAGCGGTGCGCTTTGATGAAAAATTTATTCAACAGTTGGACGAAGATGACAACACAGGTTGCGGAAATCAACTGGCAGGCATTATCGGTGCCTTCAACCCAAGCTGGGATTGTGATCAGCTTCCGGATCAATGTTTTAAAGAAGCAGTGGACTTTGCAACCGTCATTTTAAAAAAGAAATTTGATAGTATTATCAGCATACAAAAGGCAAAAGGACTGGTTGAGGCGGCTCTCGCCGAGGCAAAGGACAATATCGTAATATTGCCGAGGTTTGCTCCGTGGAAAATGGTTCTTGTACCATCTGATGCGGAATTTGTAGTTTATCCATCACAAAGAGGCGGATACAGTGCTCAGGTCATTCCAGCCGATTCAGATACCAAAGAGGCGAAATGCGATTTCCCGGAGGAATGGGCAGGGAAGCCGAAGGATGATCTGCAAAGAATTTCAGGTGTGAGTACACTGACATTTTGCCATAAGGGTCGTTTCCTTATATCCGCAGATAGTTTAGATGATGTTATTAGAGCCTGCACATTTGCACAAAACAAACAACACGAGTCTTAAATTCCGCAACCACAATGAAATCCCATGACCGGCGCACCGCGCAAGGAGTGCTGCGTACAACTGCAGCAGGAATCAAGCCCGAGCAGGAAAAAGATAAAGAGGTGTAAACTGAATGTCATTTAAAAACCCGAATAAGCTAAAAAAAGAGAAAAATAAAAGAGTGACTTTCCCACACAAACGTGATACTGAAACAGCCCCCACGGGGAAATCTAAAAAGAAATAATGCCATGTCGAGCGTTGACGTAAAATTATATCGATTTTACGATACAAATACGATTTACGAGGAAAAAACAAGATGAATTATTCCGTTCGAAGTATTCAGTTGTCTGAATTCGAAACAATCTATAATAGAATAAAGCATGATTTCGCTTCAGGGGAATATGCTCCATACGATATTTTATATCATCAGCTTCAGGATGGGGTCTTAAAAGGATTCATATTGCTTGCAGAAAATCGTGAGGTCGCCTATGCTATTTGCGCTGAAGGCGATACAAATGGCTATGTCCTCATAAGTTTGCTGGCGGTCTATGAGGATATGCGGGGTGCCGGATTTGGAACCGTATTTCTTGAAAAATTGAAAGCAGTATATTCGAATAAAGATGGAATCATTGTAGAAGTGGAAAAGCCTGAACATGCAACAACAAACAGAGAAAAACCGATATGTGAAAGAAGAATCCGATTCTATCAAAGGGCTGGTTTTTACGTGATGCCTGATGTTGAATATACAATTTGGGATATACCCATGCATTTGATGGTATTGCCCTTGAAAGCTTCATCACAAACCATTAATCATGAAATCGAGCAAATAATCTACAACATCTATCTTTCACTTATGGGTGAGCGTTATATTCATAAAATGAAAATTGAGAGATCAAGTGGAATATCTTGAAAAAACAAAACGACTATAGCCGGAAAGGCGATAGTCGTTTTGTTTTATACGGTTTTCCACTTAATTGTCTTATTCTCAATGACCGTCAGCAAGCTGTTCAAAATTGTGATAACGACACCGACTAAAATGATTCCGGCAAGGACGCTGGTGTAGTCCGCGTAATCGGAATATTTTTTTATAAAGAAACCCAATCCCGACTCGGCACCGATCATCTCTGCCATCATAAGAATCATAAACGTCACAGACAATTGCACTCTCAAACCGCCCACTATACCCGGTATCGAGTACGGAAGAATTACGCTCAGAAGCATTGTCGGCGTGTTGACACCCATGGCTCTTGCCGAATCGATTATTCTTCTGTCCATGGAGCCCACATTGTTAATCATACTCATGAATATCGGCCAGAACAGTCCGAAAGCGATGACGGCAATGGAAGCACTGCTGAATGTTGGAAGCAGCGCAATCAGATACGGCGTGTAGATCGTCGGGGGAATGGGGCTTAAGACCTTCGCGACAGGGTACAGGTCATTATTAAGCCTTTTGTTCCAGCCGACAAAGAGCCCAAGCAAATTGCCCAGCACCAGAGCTATACCCATTCCGACAAGCAATAGATACATAGAACTGAATATACCTTTGAACATCAGTTCGCGCTCTGTGTAAAATACATTAAATACATCCTCAGGCGCGGGGAAAAGCACTTTTAGCGCGATATTGAATGTCTTTGTAACAAGCTCCCAGATAATCAGAAATAGGTAGGCAACCGTGGTTATGTCCTTTACCTGCTTTTTTTCACGGTGTCTGCCGGTTTGATAAATATAGTACAGCCATAAAGCCGTTGCGACTACGATAAAACAAACCGGGCTTTGTACCACTCTCTTGCCTGGCAGATAAACTAACGCCATCAGGGCAAGGTAAAGCAGCGTGACAAGCGATACAAGGCTTCCCAGAAAATGAAACTTTTTTTGCCGCTCATTTGGCTTCATAACACGACCTCCTCGCCGCCGATCCGATTCCCGACATCCTGATAGAAAAGGTTCATGAGACGGGTCCGGATCTCCGAATATCTTGGCGAGCTGATAATCTCTTCTCTTGAAAGTTCCGATGGAAAATCAACTGTGATTTCCTCTTTGACCCTTTTCGGTTCCATAAAAACAATTCTGTCCGCAAGAATGATCGCCTCGTCGATGTCATGGGTCACAAACACTGCTGCTTTACGGTTTTTGCGGTTTTTATGGTTTTCACCTTTTTTACAGAGCTTGATTGTCAGATCCTGCAAAGCCAGCCGGTTTTTCGGGTCAATAGCTCCAAACGGTTCATCCAGCAGCAGAATTTCGGTATCCATCGCAAGTGTTCTGGCTATGGCTACACGCTGCTGCATGCCGCCTGAAAGCTGATATGGATATTTGTCAATATAATCTTCAAGCCCGACCTGTTTTAAAAACTCCACCGCTATTTCATCGATTATTTTCTTGTCTTTGTAGAGATTCGTCTGCTTGATTCCGAACGCAACATTCTTTTTGGCGGTGAGCCAGGGAAACAGCGAGTAGTGCTGAAACACCATACCCCGGTTTGTACCTGTGCCACTCACGGGCTCGCCGTCAATGAGTACATCTCCCTGCGTCGGAAAGTTCAGACCGGCTAAAAGCGATATAAGCGTAGACTTTCCGCACCCCGATGTTCCGATGATACAGACAAACTCACCCTCTTCGATTTTTATATTAATATTGTCAAGAGCAAGAAATGTTTTGTCCTCGTCATGAAATGCAAGAGACACGTTATTCATTTCAACCTTACTCAACTTGTTCCCTCCTTTACCGGTTGTTGAAAATAATATATTATAACAACTTAAAATATAATTGCTATCGTGCTTGGAAGCGATTCGCAAAGCTTGCTATTTGTCGTACTTATCGGAAAAGGCTTTAAGATTCTGATAGTCGGGATCGTTTGGGTATCTCTTCATGATATCGTTGAGAGCCTCCTTGAAAATGCCTGTGTCGATGTGGTCGTCAAGCTTGACCGCGGTGCTTGTCACGACTTTGTCTTTAACCAGATACTGATTAAAGTCATCCACCTTTTGCTTCGCGGGCGATGGATAGTATTTAGAGGCGTATTCCCCGTAAAGACCGGTCTCGACATAATCTCTGTTTTGCCCCGTCAGCTTCATCATCACCTTGATTGCGGTCTCATGGTCACTCTGAATGACTTTATACGCGCGTATCAAGCCTCTTTGATATGCGACAAAGGCCGCCCTGTTGTTTTTTAGGGATTGTGAAGTAGCGGTCTGGCGGCAGCATGGGTAACCCGGGTCAAGATCGGAGACCTTGGTGATAACCTTTAGCCCCTGAGCTACGGCGGTTGAAACGCCGTCTGAGGTTATGTATCCGACATTGGAAGACCCTTTTGCTACGGCTTGGATTATCGCGGTGTCATTATCCATATCGCTGACTGTTATATCCTTGTCGGGGTCGATTCCGATGTTGCGCAGATGGTCTCTTACGATAAAATCACCGGTATATGATCTGCCGGTAGCCCATTTGACGCCCTTCCAGTTGTTCCAGTTCACGTATTTATCCGCATTTTCAGGCTGTGTTATGATAGCTCCGCCCTCCATTGCCGAACCGCCGAAGATGGTGAAATCCGACCCCTGAGAAATAAACATGAGCTGCGCTGTAATTCCGACCGGAACGACATCCACCTTTCCAAGCTGGAGAGCGGTCAGCGCGTCGGAAGTGGTCTGCAGGGAATCAGACTCAACCGTGACACCCTCATCCTCAAAATATCCGAGCGAATAGGCAACGCTTGTCAGCGCCGCCTTAATTGACGACGGGAACCACGCCACCTTTAATGTCCCGACGTGTGGCTGTTTCGTCGCCGACGACGAGGAGACAGCGGTGCTGCCGGATACAACCACTGGCTCAGACCCGCCGGAGCAGGCGGTCAGACCCAAAGCCATTGCTGAAATAAGTACAAGTGATATAACCCTTTTTTTCATAAAAATACACCTTTCTGGCTATTCTTCCGTCGGATTTTTATCGACGATGTAATAATAAGGATCCTTTTGATACCAATCCTTTTTGAACGGCAGTTGTATGTTGCGGCTCAGGTTCCGTGAATAATTGGCATTTTCAAGTGTTCTGACGATCCTTCTGGTCAGATCATAAGCACCCTTGTATCCAAAGAACGAGAATCGCTGGGCAAACAGCGTGATTGAGGGGACGCCAGCTTTGTTGAGCCACACGCCGATACCGGGGTGTGATATCGCCATGTCGGGTTTGAGCTTTTGAAGCACATTTACAAGCTCCGAAGGCTGGGTTGAGATGCTGTTTGAAACGTCTCCGATTTTATCCTCGATTTCATTGAAGAGCTTGTTGCCGAAGGAATCGTAGTTGAAATTCCGGAATCCGACGACCTCCATGCCGATCTCATTTGCCAGAAGTCCAGTGCTGCCGATTCTGAGATAACCGCCGCTTATCAGCACTTTCTTGCCTTTTACTTTTTCCTTCAGCGGCGCAAGCGCGGTCTGGAGCTTCGCCTCTTCTTTGGCAATAAGCTTTTCCGCCTCTTTCTGCAACCCGAAAAATTCGGCTATTTCCATTATGAATTTGCTTGTCGAGGTGATACCGACAGGAATATTCGGCAGTATATACGGCATGTTGAATTTTTGCTTCAGAAACTCCAGAAAATACAGGTCGTGCACATGGCAGAAGCTGACGTTCAGTGCGGCCTCGGTTATTCTGCGCCACTCGTCCGGCTCTTTGAATTCGACAAATATTTGAACATTCAAGCCGAGCGCCTCAAGCAGCCGGCGAATCTCCACCTCGTCCGAAGGCCCTATCGACCACGCGTTATACAGGTTGACGGTGTGGCTCTTTTTGTATTCGTACTGCTGCAGTTTAAGCGCATAGTCCTTGTCATTTTTGCTGAACGGCAGGTAATCGACATATTCCTTTGGCTCAAAGTTGAATTTCTGCAAGATACCGTGGTAGACGACGTCGTACGCGGAGGAAAACACCTTTGCCTTGAAGCCCGGGCAGTGCAGCGGCACAAGTGTCGCCGTGACGTCGGGCTGGAGCTGGTTTATCACATCGTCGATATCGTCGCCGATGATAGCTGGCGTGCAGGATGAAAGTACGAAAATCGCCGTGGGTCTGAAACGTCTGTCCGCATCCAAAATCGTCTCTTTTAGCTTTGCCTCGCCTCCGGAGATGACGTCTGATTCCGTCAGATTTGTGGAAAACCACCTCGCCCCGGCCATCTTTACCCCTCTCGCCGCGCCATAGGCTTTAATGCTGAAGTCGATGATATGGCTCTGAGAGCCACATCCGACCGGGCCGTGCATGATGACGACGGAGTCCTTAACTGAGAATGAAATCAGAGTGGAGACGCCCATCTGGCAGAAGGTCGCCTGCGAAAAATTCCTATCGCAGTTTAAAAGACAACCTTTTTCTGCGCAGCCCGTCAGGCGGCTGGTGCATCCGCCGTAGGCAAAACCGGTGCGACGGCTGATTTCTCTGCTCTGCGGCTCCTTCGCATTGAAATTAACATCTAAAATCATATCAAATCACCTCCCGGAAATCTGTGCGCTAATTAAATCTTCAAGAAGATTTAATCCGCCTTTGAATCCCGCGTATCCTTTTGAAATAACGATTCTGTTTATAACCGGATAGCTGATGGACAGCAGACCTGCGTTTAATGTCTCGGCAAGTTTTCTGTCAATGGTGCTGCCCAAAACAAACGCGGGCGAAAAAGTCTCATAGTATGTTTCCGACTTGAACTGCGGGTTCGTCTGCCCGATATACTGCTGGATTTTGTAAGTATCAGTTTCAAAAACCAGTTCCGGTTTATAGGTAAAATCAATTTTTTCGAAAGCTTCTTTTATAATATCTTTCTGCTCGTCGTTCAGCTCGTCAGTGATGAAAACATAGCCGGGGAGCCATCCAATCTCATTATCCAGGTACTTCGCGTAGGGCAGCGCCTCCGTTCCGTTGGCGATGACGACCGCGTAATTCTGAAAATCGGTATCCGCTATTAAATCGGTTGCCCTGTCGACATATTTGTAGTAGCTGCCGGTTTCCTTTTCAAGCACGGCAGATACTTTATTCTTATCAAGACCGAGTTTGTCTGCAATCTGACGGATGAAGTCAATGGTAGCCAGATTCCCTATGGGGAGATCGGTAATCAGATAGTCTATGCCATGGGTTTCCTTAACGATCTCTGCAGCCTCAGTTCCATAGAGCCTGGAAAGAACGATATTCAGCGAGGCTTTTCCGGCACTTAAAATATTCTCCTGAGTCTGGTCGTTTGTTAAGAATGTATTTACCTCGAGCCCGATAAGCCCGAGTATCCTTTTGATTTCCTCAAGATCGCCTCTGAAGTATGGGTCATAGCCGGGAACAAGACCGAAAACGTTCACCAGATTTTTCTTTTTCTTCTCCGACTTTGGAATATACTGCAGAAATAGCTCCTCGATGAATTTTGAGTAGCCATAGTACGAGTTGCCGATGAATCCGCCTGTATCAATAAAAAGTATGGGCTTTTCCTTTTTTCCGACCTCGCTGAGAACGCCTTTGATGTCGTCGCCGATGATGTCGGTCATACATGTCGTGGTCACGACAAACAGATCGCCGTCCATAACTTCGAAAGTGCTGTTGATTTCACGGATCAGCCTGTCTGCGCCGCCGAAAATAATATCCGATTCTCCGATATTTGAGCTTGGTACCGCGGAGTTTCCGCAATAGCCGGCGCCGAGATAGCCGCCCTGTGAATACGCGCCTCCCAGATTGCCGCCGCAGCCCTGCGCGCCGTGGATTATCGGTATGGTTCTGGGCAGCGCGCTGAGCGTAGCCAAAACTCCGCCGAGCATACAGGAAAATCTGGGTCTTTCAATATGTGCCATGTTTTTTCTCCTCTCTTACGGTTGTTCTGTGGGAAACAGCGAGGTAGACAGGTACCGCTCACCTGTGTCCGGCAGTAGGACAACTATGTTTTTTCCTGCGTTTTCCCGCCGTCTGGCCACCTGAGTCGCCGCGAAAAGTGCAGCACCGGATGAGATGCCCACCAGAAGACCTTCTTTTCGCGCAATCTCCTGCGAAGTTTCAAAAGCCTCTTTGTCCTTGACACGGAATATCTCGTTAACGATCTCTCTTTTAAACACATTTGGAACAAAGCCCGCGCCGATGCCCTGTATGCCATGGGAACCCGGCACTTCCCCCGAAAGAACCGACGACTCATACGGTTCGACGGCTATGATCCTGATATCGGGATTTGACGCTTTAAGTGCCTCGCCGACTCCGGTTATTGTCCCGCCGGTGCCGACTCCGGCCACGAAAATGTCAACCTTGCCTTCGGTATCCTCAAGGATTTCTCTGGCGGTCGTCTCACGGTGGATCTTTGGGTTTGCGGGGTTGTCGAATTGCTGTGGGATAAATGAGTTTTCGATCTGCGCGTTTAATTCCTCAGCCTTTCTGATGGCGCCGGACATTTTCAGCGCTCCCGGCGTCAGCACAAGCTCAGCGCCCAAAGCTGCGAGCAGTTTCCGCCTTTCAACGCTCATTGTTTCCGGCATGGTGATTATTATTTTGTATCCCTTGATTGCCGCAATAAACGCGAGCCCAATGCCCGTGTTCCCACTTGACGGCTCGATTATCGTTGTGTCTTTGTTGAGCAGCCCCTTGTTTTCGGCATCTTCGATCATTGCATAGGCGATCCTGTCCTTGACGCTGCCAAGCGGGTTGAAGTATTCCAGTTTTGCAATGACGGTGCCGGACAGGTTTTTGCCCTTTGAATAATTGTTCAGCCTTAAAAGCGGCGTTTTGCCGATCAGCTCCACAAGGCTGTCTGCAATTTTAGCCATGTCTTTCCCTCCTTAAAAATCAGATTGCCGCGCCATGCGACGTGATCTTGTTCTGTTCAAGTTCAAGCAGGTAATCCCCCCATTTTGCCGCCCATTCACGGAGCTCTGTTACTTCCATGGGCGTGGGTGCTTTTGATTCAGTATGACGCGCTATTTTGTCGGCAAGGGAGCGATATACGCCCGCCTGAGCGGAATTCGGAGCTGCTTCAATAGTTGTTTTCCCCTGCAGTTCGCTCTGCGTTACAGTAACCGACCGGGGAATATACTCAACGACATTTGTATGTGTTTTCGCGACGAAATCATCAATGATTTCCTTTGAATAGGGCGTTCCCATTGAATTGGCGATAACTCCGCCGAGGAGAGCCCCGCCTGAATTAGAATATTTGCTTATACCCTTGAAGAGGTTGTTTGAAGCGTAAATCGACATGAAATCAGATGAGGATACAGTGAATACATGCTCTGCGATGCCTTCGCGGATGGGAACCGCAAAACCGCCGCAGACAACGTCTCCGAGCACGTCATAGATGACGACGTCAAGATCCAATTCCTCAAAAACCTTTTGCTGCTTAAAAAGTTCGACTGCCGTAATGATGCCTCTGCCCGCGCAGCCGACGCCCGGGGCCGGCCCGCCTGCTTCAACGCAGTAGATACCGTTGAACCCTTCAAAAATGACGTCATGCGCTTTTATAACTGTCTTTTCCCTCAGTGTGTCAAGAACCGTAGGGATGTACTTTCCGTCTCTCAGCGTGTTCGTTGAGTCGCTTTTCGGGTCGCAGCCGAACTGCATGACCTTCAACCCCATCTCCGAAAGTGCCGCGCTTAGGTTGGATGTGGTGGTCGACTTCCCGATTCCACCCTTTCCGTAAATTGCGATCTGTTTCAATTTTTTAGCCAAAGTGTTTGCTCCTTCTTTTGTAAATTTTTAGCCGATTGCGAAACGCTACAAAACCCGCATGACAACAGACCTATAAGCGAGTATGAAGAGTTTCTCATCTTAAAAAGCTAAAATAAAAAAAGAGACTGATTTATTACGTCATGCGTAACAAATCAGTCTCCAGTTTTCTGGTCAACCAATTTTTAGATTGCGTTATTATTATGTGTGGCGATCTTCAGACCCGTTTGAAAAGGCTATCCGGCATTTTGACTGTTCCTTACAAAAAAATAACCCGGCAGGTCTTATACCTGCCGGGTTTTGGTTACACCTTATATAAATACTTTCAAAGGTATAAGTCTAAACCGCAGATATATTATCCATAAGGCACATCGACATAAATCCGCCATGCATTCGCATGCAGATATAAGTATTGTGCATTGTTATGGATTTCATCTGCGATCACTTCCTTAATGGTTATTATTTGTATTTGTATTATTATATTTAATACTATACATGTTATCATGAATTAATGTCAATAGCGTTTTAAATATTTATGTGTATATCACAAAAAATATTTCAGATATACCATTTCATAATATGCATATTCGACAAATGCATGATTCATATCTGGCTGCAGTTTTTTTGCAACCTCTGAAGCTGGCGGCTGATTAGCAGGTAGGCCAGTCCCGAATCTTTTAGCGGCTTCACGTTCGGGATTGCAGGAAAATATGCGGTGCCTAAACAGATTAGGCACACAAATGACGGAATCTTGAGCGGAAAGTTCCTTTTTGCAGTATTTAATTGGTAAAACAAAATATTTTGATTTTCGCTATATATTGACAAAAAAGCGGTGCTGTTATAAACTAAATATAGCACAATAGATTATAAAAATTGTTATTTAATTGATTTTATGTTTATTAATTTGCAACATCGAATATGTAAATTAATTGAAAGGTAAATGTAAAATCCGTTAAAATTCAATTTGAATGTAGAACAGGAGAAATCGACATGGAAAATAACGACATAGTAGAATATGAATCTGTTTCTACGCAAAGCGCAGTTGATGAAAAAACCGAAACATTCGTGGCAGGCACAAAAGAAATCAATGAGTTTATCAATGAGACTTCCGCAGATATTCTAAAAGATATAAACAAAATTTTTGAAGGAACTGAAAAAACCGCGATTGCCACAGATGAGTTGGCAAAGGGAGCGGTCGATAATCTCACTTCTATTGAACAGGCGACTATTCTCAGCCAGGATATCGTACAAAGCGCTGTAGCTACGACGGGGCATGTCCTTTCATTCGTTGATATTCTGAAACAGGTCGATCAGACCATTAATAACGGCCACAATATGATTAAAAAACAAAAAGAATCCATTGATCAAAACATGGAAGCCGTTAAACAGTTAGTCATCTCTATGGGAAATGTCAAACAAATGGCAGCGGAAATCGCCGGCATTACAAAGATGATGGACAGAATTGCGTTGCAGACAAAGATTTTGTCGTTAAACGCATCTATCGAAGCCGCCAGAGCCGGTGCGCAGGGCAGAGGGTTTGGCGTTGTTGCGGAAGAGATCGGACGCTTTGCTATTGATTCGCAAAATATGGCGACGCAAATTGACAAAATGGTGGCGGATATAAATAAAGCGATTAAAGTTGCCAACAGCAACATAGAAACATCAGAATCTGCTGTTCAAAATCAAGAGCAGGTCGTCGATGTCATTTCCGCATCATTTAATACCATCACACAGTCAGTTACCGAAGCCAACAGCAATATTAATGATATATTGGATGAAAACAAGGCTTTGGAAGAGAGCATGAAAATGGTACAATCGCGATTTGAAAATATCGGTGCGGTTTCCCATCAGTCGGCCGCTGCCACAGAGGGTGTTTCTGCAACTGTTAAGCAAGAAAATGATTTTATCAAAAATGTTATCCTAAAAGCTCAGGAACTCAACAACATGGCCGGTGAACTGAGTATCATTATTGATACATTCGAAAACAGCTAATGCAGCGTGGTTTACATTATCACACGGTATGTGGTAGAAATACTTTACATATTAATCTTCTATTTCAGAAAGGATGGTCATAATGGGTGTAACTTCAGGAACTTATTCGATGGATGTTGATTCGCAAAAAAAAGTGTTCTTCGCGTTTGCAGAAGGGTTGTTTGATTTAGAGGCCGGTAACAATTTTTGTAATGCGTTTATAGAAACAGCAAATCGTGTTTCCCAATCTAAGGATTATACCCTTATCGTTGATGTTAAGGGGGTAAGGCCCTCATCACCGGAAGTGCAGCAGGCACTCGGACAAGCGCTGGCTTTATATGCATCCGAAAATTTTTCTTTCAAAAAAAGATTTATGACGAAGCTCTCTTCGGTTATCGCACAATCACAAGTGGCAAGGCTTGCTCAGGCCATACCGGAATTCCAGAGAAACGTAGTATTCGTTGACACAAAAGAAGAAGCATTATCCAAAATATAAATGATATATTGTATTGGCAACTGCTATTTCAGTGAAAATGTTGCCATAGTGATGCAGTGATGCATAGAATTGATTATGGCAACTAAACGGATGAAGATCGCCGGTTTAGTTGCCATAATTTTGGTTTCGGATGAAAATTGTAGAAATATTATTCAAATAATAAAAAACAATATTTATGGAAACATGTTTGCTGGGCATTGTTTGAAAAAATATAAAATCAGCAAATTGGGGAGGTGCTTAAAAGTTCGATTGCGAAAAATACATTTGCATTACTCTGTAACATCCCACATTTTTGGTGTTTTTTCAAACAAGCCCTAAAAATGAAGGAGGTTTAAATATGAGTTATCATAATATAGTAATAAAGGAATTGGCGGTATATTATCCCGAACACTCAGTAGGAAACCAATATTTTATAGACCATTTCGGCGATAAAAATGTTGCTTCACTTATGAGCCATTTGGGGCGTGAAAATCGTTATTTTGCGGATGAGGACGAAACTTCACTATCCATGGCTTTTCGGGCATGCGAAAAGGTTTTGAGATATTCCGGTACGAATGCTGAAGATATTGATATGATTGTTTTCTCTTCAGAAACACCGGAATATACCGCACCGACAAATTCGCTTAAACTTAATCATATGCTCGGCGCAAAAAATGCACACATATTATATGACATCAATAACAACTGCATAGGCATGCTCACCGCTTTGGACTTGGTAAGCAATTATGCAAGGTCAAAAAAATCAATCAAACAGATTCTTGTCGTTGGGAGCCTTTTGATCAGCTCGGTTGTCAACAAAAACGATCCGGTTACCTATCCGAACTTTGGTGATTCGGCTGCTGCTGTTTTACTTGAGGCATTAGATGAAGAAGAGGAACGCGGGTTTATGGGAGCCGCCAGTTATTTCGCCGACGCAGATTATCACGACAGCATTGTCATGCCGATGTGCGGTTACTCTAAGATGTATGACGGAAATCTGGATGACGAAAGCAAAAAGTGGAGCTGGAAACCTTTTGATTTCAATTTTCTTCCGGATAACTGGGCTAAGCTCATTAGAGAAAATTTAAAAGACAACAATCTGGTTCCTGCCGATGTAGACCATTTTGTATTCTCACAGTTTTCCAAACCGGATACGGTTAAAACTTTAGAAAAATTGGAGGTTGACACTGAAAACTTCTCATATGTCGGGGACGAGTATGGATATACCGGTGTCACAAGCCCTATATTCGGTCTTAGAGAGGCTATCATGACCGGCAAAGTTACAGAAGGATCAAAAGTTATTCTTTGTTCGGTTGGTGCAGGCTATACAATGGTTTCTGTGCTGTATAAGTTTTAAAACGTAAATATACATAAAAAGCTTGCCGTCCATTTCTCTTCTGAAAGAAATGTGCGGCAAGCTTTTTTTATGGATAGCTTATTTTAGGGTGTTAAATTGTCAGCTTACGCCTGCGAGCTGTTTTAAAGATTCCTTTATATGCTCAGCCACATTTTCCGGCAGTTCCAAAAGCAACAGATGGCCTCTGTCAAAATAAAGCTTTAACTTTGCGTGCTTAATTGTATCCGCCATCAAATGCTGCATTTCAACTGTAGCTATTGTGTCGGCATCACCGGAAACGATTTCAGTAGGAAATTTAATATTCGCTATTTTTGAACGAATGTCAAAACGGTTAAGCGCATCAATATCTACCATGCAAGTATCCAAGGAGGACGAATATAAGCTGACGTTGTCCAAAATTCGTTTTTTAACCTCGGGAG
The DNA here is from genome assembly GCA_002306975.1 of Ruminococcaceae bacterium UBA1320. Classification (GTDB taxonomy): domain Bacteria; phylum Bacillota; class Clostridia; order Oscillospirales; family Ethanoligenentaceae; genus Ruminiclostridium_D. The sequence continues at coordinate 23,749 of DBTI01000267.1, forward strand.
GAGTACTTTGGGTAAAAGCGCCGGAAAATATTTCATATAGATTAAATTGATCCTTGGGTATTTTGGGAAATATCCACATGGGTGAACTGCTCAAAGGCACAACTTTTCTTAGCGCCAGAGTGCCCGCCAAAGCCAAGAGCATTGAAATAGATCCCCCCATAGACCAGCCGACCAAAATAATGTCCTTATGGATTTCGCCCTTTTCAAGCAGTTTATGTATAAAAAGTTCCATTGCATTGGCATAGCCTTCAACCTTTTGCTGAGGAGCACCGGTAGATTTACCATGGGCAGGCAAATCTACAAGAACGCATTGATAGTCTGTAAAATGGCAGGCAAGAGGACGCATCGTTTCACAGTCAACAAAAGCCCCATGAATAAATATGATGGTTGATTCCTCATGCTTTTTTGGCTGTGCGGAATAATGGATTGTTCCATACTCTGTTTTTAAATACTTGTCCGAGAAATCAGTGCAGTTGATGTGTGCGCATTCATTAATTTGATCTGTTGACATTTGAATTCCTCCTTAATTAAATTCAAGCTTATTACAGTAATTGTTATGGTTATATTATACCATTTTTACTTTATGAATTCAGCATGATAATTAAAGTTTTATGTAATATATTACACAAAAAAACAGTGGAGGCTTATCTGTTGTGATAGATAAGTATTGCTGTCAACTCAATGTTAAGCAAATGATTTTCGGTTTACAAAAAACTTTTTACGTACAGGTTTTGGGGCAGACCTGACGCTTGCGGAGGCAAACTCGTGGAGCAATGAAAGAGAGCGGCATATAAACCGCTCTCTTTCATTGCTTCATTCTAAATTTATTAAGGTGTATATTATTTTGAAAATTCTATATGCCGCAGTCGCATGATCGACCTTTCTGATTTCGTAACACGATTAACAGTTCTGCAATATCTGCGGATTCGCCGTGTAGATGTCCGTATTAACAAAATCATTTACATAGTCGGCATCATCCGTAATGATTGCGAGATTATTCCGATTGCAGTAATCCAATAGATAGTAATCAAAAAAATCGCAGTTGTGGTTTGTAAATTCCCGTATGAAAGATTCGATCGTTGAATTTTCAACAGTCAGGGATTCAATTGAGACACAGGGAATATTGGAAAGCTGTTTTAAAATAAGCTGCGCCTCGGTCTGCACCATGATCCGCTGTTCCGATAGCTGCCGGAACCTCTTCACACTGAGATTTTTACCGTGCAGGTTGTTGTAAATATCACACTCGTTTTTCTCAATAAAGTGCAGCATTTCGTTGATATTCAGTGTGGTTACGACAAGCCTGTTTTCATTTGAAATCAGGGATTGTATAAATTCAGGATATACCGTTTTCTGATAAGCTCGGGTTATGGCACACCGGCTGTAAAATGCCCAGAGTAAAATATGTGTATCAAGCGCAAACGATCTGTCCTGTGTGGGCAGAGGTGTTGATTTTGTAATGTCGTAAATTTGATGCATATAAGTTACCCTCAGGAATTGTCAATGTTGGATGTGGTTACTTCGACAATTTTCCGCAGGTTGCCATATTGTTCATAAATCGCTTTTGCATTTTCAAATGAGTGGATATAGGTCTCCATGCCTAAATCGGATATGTTGACGACATGAATCAACTCGTCACATTTTTTAGGGGATAGTGTCATGATAAGATGACCAATGCTGGCATTGAAAAACATGGTGGCGAAAAGAGATATTCCGGAAAAATCGAGTGTGACTGCCTCATCTTTTTTAAGTGTCTCTTCGATAGCAGCCCTTAATTTCAACCCGTCTGTTTCTGTCAGCGCCATAACAGTGATGTCACGTGCGTTTATTGTTTGCATCAGTAATTCCCCCTAATCAAGTCATTTGATAAATATGGCTGTTGTCTGCGTGAATATTCATACTGAAGATAGTCCCGACGATCGGGTTCTTTAATTTATAAAATTTGCGGATATTTTCTCCGATTTTGCAATAGGCGTCATTGCTTACCACGTCAATCCTGCCGTGATTAAGACGGGCAAAGCTCTCAAGCAGATTGAGCCCGGCACCACGCGGATAATCGACAATGCCGTTGAGTGTGGAATGAGTTTTATCGAATGCCCATTCCATCGCTTTTTCGCTGCTTAAAGGTGCGGGGAGATATTGGTTGACATTGGTGCAGATGCCGATCCCTGCGTCATATACAGAAAAGGAGAACATGTTGGCACGATTGATGAAGCCGCAGCAGAACACGCCTATGTCGCTTTTCCCATGTTCAAAGGAATTTGAAAAGATTTCTGTGAATTTGGAAACAAGCTGATTGCGAAGAGCTCGGTTTAAACGCACAGGAGCGCAGTTCAAAATCTTTTCTACCGTTGTGTAGGTGTCTTCGATTCTGCGAAACCGGTTAAAAGGAATTGTAGAGTTTCTCGAGCTCAGTTGTGAATTGTCTTTTGAGGAATAATATCGGCCTGAAATGCCCGACTGCTTTAAAAATTGACATAACCTGAAATTGCCGATGTCATACCGGATGACCACTTCTTTTCCGTATTTGTCCCCCAGATACAGTGAGGATGCGATGAGCACGGCAAAGGAAGGGTGCATATACTCGTATTTGCTCAAATCAATTTCAATTTTATCATACATTCCTGAGATTATGGCCCGGTGGAGCAGACCGAACTGCTCATAGGACGGTTTCCCCTGGTACATGACCGGGCTCAGGTGGAAAACATAAGGGCTTTCCATGAAAACCTCCCTTTCGCCGACTGAAATTTGTGTCTGTACTGTCTATTTATAATTATAAGTAAAATTCCGAAAACTACAAGTACTATGGACGAAATTCTGTGAATTTGATCAAAATTTTGAATATTTTCAAGATTTGTATTGCAAGTAGTATAAAAGTATGATAATCTATTCATGACAAAACGTTATGAAACATTATAGTAACAAGTTACAATTTTCGAATATACTTGACGTAACAATACATAACGTGATAATATTGAGTAAAACCATGAATAATTTGTTTGCAAAAATTGCATTTCATGAAAAAGGCAATAAAAAAGACCCGAATCTGTTTTTCAGCAGATCCGAATCTTTCTAACTATTATTCAATCTAAATTATTACTTAAATTTTTGATTCTTTTGCGTTTCGACATTATCAGTATTATGCCGGTATTCAATATATCGCATAATTTCCTGCTTAGATTGGTTTGACAACGAACGGTACCTTTCCACAAGATAATATTCATCAGCGGAAAGCTGGCTGTTTCCTTTCTTAGAACTCGAATCGGAAATAGTCAGAGTATCCATTTGAATATCCAAAGCAGTGCACATTTTAATCACAGTCTCAACCGCCATACCCTTGATCCCGGCTTTAAGCCCGCTTTTTACAGTAGAATAGGGGATATCGGCCGCGATTGAAAATTGACGGATGCTTTTATATTTTTCATTTATCAGTTTAAGAATAAGCTCAGTACTATCCATACAGTTACATCAATCCTTTGCATTCTAATGTGATAATAGCATGAAAATCATAATTAGTAAAGGTTTTTGTCATATAACTTTGACGCATTTGACAAAGTTAACAAAAACCCGGCGAACTATTTGACATTAGACTAAATACAGTCTATAATACAAATACAGACTAAATAAAGTCTAAAGAGGTGAGGCTGGTGTGCTATATAAATCTCAAAAAAGAGATGCGACGAAAAAGCGTAGCCCAAAGGGACATAGCAAGGATACTTGGTATGGATGAAATTATGGCAGCTCAAAAAATCAACTCACAGCGGTCTTTTACCTTGGAAGAAGCCGAAAAGATTCAATCAGAGTTTTTCCCGGATACAGAGATTACATACCTTTTTCAAGTAAAAAGCATAGAAAGTTCCCAACAAGGGCGTTCGGAATCACACAAGTGATTTGCGGCGTTTTTTTATTTTACGGACAGAATAGTGCAGTAAAAGGCCAAAGAAGCCCTTTTTAGGATTAACCTGAAAAGTGGCATTTTTTATTTTTTGACAGCTTAAGGTCGATGGAGCCCTTTCTCAGATAGCATCTGAGGAATGGCTCTTTTATTTTTTAGGAAAGCTGGTGAGGGAATGAATACGCAGGAACAGATTTCGCGGCTGCCGTTTACAGACGCCATATTAATCAAAAAAGCAAAAAAAAAATGGACGATTCCTGTAATAATGGCACTGAGCCTGCTTTTGATTACCGTCTTTGTGCTTTCCCTGAATCTTGGAAGGTATGGAATACCGCTTCACCAGATTGTCTCCGTTTTCGCGGATAAAATTTTCGGGCTGCCGATCAGTTACCCCAAGACACTGGACGCAGTGCTTTTCAATATCCGGATTCCAAGAATCCTGACCGCAATTTTAGTAGGCTGGGCGCTTGCCGCTTCAGGAGCGGCTTATCAGGGGCTTTTCAAAAACCCCATGGTATCGCCGGACATCCTGGGCGCGTCAGCCGGATCGGGCTTCGGAGCAGCCATTGCGATTTTATTGTCTTTCAGCACGGTAGAGATACAGGCGTCTGCCTTCCTGTTTGGGCTGCTTGCTGTTTTCCTGTCTTATTCCCTGAGCAGGACAATCGGAAAGAACAGCGACATGGTTCTGATCCTGGTGCTCACCGGTATGGTTGTTGAAACGTTGTTCTCATCCCTTACCTCAGTTACAAAATATGTGGCGGATCCCGACAGCAAGCTGCCGGAAATCACCTTTTGGCTGATGGGAAGCCTTTCAAAAATTCTTGGCATGACAGATGTAATCAAACTTCTGATTCCGGTCGTAATCGGTACTGTTCCGCTGCTTCTGTTTCGCTGGCAGCTTAATGTTCTTTCTTTCGGCGAGGAGGAAGCAAAAGCGCTTGGCATTGACACAAGAAAAGTCAGGCTTATTGTAATTCTCAGTTCCACGCTGCTTACGGCTTCCGCCATCTCGGTAAGCGGAATGGTCGGTTGGATCGGCTTGGTGGTTCCCCATATAGCGCGAATGATTGTCGGCCCCGATTACCGAAAACTGATGCCGGTATCCATGCTTATCGGTGGGATATTCCTTCTGATGACTGACGATGTGGCGCGAACCGCGCTTGCGATTGAAATACCGCTCGGCATACTGACAGCGCTGATTGGCGCCCCGTTCTTTTTGATTCTGCTGCTCAAAGGAAAGAAGGGATGGATATGAGGCTTGAAGTAAAAGACGCGGCCTGTGGCTACGGCTTGAAAACAGTGATTCAGGGAATATCCTTCGATATCTCTTCCGGAGACATTCTGTGCCTGCTCGGCCCAAACGGAGTAGGAAAAACAACATTTTTCAAGACACTGCTTGGTTTTCTAAAGTTGAAAAGCGGAGAAATCCGGCTCAATGACCGAGATATAAAAACATTTTCACAAAAAGAGAGAGCGAGAAGCATCGGTTATGTGCCGCAGGCTCACACCCCGCCGTTTCCATTCACGGTGCTTCAGGTGGTGCTGATGGGCAGAACAGCTCACCTTGGTTCTTTCGCTTCTCCCTCAAGAAAAGACGTGAATCTTGCCGATGAAACACTTGAAATGCTCGGCATTTCTTTCCTTCGTGACCGTATCTATACGGAAATCAGCGGAGGTGAACGACAGATGGTGCTGATTGCGCGGGCGCTCACACAGCAGCCCGAAGTCCTTGTGATGGATGAGCCGACTTCAAACCTTGATTTCGGCAATCAGATAAGGGTGCTCAACAGAATTAGGCAGCTTGCTGCGTCAGGCCTTGGCGTAGTGATGACCTCGCATTTTCCCGACCACGCTTTTCTGTGTGCGTCAAAAGTGGCGCTGATGCAGCGCAGCAATGTTTTTAAATATGGAACTGTTGACGAGGTGGTCACAGAAGAAAATCTCCGCAGCGCTTACGGCGTTGATGTCCGCATTACCAGTACAAACGACGGAGAAAACGGTATCTTAAAAGCCTGTATCCCCGTTATGACAGCATGATTGAATTACTGTTCTAATTTGCCTGTACATGGTTTTTACCTGCTCTTGTCTGATGTTTGGAAAGGGATTTGCCTTTTCCGAACGCAGGCAAACCTTACATCAGGTATTTATCCTTTATATAAATACATTATTTTTTTCATTGAAAGGGGTATTTCAAAATGAGCAGAAAAGTAGCATTTTACGGCAAGGGCGGTATCGGAAAATCCACAACCCAGCAGAATACCGCTGCGGCACTTTCACATTTCCACAACAAGAAGGTCTTCATCCACGGCTGTGATCCGAAAGCAGACTGCACACGCTTAATCCTTGGAGGTAAACCACAGGATACGATCATGGATACCATGCGTGAAGAGGGCGAGGACGCGATCACAAGGGAAAAAGTTATCAAATCCGGCTTTGAAGGAATCCAGTGCGTGGAATCCGGCGGACCGGAACCGGGTGTTGGCTGCGCGGGGCGCGGAGTTATCACCTCCATCAACCTCATGGAGGAACAGGGCGCCTATACGGACGATCTTGATTTCATCCACTTTGACGTTCTTGGCGACGTTGTATGCGGCGGTTTCGCAATGCCGATCCGCGACGGCAAGGCCAAAGAGGTCTACATAGTGGCAAGCGGAGAAATGATGGCGATCTATGCGGCCAACAATATCTGCCGGGGACTTCTGAAATATGCCAATCAGAGCGGTGTCCGCCTCGGTGGCATCATCTGCAACAGCCGTAAGGTTGACAATGAGCTTGAGCTGATGGATGAATTCACCAAAGCAATCGGAACCCAGATGATCCATTTTGTACCCCGTGACAACATCGTTCAAAAGGCGGAGTTCAACCGTAAAACCGTCGTAGAATACGACGATACCTGCAACCAGGCACATGAATACAGTGAGCTGGCACGCAAAATTATCGAGAATGAAATGTTTGTAATCCCAAAGCCTCTTGATATGTCAGAACTTGAAAAAATGGTGGCAAGATACGGCTTGATGGATTAACAGGCAAAGGTTTTCAGTAGCGCAAAGCTTTATGGAAAGCCGTCAGATAAAGCTTTGGTAAATTTTCCAACTGGCGGCAGAATGGAGGCAATCTATGAAAATGATTCGTGCGATCGTCAGACCGGAAAAGGCTGACGACATTACAGACGGCCTTTCGGAAGCAGGGTTTTATTCCATGACAAAATCAAATGTTTTCGGGCGCGGAAAACAAAAGGGTATTTCGGTGGGCAACGTACATTATGATGAGTTGCCAAAGACGATGATCACGGTGGTCGTGGCGGACGAAGAGGTTGAAGAGGCAATTAAGGTAATCAGCTATAAGG
>DBTI01000267.1:31174-52902 GCA_002306975.1 Ruminococcaceae bacterium UBA1320
ATGACGAGCTGCCCAAGACCATGCTTTTGGTTGTTGTGAACGACGATGCGGTGGATGAAGTAATTAAAATAATCAGCTATAAAGCCTATACCGGAAACTTTGGCGACGGAAAAATCTTTGTCAGCACGGTCGAGGAGGCCTATACAGTCCGTACAGGCAAAAAGGGCCTGTGACAGAATGGAGGCAGTTCTATGAAAGAAATCGTTGCGTTTATACGGCCTAACAAAATGACGGCCACAAAGGAAGCGCTGGACAGCCTCGGGCTGCCGAGCCTGACTGCCGAGGCGGTTTTGGGCAGAGGCCGGCAAAGAGGAATTTCCGGCGAGGTAACAACCCCGATCAATACTGCGATGCGGGCAAAAGAAAAAAGTATGGGAATGAAGTTTATCCCAAAACGCATGCTCACCATGATCGTGGATGACAGCCAGGTGGATACCATTGTCCAAACCATTATAAAAGTAAACCAGACAGCGCAAATTGGCGATGGAAAAATATTCATCTGCCCGATTGAAGGGGCTGTCCGCGTCAGAACAAACGAAACCGGCAAGGACGCGCTTGTTTAAAGCGAATGACATATACTGCCGCTCTATTAAAACAGCAGATAGAAGAGCGACCGTTCCTGCCGGATAAATTTCCCCCGCTGCAGCAAGAGCAGCAAAGTGCCATGTTAAAAAGGAGGTTTTCTTAATGCCGTTAAAGCTATTTGAATGCGATACCGTCATACCGGAGCGCAAAAGGCATGTTTATATCAAGCAGCCGGGAGAGGACACGTCAATGTTCTTACCATCTGCGAATATTGATACCATACCGGGCTCTCTTTCCGAGCGCGGATGCAGCTATTGCGGAGCAAAGCTGGTCATCGGCGGTGTTTTAAAAGACACCATTCAGCTGATCCACGGTCCGGTCGGTTGCGCATACAATACCTGGCACACCAAACGTTACCCGAGTGATAAAGACAACTATCAGCTCAAATACGTCTGTTCGACGGACGTCAAGGAAAAAAATGTTGTATTCGGAGCCGAAAAGCTTCTTAAGAAAAATATACTTGAAGCCTTCGCGGCATTTCCTGATTATAAACGAATGATTATCTATACCACCTGCGCCACCGCGCTCATCGGCGACGACCCGAAAGCGGTTGCCAAGGAAGTTGAAAAGGAACTCGGCGACGTCGATATATTTTGTTCCCAGTGCGCCGGTTTCGCAGGAGTCAGCCAGTCAAAGGGGCATCATGTTTTCAATATCGACTGGATGGATGAAAAGGTCGGAACATTTGAGCCGGAAATCCACAGCGATTACACGGTCAATATGATCGGCGATTACAATATTCAAGGCGATTCCGTGGTTTTGAGCGACTATTTCCACAGAATGGGCATTCAGGTTGTCGCACATTTTACCGGAAACGAGACCTATGACGCCCTGCGCAGCATGCACCGCGCGCAATTAAACGTAGTCAACTGTGCCAGAAGCGCCGGCTACATAGCCAATGAGCTAAAGAAAAAATACGGTATTCCCCGCCTCGACGTAGACACATGGGGATTCAACTATGTTGCGGAATCTCTGCGTAAAGTCGGCACCTTCTTCGGGCTTGAAGACAAGGCCGAGCAGGTGATCGCGGAGGACTACGCGAAATGGGAGCCGAAGCTCAAATGGTATAAGGAGCGCTTAGAAGGCAAAAAGGTTTGCATCTGGACGGGCGGCCCACGCCTCTGGCACTGGACAAAAGCGCTGGAAGACGACCTCGGCGTCGAAGTTGTGGCAATGGCTTCAAAATTCGGACATCAGGAAGATTTTGAAAAGGTCATCGCCCGCGGCAATATCGGTACTATCTACATAGACGACGGCAACGAGCTTGAATTTTTCGAAGTGCTCAAAGAGAAAAAAGTTGATTTGATCTTTACCGGCCCCCGCGTCGGCGAGCTGGTCAAAAAACTTCATATCCCCTATATCAACGGCCATGCCTATCACAACGGGCCATACATGGGTTTTGAGGGTTGGGTCAACTGCGCGAGAGACATGTACAACGGCATTAATTCCCCGATATGGAAGCTTGCCGGAAAAGACATCAGAAAGGGTGAGTGAAATTGCAGGATAAAATAGAACAGCTCTTTTTGTATTTCCAGGAACGCTGCCTGTGGCAGTTTCACTCCCGTTCATGGGATAGGGAAGACAATATCAACGGTATCACCGATGACGTCATCAAGCTGCTGACCGGAAAACGCGTAGAGATGGAGACACCGGAGGACAAGTGCCATTACGCGGATTCACGAATTCTGGTTGATGATCTCAAGAAGCGTTTTCCGTGGATTCTTGAACTCAAGGATTCCGAAAGAAGCGCCGTCGTTGAAGGAGCGCGTGACAAACTCATGGCCGTTGTGGTTACAAATTCGAAAAACGCAGAGCTCAACAACGAGAATTATTAACATTAAAATTTGACTTTCAAATTTCAATGTACCATACAGAGAGGTGAGAATATGTCACTTACGATAAAAAATAAAGAGCGGTCTGGTGTCATCAATCCGATGTATAACTGCCAGCCATGCGGTGCCCAGTTTGTAGGCATCGGTATTAAGGACTGCATACCGCTGGTTCACGGCGGGCAGGGTTGCTGCACGTTTGTCAGACTGCTTTTTGCACAGCATTTTAAAGAAAATTTTGATATCGCATCTTCCTCCCTTCATGAAAGCGCGGCGGTTCTTGGCGGAGTAAAAAACGTTGAAGTCGGCATCGACACGCTGGTCAAGCGTTATCCTGATTTAAAGGTGGTACCCATTATCACAACCTGCTCGACCGAGACAATCGGAGACGATGTGGACGGTGTAGCGCGCAAAGCTAGAAGAACGCTTAAAGAGCAGTTCCCGGACCGTAAAGTCCAGCTCGTGCCTATTCACACACCAAGCTACAGCGGCAGCCATGTTAAAGGTTACGATACCGGCATGCAGGCGTTGGTTGCGGCTCTCGCCAAAAAAACCGAGCCGAGCGAAAAACTGAATGTCTTTACGGGATGGCTCAACCCGGGCGATGTCACTGAGATAAAGTACGTTCTCAGCGAAATGGGTGTAGAGGGGAATGTCCTTATCGACACTGAAAGCTTCGATTCTCCCACAATGCCTGATAAAGATACCTTCGCCTACGGCAACACCACCATTGAGGACTTTATGGATACCGCGAACGCGGTCGGGACCATTGCCCTGTGCCCCTACGAGGGAGGCACTGCGGCACAGTACCTGCAGGATGAATTTGAGGTTCCGGCGGTAATCGGACCGACGCCGATCGGCATCGAAAACACCGATAAATTCATTCAGAATATTAGTAAACTTACTGGGAAAGAAGTTCCTCAGTCACTCGTTGAAGAACGCGGAAAGGCGATAGACGCTATTGCGGATCTCGCACATATGTTCTTTGCGGATAAAAAGGTGGCAATCTACGGCGACCCGGATCTTGTTATCGGTCTCGCGCAGTTTTGTCTTGAAGTCGAGCTGCAGCCGGTGCTGTTATTGCTCGGCGACGACAACAAAGCCTACGCGAAGGACCCTCGTTACAAGGATCTTGAGGAAAAGGCCAACTGTGACATAGAAGTTGTCTTAAACGCCGATATGTTTGAACTTGAGCAAAGAATCAAGGATAAAACGATAGACGTTGACCTGATTCTCGGTCATTCAAAAGGCAGATACATCGCAATAGACAATCAGATTCCAATGGTAAGGGTCGGGTTCCCGACCTTTGACAGAGCGGGCACGTGGAAATACCCGGTTATCGGATACAAAGGCGCGTCAATGCTTGCCGAAAATATCGCAAACGCCCTGTTTGCCGATATGGAATACAAGCACAACAAGGAATATATTCTGAACGTCTGGTAAACTTCTAGCGATTCCGCCTCAAAAAAGAGATGTAAAGATGTTTTTCCCCGCCGCAGGCGGGGAGAAACAAAATAAATCATCTTTATTTGTTAAATCGCTACAGGCTGAGAATTCGCGGCAGAAAATGAGGGAGGGATACTTATGCCAGGCATTTCACAAGACAGCATTGTTTTTCATGGCAGGCTGAGCGAACTATACATCCTTGCAAAAGAGGGAAAAATCCCCACACATCTACAGGGCAGCCACACCCGTCCCTGCAAATTCTGGACCGCGACAAAAATTCTCAGCGGAATCCGCAATTCTGTCATTCTTGCACACGGACCGAGCGGGTGCGCCTTTGGTGTCAAGCAGGCTTACAAACTGACCAACAGCAGAAACAGCGGCGCACCTTACGAGCCCGTGGTATGCACAAATGCCGATTTAAAAAGCGTCATCTACGGCGGGGAGAAAAACCTGCACGAGGCCATCTTGGAAGTAGACAGAAAATATAATCCTGATGTGATTGTTGTCGCGACAAGCTGCGCTACCGGCATTATCGGCGACAATGTGGACGCGGTATCAGAAAAAATGAAAGATGAAATCCATGCGGAAATCATGCCGATTCACTGCGAGGGTTTTGCGGGTGACTACCGCTCGGGTTTCGATCTTGTTTTTGAACAGATTGTGGATTTTATGCAGCCGCCTACGCCATCCGACCGGGAGAGGCTCCGGCACAGTGTCAATATCGTCGGAGCGAAGATGGGCCCTGAACGTACCGAGGTGGATACGGACGTTAAAGAGCTTGTCCGTCTGATAGAGGGGATCGGCGCAGAGGTTCACGCCGTTATCGCAGGGAACTGCACTTTAGAGCAACTCAAGAAAGCGCCGTCCGTCGCAGTCAATTGTGCGCTTTGTCTGGATCTCGGTTATCCAATCGGAAAGGCTATGAAGGAGAAACACGGCACGCCACTTAATTCCACGATATTGCCCTATGGAATTGCGGCAACCGAAAAATGGTTGATGGGAGCCGCAAAATATCTTGGAATGGAAAAAGAAGCAAAGGCTTTTATGCAATCGGAATATGAAGCGGTTCGTGAAGAATATGAGGCCGCGAAAAGCTTCCTTGAGGGGAAAACGGCCATTGTCGAAGGGCATGACGCCATTAAGTCCCTGTCTATCGCACATATGCTTGAATGTGATTTCGGTATGCGCCCCGTTATTTATAATTTTCACCCGTGGAGCGCGCAGGCGCGTGAAACAAGCATCGATTATCTGCTTGAAACCGGGGTGGATCCCGAAATCTTAATCACAAAGGGTACACTTGCTTTTGGTAAATATGAATCAATGAAGCAGACGGAAGACGAGTTGCTTGCCTATCTTGGAGATGTTAATCCGGACGAAACGGTCTATTTCGGCTCTTCACTGAGCTTTCCGCACATTCCGCTTGTCGACTTAAATGCGATACTTAACCGTCCGCGATTTGGCTACCGCGGCGCACTCAAGGTAGCTGAATGCATTAAAACAGCGCTTACTTATTCGTTCAGGCCGCGCAGCGCGCTAACCAAACAAATTGTGTTTCCAAAAAACGCCGGCCTTGCTTCGGCAGCGTCGCTTACCTCCAAACTTTCAAGCGACATGCCGGACTGTACGGTATATGCACAGCACAGAAGGAGAGGCCAATGTATGATGAACTGATTTTCAACGACTGCACGCACAGCAAAGACCCCATGATGGGCTGTGCACTTGAAGGCGTCGCCGGTATCATTGCCGGTATCAGGCACGTCAGCGTTGTCATCCATTCGCCTCAGGGCTGTGCCGCAACGGTCGCGTCAGCCTATGATGCGCATGAAATAGATTTTACACAGAGAAAAACCGCCTGCACGCATCTGTTCGAAACCGACATCGTAATGGGTGCGACGGATAAACTGGAACAGATGATTCGAGAAGCGGATCAAAAATTCGCCACAAAAGTGATGTTTGTTGTCGGCACCTGTGCCGCGGATATCATTGGCGAAGATATAAATGGGCTCTGCACTTCCCTTCAGCCGGAAATTCAGGCAATGCTGATCCCGGTGGTAGCAGGAGGCTTCAGAGGAAACAAATACGATGGAATGGAAATTGGACTCAATGCGCTTTTGCCTTTCATTAAAAAACAGGGCGAAACGATTCCAAAGAGCGTCAATCTGATTTGCCCGCAGGCGAGTCTTAACCCGACATGGGGAGCGGATCTTAAATGGATCACGGATACCCTTAAACGGCTGGGTGTGACGGTGCAGGCCGTGATCGCTCACGACTCAACTGTTCGGGAAATCGAAGGCGCCGGCAGGGCGTCGGCAAATATCCTGCTCAGCAGGGATGCTGGTTACACTTTCGCTAAAAAACTGGAAAGCCAGTTCGGCATTCCTTTGATTCTTTCCGATATTCCGCTGCCTGTCGGGTTAAAAAATACCACCGGTTTTCTTAGGTTGGCCGGAAAGTATTTTGAAGCGGAGCTCGAAGCGGAAAGCATCATAAAATCCGGCGAGGAGTTTGTTGTGGATATACTACGCCGCCGTGCGCTGATGATTATTCCACGCTACCGTAATTGCCGGGCGGCCATCGTGGCGGACGCCACGTTTGGAACCGGTCTCGCGCGTATGTTGTTTGAAGATTTAGAGATGATCCCTGCGCTTATTTTGCTTCGCAGCGGATCGGAAGAAACGAAAAATCTTTTACAGCGGGAAATAGATGAAATGGGTATCAAGGCAAAAGTAGCGTTTTCGGTTGACGGCTATCAAATCAAACAGGCTCTTGCCGAGGCTCGCGTCGACGCTGTGGTTGGCTCGTCGTGGGAGATGTATATGGCAAAGGAACTCGGCATTAAGGTTGCGTTTGACCTTTTCGCTCCGACCAACCGCGACGTCTATCTTGACAAGGCCTATTTCGGTTACACAGGCATGCTGAATATGATGGAAATCATGGGCAACGACTGGGAACGCGCTTTCCGCTCCGATGAAATACGCTGGGGGCAATACGCCGAATAATCAATGCGGCGAACTTTCTTTACGATCATAAAGGCGGTGACAGAATGAAAACAGAGAAAGCGGCAGTTGCCGCAAATAAGGAAAAAACACTTAATCACCCTTGCTTTAACTGCGGAGCTTCACAAAATGCAAGAATCCATTTGCCGGTTGCGCCAAAGTGTAACATACAATGCAATTATTGTGTCAGAAAATTCGATTGCATGAACGAGTCAAGACCCGGGGTCGTCAGCGCGATCCTTTCCCCGCAAGAAGCGGCAGAAAGATATGACGATGTGAAAAAGAGCATGCCGAATCTCACGGTGGCCGGAATTGCCGGACCGGGTGACGCGCTTGCAAATTTCGATGAGGTAAAGGAGACACTCCAAAAAGTCCGTGAAATGGACCCTGATGTTACCTTTTGCCTGTCGACAAACGGTCTGATGCTTCCCTTTTATGCAAACGATCTGATTTCCCTCGGGGTAAGTCATGTGACGGTGACTGTCAACACCGTGAACGCGCAGACCGGCGCACAGATATATGACAGCGTTAACTATCTCGGCAAAACCTACCACGGCGTCGAAGGCGCGGCAATTTTGCTGCAAAACCAGCTTTCAGGTATCCGTTATCTATCGGCCAGAGGGATTGTTATAAAGGTGAATATTGTTTTGCTCAAGGGTATCAATGAGACAGAAATCCCGGAGGTCATGGAAACGATAAAAGAGTGCGGGTGCACGATTGCAAATATTATGCAGCTGATTCCCGTTAAAGGCAGCAAATTTGAATATATGGAGCTTGTAAGCAACGTTGATCATAACCGGATTCGAAAGGAATGTGCGAGGATACTGCCGCAAATGTATCATTGCAGACAGTGCCGTGCGGATGCGGTCGGAACACTCGGCAACGATCTTTCTTTCCAATTCGGCTGCGGGGCAAAAAAGCCGCAGCAAAAACAGACAGTTTCAAAAGAAATGCACCGGTTTGCGGTCTGCTCAAAAGACGGCAGCCTGATCAATCAGCATTTCGGGCATGCCGAGCAATTCTTCATTTATGATTATAAAGATGGAGAAGCGAAATTTGTGGAAACAAGGGCAGTTGAAAAATACTGCAAGGGGCCGGAACAGGATGAAGAGGATCAAAAAATCCTCGAAATGGTAAAGACAATCGATGATTGCGACACGCTTCTTTGCATGCGAATCGGCGCTCACCCTTCCCGTATTCTGAATGATAAGGGAATTCGGGTAGTTACGACTTATGACAGGATTGAGGACGGTTTGAGGGCTGCCGCCGAGGGGATTCTTTCCGGCGAGCCGCTGAAAGCCGCGGTGGAGTGCTGAATGTAAACGCATTGGAATTGCTGCAATACGCTTTTATTGATTGAGGTGAATGGGCATGGCAAAAAAATTCTCTTTTGCGGACCATACGGTGAAAAGAGCTATTTCTCTTGATCTTCCTACTAAAGACACAGAACAGATCATTAAGACACTTCAAAAGTATCCCGTAAGCTGTTTTGATATCGAGTGCGACACGCTTCTAAACTTCCCGACCCAAAGCCAGCTGATTCCGGATTCTATGCTGAGACTGGGCGTGTATCCCGGCGACGAGACACTAACCGGATTTGCAGAGTTTAAAAAAATTCGGATTAACTGGAAACATGGCAGGGGAAACAACCTTGATCCGCTTTACAAAGCGGCGAAATCGGCAACAAAATCCGAGCTTTACTTAGCAATCCAAAATGCTCAGACACTTGACCTTAATGAATTTGAAACCTACTTTGAATGGGCGCGGCAAGCTCATGCAGAGGGAATCATCTATTGTTCCGACGGGGCTGAGGACGTTACCGGCCTTTACGAAAGGCTTTCGAAACTTGTTAAAAACGCGCCATGTGCCGTTGAATTTGAAGGGCAAAATACCCTTGGTCTCGCAACAGCTCAGGCACTATCGGCACTAAAGGCCGGTGTGGAGCGTGTTTCGGCATCGGCGGCGGGGGCAGGCGGACTTACTCCGTTTGAAGAGGTGCTGATGGCAGCAAAATATTTATGGCTTTATGAGTTTTCTCAGGGCAAAGAGCTCGCCGGGGATTTTCAGCTGATTTCAACTCTTGCTGGTGTGAAGATTCCACGGAATAAAGCACTCATCGGGCCGGATGTTTTCGCGCATGAGTCAGGTATCCATGTGGACGGAATTATTAAGGACCCATCTATTTATGAGGTTATCCGCCCAGAGGACGTAGGGCTAAAACGAAAACTTGTCATTGGTAAGCATTCCGGAACCGCTTCACTGAAGATCAGGGCTTTGCAATGGGGATTTCAACTTACAAATGGAGAAGCCGCCTGTCTGCTGGAATTGGTGCGCGAGCTGGCACAGGAGCAAAAGGGACCGCTCTCCGACCATCAGTTGATTGATCTTTTTGCCTCACAGTATGTGAAGGGGAGGCGCTTGTGAGTATGGAAAGGCCGTTTGAAATTGTGGATACGACCCTTCGCGACGGCGAGCAGTCGGCAGGCCTTGTGTTTTCTCCGGAAGAAAAAATCATCATTGCAAAAGCTCTGGATGAAGCCGGGGTTCCATGGATTGAGGCCGGCACACCGGCGATGGGCGCGGCGGAACAAAGAGCACTCAGCAGACTTTTTGAGCTGGGGCTTGCTGCAAAACTTGTCGCATGGAACAGAGCCAACAGCAAAGACATTCTTGATTCAATCGAGTGCGGTTTTACATGGATTCATATTTCACTTCCGGTATCGGATTTACATATATACAATAAGCTAAAGAAGAATCGGGTATGGGTGCTGGAACGGCTGAAAAGATCAATTGCGTTTGCAAAGGATCATGGCTGCGACGTCATGGTAGGCGCGGAGGATTCATCCCGTGCTGATCCGGAATTTTTTCTTGAATTTGCCCATACGGCCGCAAAAAGCGGCGCCTGCCGCATACGGTATGCGGACACGGTAGGGTGTCTGGAACCTTTTTCCGCATATCAAAACTTAAAATATATTACAGAGCGCTGCCCTCTTCCCATAGAGTTTCATGGGCATAACGATTTCGGGCTCGCGCTCGCAAACACACTTTCCGCCTATAAAGTAGGGGTGGCATATGCCAGCGGCACAATTTCAGGCATCGGTGAGCGGGCGGGCAATGTAAGCTTGCAGGAACTTTACCATGCACTGAAAACCGTTCATTCCTATGATTGCGGCGTCAATGCCGCGAGACTTGATGAAATTGAACGGGATATTTTGCCGGAAGATTATAAATTCAAGATTCTTAAAATATCTTACAGCTATTCCAGTTAAGATTGAAACTTAATATTTTCTTATTTTCGACAGAGTCGGGAATAAGAAAATCATCCTTCTCCTATCTTAAGCTTGGAATTGCTGTAATTGAACGGAGGAAAAACCTTCATGAAAATTGCGGTTATTGAGGACGGCAGTCGGAGAACCTGCTCCGTTTTTGAACCCGGATGGGTTGTGACCTATTCGGACGATTCGGGAAAATGGGCTGAACTGGGTCGCTTTGAAAATGTGGTGCATCAAGCTGGGGGGATTGCCGGAATCCGAACGGCTCTGCTCAATTTGGTAAAAAAACTGGGCGATTGTAAAGTCATTGCCGCGGGTGAAATTTCAGGCGTGGCGTTTAGTATTTTTGAAGGCGCCGGTTTTGAAATTTTTACGGCAGAAGCGGTCGCGTCGGATATCCTTGACTCGGTGAAAAATGAGATGGAGGAAACCTCCAAACAAATACCAAACGCAAAATCAGCCGATATCCAGTTTTATCTGAAGCGTGGAATGAACAGCGGGGATTACTTTTTGGATCTTCAGGAGCTGCTTGCGGAAAACCCGCAGGTTACAACAAAAAGCATTCTGCTGCCCTATCTGAAAGAGGGGGAATTTGCAAGGCTTGATGTCGTATGCGGCCATGTGCCGCCTTGGTTCGACAGGCAACTCGAATCATTGGGCCTGCAATATGAAACCGTGAATGTGCTGCCGGACAGGAAAACCGTCAGGATCGTTCATTCCGTAAATAACTGAATCATGTTTTGGCGCACCATTCAGTTATATATAGAAGTTAAAACTCAATTTTGTTATAGATAAATAATCTCGTGAGGAGGCGCTCCAATGAGCTGTGCTTATACAAAATATGGCCTGATTAAAGATACCGTACTTGCGGATTTCTATCAAAACGGAAGTATCAAAAGGTGCGTCGTCAAACAAAGAAACGAGATCCAGCTTGCCTGCGGTACGTTGATCCCACAGTATCAGGAAGACGGGAAAAGAAAAAAGCTTGTAAAATCGATGACCTTTTATCAGGATGGAAGTTTGGAATCCATAATTCTTGAGGACATCACTATGGTGGAAACAAAACTGGGAAGTATTCCGGCTGAGATGATTTCATTTTATGAAAGCGGCGCGGTCAAACGCATATTTCCTTCCTTTGGCACAATCACCGCCTTTTGGACGGAAAAGGATGAAGAAGAGTTTTCACCGGAGCTTTCACTGGATTTGCCATTTGGTGCTTTTCACGGGAAAGCGATCAACCTCATGTTTTATGAAACCGGCGAGCTGAGGAGCATGACGCTATGGCCGAAAGATTCCATGGTTATTGAGACCCCTGCCGGGAAAATACGGACGCGGATCGGGTTTTCTCTTTACAGGGACGGAAACATAAAATCTCTCGAGCCTCAGGAGCCCGCGCCTGTGAATACGAAAATCGGAGTCATTCCGGCTTATGATCCGGATGCGATGGGCATAGACGGCGACAAAAACTCCCTCAACTTTGCAAAAGACGGGAGCGTCGACTTCATGCTCACAAGCGGAGCGAGCGTAACTGTATTGCGGGAAAATAAAAAAATCGGCGAGCATGAACCATACTCCAAAAAATGCGAATATTTCGATAACGAGCTTGCTTTAGAGCCTATGAAGATCAGCTTCGCAGGTCGTGTTGTCGGCTTTGGAAAGCGGAAAGATCAAAAAGCGGAGGCCGAATACCCTATCGCAAAGTGTAAATTTTTGATTGGAGCTTTTAGCTCAGACAGTTTCCGCAACAGCTGTGAAGAATGCTTCGGGTGAATTTTAAACAGAAATCATGAAAGAGTGGTTTGTATGGGATACGGCATTTGCCTTCATGTATTTGGCGACTATGCATGTTTTACAAGGCCGGAGTTCAAAGCGGAGCGGGTCAGCTATGATGTAATGACCGCCTCCGCGGCCCGCGGTGTGGTGGAAGCAATCTATTTCAAACCTGCAATCAAGTGGACGATTGATCAAATATGCGTTTTGAAACCCATTCGTTTTTTGAAAATCACACGAAATGAAGTTTCTAAAAAAATCAATGCCAATAATGTGCTCAGGGCAATGGGCTGCGATACGTTGATCCTGCATCAAAATGCTGTGAAGGAGAGGCTGCAGCGCTCAGCCCTCGTACTCAGGGATGTGGGATATATTATCAAGGCTCACTTTGAGCTTACTGAAAAAGCCGGGGAAACAGACACTGTCGAAAAGCATTATAATATCGCCGTCAGGCGCATGAAAAAAGGTCAGTGCTTCTACCGTCCTTACCTCGGCTGCCGGGAATTTCCCGCCGAGTTCAGGCTGATTGAAAATGATTGCCAGATGCCGCGGTCGGAGCTTCATGGTGAAGCTGAGCTTGGCGCCATGCTCTGGGATATTGATTATAAGCATGGCGATATACCGGTCTTTTTTCAACCTTGGATTTGTGACGGCGTGATAAAAATTCCAAGCTTTTTGAGGGATGGTTCTTATGATTCTTGAAGAATTATGCTGCTACTACGCCGAAATCGTGAAAATCCACGCTGATGAAATACCCTCCTTTTTTCAAAGCCGCGCTAGTGTTTATGCCGAAATCGTTCTTTCAAAAAAAGGCGAGGCAGTAGCGATAAATCCGCTTTATAAGACAGTTAAGGGCGGCAACATTCCAATAAGCCTGCTGGTTCCCGAAAAAATCAAAAGAACGAGCGGCATTGCGCCTAACTTTCTTTGTGATAACGCAATGTATCTTTTGGGAATTGAAATAGGAAAATCAACCAGTCTATCTATGGATCGCTTTTCAAGCTCGGCTCAGCTTCATCAGAGTGTGCTTTACGGGATAAAAGACGAGGGCGCCACGGCAGTCAAAAGCTTTTTTAAAAGCTGGAATCCCGCAGAAATACGAGATTTGTTTCGAGGCTGTGACATGGCGGTTCTCCTTGAATTAAAGGCCAATATGGTTTTTCGCCTTGAAAATGACCTGTGCTATCTTCATGAACGACCAAAGATCCAAACGGCGTGGAGAGAATATAAACAGAAAGAACAGGAAACTGCCTGCGCCATGCAAAGCCTCGTCAGCGGAAAAAGTCTTCCTGTAACCCGGGTTCACAGTAATTTGACAGGGCTAACCGGCGGTCCGGCGACCGGAACAGCACTTGTGTCATTCAATGCGGATTCTCTTGACTCCTATGGAAAAAGCCAGGGCTTCAATGCGCCGATTGGAATCAAAGAGTCTTTTGCCTATACGGCGGCGCTGAATTATTTGCTGACCGAACCGGATCATCATTTGCGGATACAGGAACTTACCGTTCTTTTCTTTGCGATTTCTTCGAAAGATGAAGAAAATAAAAGTAAAATAAAAAAAATCAAATGGCTTTTGCAAAACGCAATGTCGGGCAGAGAAATTTTTAAGGCAGATAAGGAAATCTGTCAGACAAAAATATTCATGCTTGGGTTAAAAGCAAGATCGGCAAGAGCCGAAATCTGTTTTTTTCATATTGCCGAAGTTGAAGCGTTGATTATCAATAATATGAGTTTTACAGAAGACTGCTCTCTCTGCGGTGAGTATTTTTGGCTTGGTATCGGGGATTTACTCGGCAGAATTTATAAAAACGAAAGGTTTTCCCCGGCTGTTGCAAGCCGTTTTTATCAATCCGTATTATTTGGCGAAAACCTTCCCTATTCGGTTTTCCAGATGGCATTGCTCCAGTTTAAGAAGCCGTACCCCGCGGGCTCAGAACAGCAGAAAACAGAGCATTGCTGTATTGCGGTCATCAAGGCTTATTTTATACGCAGTAAAAAATATAAAGGTGAAACGGAGAAAGAGGTGACAGGGATGCTGAATGTTGAGAACAAGAATGCGGGTTATCTGCTAGGAAGAATGTTTGCCTGTCTTGAAAAGGTTCAGAAAGAGTCCGCGCCTGAAATCAACACGGGAATCAAGGAACGCTATTTTTCTTCGGCATGCTCTACTCCGGCACGAGTATTTCCCACACTGCTCCGGCTTTGCGGCTATCATATACATAAAGCAAAATATGGGGATTACCTTGACCGCATTATAGAGGAGCTGTTTCAAAGCGTAGATGCGTTTCCAACCTTTCTGAACGCTGAAAGCCAGGGATATTTTGCAATCGGATATTATCAGCAGAGACATGAATTATACCAGAAGAAAAATGCATGAGCTTACAGGGAGGTTCGGGTATGCAAAAACCGATTGAAAAACGATATGAATTTGTCCTTTTGTTTGATGTGGAAAACGGCAATCCAAACGGCGACCCAGATGCGGATAATATGCCCCGAATCGACTCTGAAACAGGGGTTGGGCTTGTAACAGACGTCTGTATCAAACGTCGGATCCGCAATTACATTGACCTTATTCAGGAAGATATTCCCGGATACGATATTTATATAAAGGATGGAAACATTTTAAACGATGAAAACCGGAAAGCTTATCAAAGCTGCGACATAAAGCCGGAGCACGGGGCAGACCGTGATCAGGTCAGGGCACTTACGGAATATATGTGCGAAAATTATTATGATATCCGCACTTTTGGCGCGGTCATGAACACTGCGGTGAACTGCGGGCAAGTCAGAGGACCTGTGCAGCTGTCTTTCGGCAAAAGCGTTGAGCCGGTCATGCCGCAGGAAATCCGTATCACAAGGCTTGCTGTGACGAACGAAAAAGACGCCGGTAAAATCGGCACAATGGGTAAAAAATTCATCCTCCCATATGCACTTTTCCGGGTAGACGGCTATATATCAGCCGCGTTCGCCGCAAAAACCGGGTTTGGCGAAGATGATCTGGAACTGTTGTGGGATGCCCTTGAAAATATGTTTGAAATAGACCGGTCGGCTTCAAGAGGAAAAATGGCGACACGCAAGCTGTTCGTCTTTGAGCATTCTTCCAAACTGGGTAATACGCACGCTGACAGCTTGTTCAAGCGTATAAGCATTAACAAAATAAGTGCTTCAAAACCGGCGAGATCATTTGACGACTATAAGATTGAAATTGACGAAAATGATTTTCCAGAAGGAGTGAGGCTGATTAAAAAGTATTAAACCCTGAATAACCTGTCGTCTCTAAACGGGATGTGGATTGAAACTGAATTCCATTCGGAATTATATTTGCAGCATGAAACAGCCTCCTTATGGAGGCAATAAAAATCTGAGGATTAAAAGGAGGTTCTCTTTATGAAAATAAGAAGCGATTTTGTAACCAACAGCAGCTCGGTAAGCTATATTATCACCATGCATGAGGAAACAGCGGAAAAATTTAAAATGCTGTTTTCCGATTATGACAAAAAGACTGGAAAAAGCAGAATCTTTGACAAACTTTATAACGACCTTGCAAACGCAGGTGAAACCATCGCAACGCCGCTGAGGAGCTTTCAATATAAGGTTTATACCTTTCACAAGGTTAAAGAGATGAAACTTTTCAACAAACCGGAAGATGAATATGATTTTGCTGCCATGACGGATGAGGAACTGCTCAAATATATCTATGGCGAGTATATGTACCACAAAAAGCTCAATGAAATCGAGGGCTTTGGCATCGAACAACTGCCGTTCAAGTTTATCAAATCACCGGACATGGTTTAATTTGCTGCTTATCGCAACTTAAAAAAAGAAATATTTTTGTTCCTTTTTTAAAAATGCAATCGCTAATAAGGAAGATGGGAAGTGAAGGCATGATGGTCAGAAGGCATGGCGAGGGTTATCATTTTGTCGGCGATACGGATACGGGTCTTACGATGCGGTGGGGGAACACAATGCAGAGCAATCCCGTTTGTGCGCCCTGGCCGGAGCTTGCCGATATCTCCATCAGCAATTATTGCACAAAGGGATGCGAATTCTGCTATAAAGACAGCACCGAAAAGGGACGAATCATGTCGGCGGAAGAATATGATTTTGTGTTGGAATCGCTGACGAGCGGCCGCTGGGGAAGTGTGTTTCAGGTGGCGCTCGGCGGGGGCGAGCCTCTTGAAAATCCGGATTTTCCGCGCATCATTGATTTAACGCGCAAACGAGGTATAGTCCCTAACTTTACCACGAACGGGATTCATCTTGAAAAAGCGGTCGCTGAACAGATTGCCGAAAAAGTCGGCTCGGTAGCGGTATCTGTCAACAGTTGTGCTGATCTACAGCCTGATAAAATTCAAATTCTCACAGATGCGGGCATCAGAACGAACCTGCATTTTGTGCTTGACAGTAATTCCATTCATGAGGCAATTGATATTTTGGAGGGGCGTTATAATGACGTGCTTCAACATTTGAACGGGGTTGTCTTTCTTACCTACAAACCAAAAGGCAGAGCCGCTCCGGGAAAATGTTTGAAACCTGGTGATAATCTCACGAAATTTGTGTCACTCACGGACAATAACAAATGCTGTGCGCACATAGGGTTTGACGCCTGCTTTGTACCTGTTCTGATGCGGTTTACGAAAACCAATGTGGATTATATCGATTCCTGCGAGTGCGGCTTCTTCTCAGTCTATATTGATGAGAATCTAAATGTTAAGCCCTGCTCCTTTGCAAACAACGACAAGTATACATATAGCTTGAAAAAATACAGCTTTGAAGAAATATGGGAGCGGAAATATCAAAAGTACAGAAATGAAATTTTGGCAAACTCTTGTGAGAGCGAATGCCCCAACAAAGAACATTGCCGCGGTAAATGCAGTTATTTTGATGAACTCTCCTTTTGCTATGAAAAAGCATCTTCAAAAGCGTTTTAAAGCCCAAAATAAGAAAATTTATTGAGTTTCGAACTTAATTGGAATAGCTGCAGCAATTCCCCAAAATACGTTTGAGTTTATACAGAAAGCAAAGTCGCCGGTACAACACCGGCGGCTTTTTTATACATCAAATCTTGGATATATCGGGAGGAATCGAAATGAAAAAAGGGTTAAAGAAGCTGCTGCTAAAGGGTACTATTCTGTCTGTCTGTGTGGCGATGTTGATGTCAGCCATGTCAGGGTGTAAATCCTCAGCCACAGCACCTGTCTCTTCTCAGTCTGGCACACAGGTGATCACCGACATGGCAAACAGAAAAAACACTGTCCCAACGGATATTACAAAAATTTCTGTTGTGCATCCTATCCCATGCCAAATGGTATGGAGGCTCGCACCCGATAAACTGGTAAGCGTCGATAAACAGTTTGACGACAGGCTTGAATTTATGTCGAGCGACGAGCAAACCCGTCTGAAGGCACTTCCTATAACCGGAGAATTTCATAGCGGGCTTAGTGCGGAGCAGATCCTTGCGGCAAATCCGCAGCTTGTCATATCACTGACAAAAGACACCGATATTGAAACAGAGCAGAGGAGTTTCAATGTGCCTGTAGTAGCGGCATCAAAGGATACACTGCATGACCTTGCGGATTCATGGCGCTTTGTCGGCAAAGTTGTCGGCAACGAAAAAGAGGGCAATGAACTCGGGGATTATTGGGATAGCACCATGAAAATGGTTACCGACCAGACTGACAAGATTGCGGATAAAGATAAGCTGAAAGTCTATTATGCCCAGTCCCCAATTTCGAACACCGTAGGGCCTAAAACCATCATGGCTTCAATTATCAGTTTGGCTGGCGGTGTGAGCTACATGGAAGCAAATCCACCCAAAGCATCGGACGCTACAAATGAGAGCATCGCGATTTCAATGGAAGAAATTTTAAAGTGGAATCCGGATGTGATTATCACGAAAGACGCCAAAGGGCGTGACGAGATTTTATCAAGTGCCGCGTGGAAGGACGTCACTGCCGTGAAAAATAAGCGCGTGTACGCTTCGACCAAATATGAAATGCTTGACCGCACACAATCATTAATGGGTCTTTTATGGACGGCGAAAACGCTTTACCCGGATAAAGTAACCTTCGACCTCAACAAAGAGGTAAGGACGTTTTACTCAAAAGTTTATCTTGACAACAATGTGACTGATGATCAAATCAGTAAAACAAATTGACGAAGTGCCTGATGCAAAAGTAAAATTTTACAAAGTGCAAAGAAACGACCTTGATTAATTATCATAATTATGATATGATTATAATCGGTTTGAAATTAGTTTTTTCAAAAACCATTTAACGTGATGACAATCAAGTTTGATTATTTGCTCTAATATGGTGATTTTACTATCACATTTTTAACAAGTGTGTTAAATACACGGATGCCACAGGGCTGAGTCCTGCCCATACAGCCAGTAAAAGGTCCCATAAATGGCTAAGTCAAGCCGTTTGTGGGATTCTTTCTTGTGCTCGGAGGGCTATAAAAACTGTTGATGCGGTAAAATATTTCACATATTAAAAATCGAGGTAGAAATGATAAACGTATCTAATGTAAGCTTAAACTTCGACGGAACTAATTTATTTTCAAATTGTAACCTTATGTTTACCCAGGGCAACTGTTACGGAGTTATCGGGGCAAACGGCGCCGGAAAATCTACATTTTTAAAACTCCTGTCCGGAGATCTGGAAACCTCCACCGGTGAAATAGTCATTGCGGAAAAAACACGCATGTCTGTTTTGAAGCAGGATCATTTTGCTTTTGATGAGTTTACAGTACTCGACACAATAATAAAAGGGAACCCGCGTCTGTATGAAATCATGGTGCAGAAAGACGCTATATATGCAAAGGAAAATTTCTCAAATGAGGACGGAATTCTCGCAGCCGAGCTTGAGGGTGAATTTTCCGAACTTAACGGCTGGGAGGCGGAGTCAGAGGCTTCAAAGCTGCTGAAGGGCCTTGGAATAGATGCCGAAATGCTTCAGATGCAAATGAACCAGCTTGACGGAAAACACAAGGTAAAGGTTCTGCTTGCACAGGCGCTTTTCGGTTCGCCCGATATAATCCTTTTGGATGAGCCTACAAATCATCTGGACATCGAGTCGATTGAATGGCTGGAGGATTTTTTGCTCGATTTTCCCGGAACGGTCATCGTTGTATCGCATGACCGGCATTTTTTGAATACCGTTTGCACCCATATTGTTGATATAGACTATTCTAAAGTTAAAATGTATGTGGGCAATTACGATTTTTGGTACGAATCCAGCCAGCTGATTCAAAAGATGATGCGTGACCAGAACAAAAAGAGCGAGGAAAAAGCAAAGGAACTTCAGGACTTCATAGCAAGATTCTCTGCAAATAAATCAAAGGCAAAGCAGGCTACCTCCCGCAAGAAGCTGCTTGATAAGTTAAACTTTGAGGATATGCCTGCATCTTCACGCAGATATCCGTTTATAGGCTTTCAGATGGACAGAGAACCGGGCAAAGAAATTTTAACGGTAGAAAATATCAGCAAATCAATAAACGGCGAACAGGTGCTGAACAATGTTTCGTTCAAGGCAAACAGAGGGGATAAAATCGCCTTTGTGGGTGATAATGAAACGGCAATTACGACGCTCTACAAAATACTAATGGGTGAACTTGAACCGGATTCAGGCTGGTTTAAATGGGGAGTTTCAACTTCACAGTCCTACTTCCCAAAGGACAGTTCCTCGTTTTTTGCCGACTGTGAGCTTAGCATATTAGACTGGTTGAGGCAATATTCAAAAGATCTCACAGATACCTATCTGCGCAGTTTCTTGGGACGCATGCTGTTTTCCGGTGATGATGTGCAAAAACCGGTGCGTGTGCTTTCCGGCGGCGAACAGGTGCGCTGCATGTTTTCGCGCATGATGATGTTCGGAGCAAATGTATTGGTTATGGATCAGCCGACGAATCATCTTGACTTAGAGTCGATCACCGCGGTGAACAACGGTCTTACGGATTTTAAAGGCGTGCTCCTTTTTTCCTCCCATGACCATCAATTCATTCAGACGGTGGCAAACAGAATAATAGAGATTAAAGATGAAGGATGTATCGACAGGGTCTCTACATTCGACGAATACATGGAGTTTACAAAGACATTGGCTTGAGCCAGTTTGCGGTAAGACTATAATTTTCTATGAACCCGGATGCAGCGATAATTTTTCGCGGTATGTGGGTTCTTGTATTTTAAAACAATGCGGGTTAAAATATTGATAGCATACTGCAGCAATTGCAGAATTAAAACAGCGTATTTTTGTTATCTCTTTTGCCGGGGGCGGGGGATATCATCATAATCGTTGATAGGCTATTGTAATTCGGAGGTAGAAAGTGTTTAAGGATATAACCAGAATTGAACTGGAAAGCCGCCTTTCAAGATTTTGTTCCGCTATGAATCAAGCAGTCCCCTCTTGGGACACTGCGATAATACTAAGCAAAATAAATCAATACTATTTCACGGGAACTATGCAGGACGGACTGTTGATTATCAAAAAAAGCGGGAAAGCGCTCTATTTTGTCCGCAGAAGTTTGGAGCGGGCAAAGGATGAGTCACCTTTAACCGATATTTTTCCAATGGAAAGCTATCGCGATGCGGCGCAGGTCGCAGGCACTGAATGCGGCAATACTTATTTGGAAACCGAAATTGCAACGCTGGAAATAGTAAAAAGGCTGAAATAGCACTTCAATATGGGGAAAATAAACTCGCTTGACAAGGTTGTGCTTTCTGTAAGAGCGATAAAGACACCATATGAGCTTGACTGGATGGAGCGTTCGGGAAAACAGCATAACGATTTATTGCAGAATATTGTGCCGCCGCTCTTAAAAGAGGGGATGAGCGAGGCTGATTTTGTCGCGGTGCTTTTTGAAAAAATGATTAAACACGGATACCATGGAGTGTGCCGGTTTTCCATGTTTCAGACCGAGATGGTTGTGGGGCAGATCGGTTTTGGGGAAAGCTCGTTATACCCAACCAGCTTCGACGGCCCCGGCGGAGCATATGGAATGTGCCCTGCCGTTCCGCTTGTTGGAAGCCGTGAAAGAAAGTTAAAAAAAGGCGATTTGGTCTTTGTAGATATTGGCTTTGGCATGAACGGATATCACAGCGATAAAACTCAGGTTTATATGTTTGGCGGCAAACCGGACGAAGAAACAATCAAAGCACACCGGGAATGCATAGAGGTGCAAAGCCGGCTGGCAAGCCTCTTAAAACCCGGCGCGATACCCTCTGAAATCCATAACGCTGTTATGGGCGAATTGAGTGATGATTTTAAACAGAACTTTATGGGCTTTGGGGGCAGGCAGGTTAAATTTTTAGGTCATGGAATCGGGCTTAATATTGATGAACCGCCGGTGATCGCGTATGGTTTTAATTATCCGCTCGCCGAAAACATGGTGATTGCGCTGGAACCTAAAAAGGGCATCAAAAAAATCGGTATGGTTGGCGTTGAGGATACCTATATTGTTACGCCGGAAGGCGGAAGATGTATAACCGGCGGCGGAAGCGATATTGTAGTCATTTGAAAACTGTTTTTTAATAAGGGTATTTTGTTTATATCTGTGGAAAAGCCGTAACCCGTTATGGATTGCGGCTTTTTCGCATGCATTTTGAAATTTAAGCATGTAATTTTGTATTCTCATTTTTGAAATCATGCTGTTTTATTTCATTGACAACAAATATCCTATACTGTAAAATTAAATATGTTATCATGGGTGAATATGTCGATTACATAATAATCAAACTACTATCATACCACTCAAGATATTCTTATTATAGCAATTATATTTTAATTGACGATGTTAAAAATTGAATTATTGCCTTAAAAAAAGGGAGGTGC
>DBTI01000183.1 GCA_002306975.1 Ruminococcaceae bacterium UBA1320
TATTCGGCTCCTCGCCGCCGCCCAGTGTCAGCGACTGCTGTGCGGACGGCTTAAAGAGCGTGCGAATATTCGCTTCATTCATCGGTGTGTCAATATAGGGCAACTTGTGATAAACGGTCGTGACAAGCTTGCCCAGCGCGTCACCCACGCGGGTTGCAACATCCTTGGATGTAATTTGCGCTTTGTCGCCATTTACATAAATCTCCGCATTTTTCATCGCCTCGGTCAGGAAAAGCTTAGCGTTCGCGCTCCGTTCACGCATTTCTACCTTTTTGGCTTCTTTGATCAGCTCAAATTTTGTCAGTGTGCTGGTGGCGGGCTGACGCAGATATTTTTCGATTTTAAGCGAAGCGCGCAATTCCTCCATAAAAGCGGAATCGTTCGGCAAAACCACGAGCACCTCTTTGCCCTGACCGGACATCATGCGCAGCGTGGTTTCGTCGCTTGCGTACTCGGAACTCGGTGTCAGCACACGGACTCCGATATCATAATTTTGATTTGATTTGTAAAAATGATCATCGACAATCTGGTTAAAGGAAAAGTTGTATCTGCCGCCAAATGCGGAGTAGCGGTATTTGCTCTCTTTATAAATATCATCAAAAATCAATTCGGCAATTTTATCAATTACGTTGGTCATCTCAATGTTCTGTCCATCAATCTCACGGTTGATTTCCTGCTCCTCATCGGTCAGAAAGACATAGAGATCGCCGTTTTTCTGCACCAGCGTCTGATTGACCAGAACCTTAAGAGCATCCTCAACCTTCTTTTTCAGTTCGATGCGGTCGGTGTCGATGCCGTTAATCATCAGGCTTGTGATATTGTCAACGTTCGCCACAATTTCTTTGACATACTTAATCATAAAAAGTGTCTTCAGCACGTTGACAGCAAAGCAGTTATCCTTGTGATCCGGGTTAATATAATCATTATCCAAAGCACCGATAATTACACCGCTGTGGCTGTGATCCAAGAACTGATGCAACGCGTCATAAAACAAATAAAATGGAATCAGCGCGCCGATTTCATTGCTTTTCAGTGTCATAGCGGATTCCTGATATAACGCGAGCATGGAACGGGCACCGTCTGAAAGATGCTTACCAGAAGCACCATGTGTGCGAATTGAAGTCAGCACACTGCCCAGCAAATTGAATTGATAGGGTACAAACGGGTAAATGGACGCAAAATCCTTATCGCCGGTATAGAGCTTCTTTTCTATCCCATCGTTGAACACAATCAGGTTTTTCAATATCGTTGACTTTTGCTCATAAAGAAGCCGCAGGGTTTCACTGACTGCCGGTTTCTTCTCAAGAATTCTTTTTTTGATGACCTCGTCCACATTTGCGGCGGAAAGCGACAGGCGGGTATCGAAGCGTCCCTGAATCTTGGAAAAATCATTGCTGCGCAGCCCCATATCCTTTGTTACGGAATCAATATCCTGCTGGCTTGTCACAATCACCCACACCTTGCCCCGGCAGGCTGTTCCGAGATCTTCCGTGACCGTTTGCAAGTTCAGCATCAGTTTGGAGTCGTCACCGATGTACTGCCCAATTTCATCCACCAGAAAGACGACGTGATGGTTTCCGCCCTTGCGGTCTATGTATTCTTTTACGAGTTTCGCGAAATTCTCAATGCTGATCTGGTAGGGCTCCGTGGCCTTTTCGCACCAATTGCGGGCAGCCGCTTCGCTCATAAAGCCCATGTTGCTGAGAACATCGACGACGCTGTCCTGAATAAAATCAAATTTGTGGCGGGAATCTTCCCATGGCTTGCCGTAATGCGCTTCGAATGCGGATTTAAACTCCCCATATCGTCCGGACTCGACAAGATTCAGCTCCNAATCGGCAAGGAAAGGGATGGAGCCGCAGAATCCCTGCATTTCGTTGAACACCTTGAGAAACACGGAAACAATGGCGTCTTTTGACTGCTTTCCGGTCATTTCGCTCTTCGAATCAATGTTAAACAGAACAACATCGGTTTCCTCCGCAATGCTTGCCGCCAGCTTCATATCAGCCAGCACCATCGGGTCGGAAATCTTTGCGTTGCCACCGGTAACGCCGTTGTCAATGAAGTAATCAATGGCCTTTTTACCATTAACCTCTTTGTTTTCCAATAAGTAAGAGAGTATTTTTAAGAAGTGAGATTTACCGCTTCCAAAAAAGCCGGAAATCCACACGCCCATTTTATCCGTATAATCATTGACGCCCTTTTTATAGCTGGCAAAGAAATCTGCAAAGTGCTTTTGCAGCTCGCGGGTTACCACATATTCCTCAAGTTCCTGACTGACGTTTTCATCGTCGGCCTGTCCTACCTTGATAACGCCCTTTATATCCCTGTCAATCGCCTTTACAAACATTTCTTTGATCAGCATTTTATTTGTCCCCTTCAATTGGTGATTTGTTTGTTAAATCGAGCATTCCTGTACCAACTAATCAACCAAACGGAATGCGCGGTAATAGTTGTCATCTTTAATTTCTGAAAAAAGCTGCAGTTCCTGCCCGTCATATTTGCCCGGATAGAACATAACAACCGGCACACGGTCAATCGCCTGATGGAGGTTGTTCAGCACCTTGTGCGAACGCAGAACCGGGTAGCATTNTCCTACGCCGGTCAGTAGCACAACCGCGTCCGTCGATGTGCGTTCCTTGATATATTTTACAATATAACTTTCATCATCGTTAATTTGCAGCAGATTTCCGACCGCTTTGACGATGCGCCCCATGCCTTTTCGCTTTTCAAACGCAAAGCACTGTTCCATGAAGCCTTCCTGCTCCAAGGTGTCAATGACAATGTCGTATAAATCAAAGACTACCAGTTTAAATCCCTCAAACCCTTTGCGGTTGTTGACTTTCATATCTTCAATTCGTTTTCGAACCGTTTGTTCTTCTTCGGGAGGGTAGTCGAATACCCAAAAATTCACTTCATTCGCGCGTCCAGTATTTTCTCTAAATGAAGGGCTTTTTATCTTTTTTTCGGCGGCATCAAGCCGCTTTTCCAAACCGGACATTATCTCACTCCTGTCAATGCATGAATAAATAGGTTCATACCGTGATCTTTCAAACAGTTTTCCAACGAGATATCCAATATCGGCTTCAGTAGTTTCCGGTCGCCGGAAGAGCGGTCTGCCACGCCAGACTCCGCCAGCATGGTTTTGTAGCAGGTGCCGAGCCGATGAAGGGTATAATCCTGCCAACCGGCAACTTGTTCACTCTGCAACTGTTTGTTTTTGAAGAAAATGCGAATATCACTGTCGGTAAGTATTTCACTGCCTATAATTAGCTTTTCGCGGAATACCTCATACATAAAATCAAAAAAGAGACTGTCCGTATTCATGATCGCAATAAGAGCAATAATTTTCTGCGTGGCTATATCACTTCCCGAAAACAATTTGTAAAAGCTTTCGTCAAGGCAACTTACACGAGTAGAGACGGAGTTAAATATTTGAGTAGCCCTTGCTGCCGTCGGTGCTGAAAATATATTTTCTTTTATGCTAAGCAGTTTAATTTCATCGATTGATTTTCCGGAATTTAGAAGTTCAATGACTTTTCGTAACTCGGCAAACCAAAAAGAGAGCTTTACCATTCCCGCGCTATATTCTTTGCGAACCATCTATTTCATCCTATTCTTATCTTCTATCATTTTAGCAAATCATATGTCCCATATTCAGTACAGTGCCGTAGAAAAATACAATTAATCGTACTTTCTCTACAAAATTATTATATACTTAAGCAGAAAAATCTACAAGATAAAAATGAGCATGTAAACAGTATATTTATGCTGCTTGCATGCCACTGTCAGTATTTATAAACCAATCAGAAAAAGATTTATAGAATTTGGAATATCTTATCTGAACAGTCGGTAAAAAATCACTTTTTTTCCTCTTTTGCATTTCTTCCAATGGTAAGTCGAAAATGGCAAGACTTGCACAGTGCCATCAGATTTTCTTCCGCATCAAAGTCGTCGTCTGCAACCGCAATGATATGATGTACTTCGGCGGCAGGCGTGAGCCGTCACTCTTTTCTGCACTGTTTGCAAAGAGGATGCTTCGTGAGGTACAGCACCCGAATTATTTCCATTGTTGCCCATGCTGTTATTGATTTCGGGATCGCAGTGATATGCGTTGCGGACAGGCAGTGGTTGAACCTCGGACAACCTGTATGCAATTTCGGTTGCATACAAAAACACGGACTACCTCAGATTTGAAACGCAAAAAAAATGAAAGGGCTAGTCTGTGTTATAATATTAGAACTCAGCTCTATTGCCACCCGGACAAGCAGGAGCTTAACTATGGACAACCTGTATGCAATCCCGGTTGCATACAAAAACATGGACTACCTCAGATTTGAAACGAAAAAACATGAAAGGGCTAGTCTGTGTTTTAATATTAGAACTCAGCTCTATTGCCACCCGGACAAGCAGGGTCAATTGATTCTATAGTTTAAACAAGTAATACGGACAAAATATGGCTTCATATACTGCACCAAAAGCTGATTTAAAGCAGGTGCAATCGTATGAAGCCACGTAATTGGGTCTATGTGGGTGAAGAGATTCCAGACATCGACCCCATCGAAAACGCCGACTTCTTGTTATGTATGCAAAATGCCATGCTGCAATCTCTCGTAAAAAGAAATCTTCTTACAACCTCGCAGATGGAGCAAATAAAAGAAAATATTGAAAGCCGTGCTGCTAAACGAAAATCCTGATGGTTATTTCGTGGCGGCTTTCTTTTTTCTTAGGCGCAATGTCTTTGTCAAACTGATTCTTTTTACTATACCGTGCAAGCACTTCGTTAGAACGAACCGTATGAATCAGAATGCCCGAATAAGGCTTGTCCGTCATAGAATTTAGCGGCAGGTGCATTTCCGCAACGGATATACCTTCCACACAGCTTGTACATTTCGTGAGGAACATTTCCGATACCGATGTATGGTCACAGTTAGGGCGCACTTCATGACCCACAAACCCTTGTCCCATCAGGGGGTGCATTTCCGCAACGGATATACCTACATCTGTAAGAATGGCCTTTAACTCCGGATAGGGCATGCTGTAGCGCTGGCTTAAATAGCGAAGAGAAGCCCCAAGCTCACCATCCGGACCTCCATATACCACCTTGTTATACTTTTATAGGTAATAAAAAACCTGTACCTGACTATTTGCCTTGTCAAATACAATTTTGCTTACAAAGGCTCGGAGCAGTTTGTTCTTCTCTTCAAGGCCGGCATTCTCATCACGCAGTACTTTCATTGTACTTCTGTGGTAATTTCGGAACTTTTTCACAAGTTCATCTGTGCAGGGATCTTTGATAACCGGCTTTTCTGATTCAAGCTGTTCTATCTTATCCATTATTCTTTGTTTATTGGTCCCGTACTCCTGGAGAGTATCAACACCGTTATCATATGCATCCCTGACGCGGATCAGCTTCTGCCTTTCACGGATGATTTGCTTTTCAATGGCGGCAGACTCATATTCGTATTTCGGCGCAGCCTTTTGAACCAGATTGAGTTCTCCGAATTTGAGGTTAAGATCGATCATGGCCAGAACCATTTCCTCAAGCTTTTTTATAGTGATGCCATGTGATACATTACATTTACCGTGCGCGTATGCCTGGCACTGCATCGATGTTCCGCCTATTCTGGTCAAAGTACTGCCGCAGTTGCTGCACTTAACCAATCCTTGCAACATAAATCCGGGTGCCTTTTTCTGGCCGGAAAACTTGCCATACATGAATTTGTTTTGGACCATACGGTCCTGAGCTTTTTTCCAGGTGTTATCATCAATCAGATGCTCATGACTGCCCGCGATGACAACTAAGTTCGGATCAGTATAGTTTCGACCTGTCCGGCCGTCAGGGTTCCAACGGATTTTCCCAATATAGACCGGATTGCGCAGGACATATTCCACAGTGCGGTTTTCCCATAGCCCGCCGCGCTTTGTCCGGATACCCATCGTATTAAGCTTGGCAGCAATAGACCGGTACCCTGTACCATTAATATAGTCTTCAAATATCATCTTCACGAGCGGAGCAGTATCGGGATTGATATCATATTGCTTATTTTTTATCTCGTATCCAAAGGCAGGTATAGATACAGGTTCCCCACGCGAAACTTTTTCAGCCATGCTCCGCTTTACGTTCTCGCCAAGGTCGATGCTGTAATATTCGTCCATTGCCTCCAGGAGCGCTTCAATCAGAATAGATGTCTTATCATTCCCGAAATCCTGCGAGGTGCTGATCAGCTCAACGTCGAGATCCTTGCGCAGCATACGCTTATAGACGACGCTGTCTTCCCGGTTGCGGGCGAAGCGGGAGAGGGCATACACGAGGATTACATCAAAAGGTTTCGGCTTTTTTTTGGCAGTACCGATCATACGCATAAAAGCAGGTCGTTTTTCCGCTTTGCGTCCGGAGATCCCTTCATCCACAAAAATAAATTCATCCGGGAGGATCATGTCATTTTTCTTTGCATACTCCCGAATAATCTTCAGCTGGCTGTCAGGGCTGTATTCGGTTTGGTCTTCCGTCGATACACGAATATAAGCAGCTGCTATTTTCATGAGACTTCCTCCCTAAGAAAGTTATCCCCACGCTGATAAAGGCGTGGGGAATTTTTTTATATTAGTGGTTTAAATAAATCCAATATTTTGCTTCCATCTTTCACCGTACCATCAAATAGTTATCCTGGTTATTTCTGGCAGAAGGAAAAACTGATACATAGGACAATCCGCGGCACGAATACACATAAAGCGGAGGTGATCACCATGGCAGCCAGGGAGTCGTTTACTTTCACAGGCATAAGCTACATCATCAATCAATCCGGAGACAGCTCAGTGCGCAGCCGGGAAGAAATTGTATTTGAGCAGGTTCCGTCCCCGAAAGGCACTTTCAAGTTCAAGCCCATTCAAAGGACTGTATTTATGCCCGAAGCCGAGCAGTTGGAATGCGACCAAAAGATGATGAAGCACGCCGGCGAGGTCATGTCCGATTATCTCTCAAATCGAACGGAACCGGCATAAATAAAGATCAAATCTGTATAATATCATATGGAAGTGAATTCACGATAGAACAAAAGGCCACAAAGGGAGGAGACAACATCTATTACATAGCACGAATCAAGGCTGCCGAGTGCAATTGCCAACTAAACAGCCGCGAGAGTGCTGCACAGATGGGTTACTTACAATATGTTGTGATCATTTGAGCAATGTAGTTTTTGTGGAGTCTTTCATCTGAGATGATTCTTTCTAGGATGTTTTTTATGTATGGATCATCTATCATCTTGATGTGATTTTCATAACTTTCAATGGCGCCCGTCTCTCCTTGCAAGGCAATTTGTAGACTTTTGCACAGGTCATGGCTGTAAACGATATTCCGTGAAGTCCAATATTTCCCTCCTGAATTCGAGCCGCCGCGAAATACCGGGTTCCCGCCTAGTTGGCGAATGACTGCGGACAAAATGTCCATGTGATGCATTTCGGCTATGGCGATACGCATTACCATTACGCCATAATCTCCTGATTCGTAACTTGCAATGTAATGCTGATAAAAATACATACTCATAGCGGTGAATTCACCTTTGGGTCCTGCGAAATCGTCCATTAAGAGATCAGCATATTGCTTGTTGGGAGATGAGACCTTAATAGCAGGATAGGGGGAAGAGTCGGCATACCCTTTGTAAATTACATTGTTATTTGTTGGTGCCATGAAAACTCCCCCTCAACTATTGATATGCTACATATATGAAAGCACATCTTCCTTTATTCTTATAACGTGTATTTGCTGGGGAATAGAAAAGCCGCCCCATAACGGAGCGGCAGAATACAGGGAAAGTTTTTTGTAGCACAAATTTAATATGCCCTCTAAAGACAAAAATATTCAAAAGAAATTGAAAAAGCGGCTCCACCACGCAAAGGTAAAGCCGCAAATACGAGAATTTCTTCTCATAGCACATCTATATCGTAACAGATTTGTAACCTTTTTGCA
>DBTI01000232.1 GCA_002306975.1 Ruminococcaceae bacterium UBA1320
TGTAAAATACCGTATGTTCGGCCAACAGGTAGGCGACCGCTGCCTGAAAAAGATCGCACTTGACACAAGCGAGGACGAGAAACAGCACGCGCAGGAGCTCATGGAGCTGATTCAAGGCATGTGAGGAATTCGACCAAGTCTGAAAGCGTTTTCAGTTCTATTCAACATGTAAAAACCTACAAAATGTATTTTGCCGCATCCATAAAGGCTGCGGCAATGTTTTAAATTGATTTTTTTGATTTATTTCGCTTGTTCGTATACATCAACTGATCGATTTTTTTAAAAAACTGCGCAAAAGTCATACCACTGCTTTGATCGTAAAGATCACACCCGACGCTGAAATTTATTTGATACGGCACAGAGCGCTGCTGGTTGAACTGTTCGGCGTTTCCGCGCAGTTTGTGAATGTTCTTTTCAAGCTCGGACTGATCGTTAATAAGAGAAATGACGACAAATTCGTCTCCGCCATATCGGCAGATCAAATCATCCTTTTTAAAAGTTTTTTCAAGGATTTTCTTTGTTTCGACAAGCGCCTCGTCGCCGGCGTCGTGCCCCCACCTGTCGTTAATCGTTTTGAACGCGTCGATGTCGATCATAACGCCGGCAAGCGATTTTGCGCCTTTTTTCTTCGACCATTCATGCAGATAGCTGTCAAGCTGCTTGCGGTTGCAAAGCCCCGTCAAATGATCAGTATACATCTGATTGTTTTGTATACTCAGATAGACCATCAGGATCGAAATGGTCATGGACACCCAAATGAGCGACAGACCATAGACAAACGACTGTATGATTCCGGCAACAGAGGGAAATACTGCAAACAACAGCAATGATTTAAACGTCTTTTTCTGCATCCGTTTTCTTTTTGCGATGACAACGACCATTGTGGAAGTCATATAGATATAGCAGGACAAAGCCAAAATAAAAAAGAGTTTGCCCCTATGATAAAAATTCTGCGAATCAAGATAAAAGAGATATCCGCCGCCAACACTCAATACAGAAAAAACCAAATTGACAAGGAAAGGTAGAGACATCGGAAACAGAAAATTCCGTAGTCGCTTCTCATCCTTGTGAATTTTATAATCCGCATAGAGGTTCCAGAAAAAGCAGGGCAACGGATTCAGGATGTAGTAAA
This sequence comes from Ruminococcaceae bacterium UBA1320, assembly GCA_002306975.1. Classification (GTDB taxonomy): domain Bacteria; phylum Bacillota; class Clostridia; order Oscillospirales; family Ethanoligenentaceae; genus Ruminiclostridium_D. Next base: position 1,133 of record DBTI01000232.1, read on the forward strand.
GGACTGTGGCAATCAGCAATACCGTTCTGCTGGCTTTGCCCGGAACACCATCAAGCAGCCATTGCAACGAATCCATGACGAGAATCACCGCGTTGGAACAGAGCAGAGCCCAAAAGAGCTTCTGTTCGAAAAGATGGATATCGCCGTGATGATAGTTATTTACAAAAATCAGTGCCAAAACAACAATTGCGAATAGATTGAGCTCTGTATACGCGATTGTTAGCATCATTGTCATCGCCCGCTTTTTATTTAATAAGAGTGCGTAGCTCTTTTGCGCAACCGAGCGCACGCGCAAACTGCGACGAATCTAAAGAGGTTCGATTCATGAATTGTTCAAAACAGAGCCAGGATTCCGCATCGCCCAAAATCGCCCTGTTTTCTCCGATCTTTTCGACGACGCCGCAAAACCGGCCAGTTACAGCGTGCCTGCTTCCAAAAAGACGGATGGATACATCATTTGTATTGACTCTTGGGTAGCAGATGCATTGCAGCTTGCCAAGATCAATCCGCGCCGCAGTCAAACGTAAAACAGCCACTTCCACAACGGCATCCATTAGCGCCCGGAGTCTGTGATTTTCGACCGGGGCTGCCAGCCTGCACCAGAAATGGTACCCGTGCCCCGAACGGAGAATCAACGGCCTAAGGCCAAGCCTGAACAATATATCTGAAAGAGCAGTTGCAAACGCCTTGAGTTCCGCGCAACGGTCCACCTCCCCGAGTTTCTCGAAGGTATCAAGATTGAATACGAATAGATTATTCGCATTAGGGTCAAGGTAACAGCAAAGGTTTGACCGTGCGCTGAGATGATCTTCAAGACACTGGTCAAAAAATTTCGCGTCGGAATTTGAAAAACGATATTTAAATATACCGTTTTTGAATTCGCCATATTGGAAGACCGCATCCGTTTTCCGGCTGTCAAGAAGCTCCGGCAAATATTCTTTTGTTTCGATTTTAAACTGGCTTTTGTCAATCGTCGAATAAAACGCGTTCAGCAGTTGCTTTTTTGAATCCACCGCTTCACGCCCCCAATATTTTCAAAATCAATTGTCTGACCGGCGTAAGCAGAATTTTTCGCTTCGGTTGCAGAAAAACAAAAAAGCTTAAGCCGTGACTCCGGCGCTGTCTCGCGATCCGGCATGCCGAATAAAAAATACTGCGCGCCGATCTGTTGACAAAACTCAATCGGATCATCCGCTGCAAATAGACCATCGTATCGCGTTCGCTGCATTTTCAGCCATTTTTCTGTTTCATGGTACGCGATACGAAGATCTCTGTCGGTACACAAAAAGACGGTAAAACCGCTTTGCGCAAGCCATTCTGTAAAACGTATGCCGTCCGCATCCGGCTTGGCCGTCCCCATGATTTGTTGACCAGCATCGGTGAGCCGACCGTTTTTCATATCATAGAGAAATTCTCTTAAGGCTGGGTCGTTTTTATTGCATTGCTCCCTGTCAAAAGCACGTAGTTTTTTTGAAAAATACTTACGCAAATCGTCAACTGCCA
>DBTI01000305.1:0-12378 GCA_002306975.1 Ruminococcaceae bacterium UBA1320
AAGCACTGATTTCGGCATTTTCAAAACCGATGCCTAGCAATTTCCGAATCAGGCTTACAGCGTGATAGTCGTGGCAGAGCGTAACCTGCGTCTCAGATATCCTTCCGAGCATACCCGAATTTGCCACAGCGATCTGCGAACTGAGCAGAGGCTGCAGAGGATATTGCTCAGCCACCTGAATTTTCGCCCCGGCTTCCGTGAGTTTGTTGAGTCGAAGAAGCCCGTCCAGATCAAGGCAAGGCGGTGTTTCCGAGAGAACCGGCACGCCGTTTTTGGCGAGCTCTTCAATGAAGCCGGGAGCCACCTCCCTTAAAACTGACACGACCACAAATCCGGGGCTTTCTTGCTTTAAAAGCTCTGCAACAGTACGGTAGGTTTTTACCCCCCACTGCCGTTCAAGCGCCTGCCCTTTTTCGGCGCTGCGGGTGACAACACCGCAAACACCGAATCTATCCGGAAGTTCCTGTGCAATTTTCAGGAAAAACCCGGCTCTCCAGCCTCCGCCGACAATGCCAAAAACCGTCTTCTGTTTTGAAGTCTCCATTTTAAGCCTCCTTACTAAAAGTCAATTCCTTTGCATGCAAAGCTGCGCAAATAACTTCATATCGGTTTGATTTGTCATAAAAACGCCTTAGAATAAATTGAAAGTGAAAAAGTGGAATTCAACACCGTCAAATTTGTTATGGGAACCTTGCCACCGTGGCATACACCAAGTGCTCGTGAACTGTGTGAAGGTGGATACCGGATCATTGTCGGGTGAATCTCAGCTTATTCTCTTTGAACTCTTCACTCCTTTTTATTTATTCGTAAGTCGGGGCTGCGAAGTTGAGCACGTTTGAGGTGTTTTTTCTTGTTGTACACTGTATTTTAGTGATTTACAATAGGCATTTCGCATCTCAATATAAAAAGACATCTATTCGGTATAAAAAGACATGTGTTGGCTGCGTGCAGTTCGGATTGGAGATCAATATTGGCCAACTGTACTGTAGTGACTTCAATCATTGTTCCATGCTTGCTCCCTGTGCAAGCGCATCAATAACCATCTCAAGCGGTATAAATTCCAAATTTTCAAATATCCTTTTTAGTTCAACTTCTCTGAGAATCGCTGCTTTATCCCCTTTAAGCCGTATGGCAAGCTCCGAGGCATAGCACATCCCGTCTAGCCAGGCAAACAGAGCTTCTTTCGGAATCGGTTCGCAATGGGAATCAATGTAATAGTCCGCGTCGTATGCTTTCAGTTCCTTTGAAAGCGTATAAAGCTTTGGAATCGAGTAATACCAGTTAGGCACAGACATGTTCATCCATAAACAGTCGCCAAGGAAAAGAATATTGTCTTGCGGAACGTATACCGTGCACGAACCTGCGTGATGTATGGATTCAATATATTTGATTATGCAATCAACGGAACCCAGATGTATGGCAATAGAATCTGTAAATGTTAAATCTACCTGAGGAAAAGGGAAACTGCTTCTTGTCGGGTGTTCGTTTTTGATATTATTTCGGGAGAAAACCGATTCCGTGCCAAGTTTTACTCGCAAATTCAAAGCTTCGTCGCTGTAATCGAGTGCGGCCATTTTTTTCATTTCTATTTCCGTATTCGTTTGGCATACAGTTTTCGCATTAAAATAGTACGCGCCAAATACATGATCCCAATGAGAATGCGTAAGAACGAGATAATCCGGTTTCTGTCCGGTTTCTTCGGCGGTTGTTAGAAAAAGCCTTGCCTGGTTCTCGGAATTGCCGCTGTCTACGGCTAAACTGCATTTCCCGCCTTTTATCAGTCCAATATTGGGCCTGTCGTTTATTCCGAAAGGAGAATACGAAACAAACTTGCCCAACTGCTTTAAAGCCATATTCATTACTCCCTCATTATTTTACTATTCAAAAAAATTGCGGGCGAAACACCATTACGATGCAACGCCCACTTTATAGCAATCTTTAGATAAGAGGATTTGTTTTTGTTTTTCCACGCCTCCGGCGGGGGAAAACCATCCCATATATTGTTGCTATAGATATAATCAGATTTTGAGGTCGGACAAAGTAATGACCGAACCTTGTTGCAGATACTCAATGGCTCTTAGCGCGGCATCATGAGCTTCCCAGCTCGACCCCCGCACCGCGTCCGATATCACATGTATATGGTAATTATACTGGTGTGCGTCCGCCGCAGTGTAATGTACACAGACATCCGTCAGAAAGCCTACGATAAATAAATGCTCAACTTGAAGCCCTCTGAGAAGCAGATCAAGGTCAGTTGCGAAGAAACCGCTGTATCGACGTTTTTGTATCGAAAATTCTCCCTCAATCGGGGCGACAGTATCAATCGTTTCCGCTTCCTCTGAGCCTTCCAGGTAATGTACGCCCTCGCTGCCATCTAATTCCCGTCCGAAATCAACCATTTCCTTACGATGCAGTTCGCGGAAATGGATAATCGGCAGTTTTGCGCTGCGGAATATTTTTAGAACTTCTTCAATTGTTTTGATACATACCGGAGCGTCCAAGCAAGGAATCGGCTGTTCATCCTTTGGAATCAGCATCCCTTTTTGCGCATCTATCACTAAGAGCGCGCTATTATCAGAAAATTGCATTTCATTAACCCCCTGTATATAATCGTCTCAACGGCACAGTCTAAAAGCTTCGCCTTTCAGACGTAAGGCATCAAACTGCGTTATTGCAGAAACTTGCTGTCGAGAAGATCGGATGAGTCAACTTTTTGTTTGAGCACATTTTTCGAAAGGAAAAAGTCGTTAAGGTCGTTCACAGTTTTTTCCGCGGTATTGCCGGACGACATGATCGTTTTATTATCGCTTTCAGAATAGATTTTCACCTTGCTCAGCATGCTTTCCACGTCGGAAGCACTGGTGTCAAGGTATTTGGCGGCAATTTTCGCCGCGCTTTCTTTGTTGTCGGAAACATACTTTTGACCTTCATCAAGGCTCTTCACAAATGATTTCACCCAATCCGTAGAGGTCACGTTTTTCTCTGCAATCATGGCTGCATCCAAAATAGTACCCGGGCAATCCGCGCTGGAATAGATAACATGGCCTTTGCCTGCATTCACCGCGTTTGTGATATACGGCTCCCATGTGGCGGCAGCATCCACTTTGCCGGAGATAAAAGCTGAGCCCGCGATATCACCGGTCATATTCACAAGTTTCACATCTGATTCTTTCAGGCCGTATTTCGCCAGCGCCTTTTGCAGCAGCAAGTCGTTTACCTGTCCTTCTGAGATGGCAACCGTCTTGCCTTTGAGATCTGCCGCTGTTTTTATGCTATTGGACGCCACGATGGCATCTGCGCCATTGGATGTATCGACAAAATAGAAAACCTTTGGAGAAATGGCGTTCTGCTGTTCATAACTGATCATTGCCCCATCAAGCGTATTAAATGCAACATCCAAGCTGCCGCTTGCAAGAGCGGTTTCGCAATCGCCGGGATTGCTGAAAGAAGTCAATTTCACATCAAGCCCGTTTTTCTTGAATATGCCGTTATCCTGTGCCGCGAACAGTCCGGCAAAACCGACCCATGCGTTATAACCGACATTTACTGTTTTTAACTGCACAGCTTTCTGCTGTGTTGAACAACCGCTGAAGAGAATTGTTGATGCGATAATGCTTGCCAGTGCAAGTGCTGTGATCTTTTTCATATTGATTTCCCTTCTTTAGTAGAATTTTGTTGCGGATATCAAAAAGGGATCGGGCGTTATAAACGCTCGACCCCTTAGTCCTGTTTATAGTTTAAACCTTATACTCGCTATAAAGTCAAGGATTTTTTTGCAATTATAGGAGATTTACAAAATATAGGTATACTATTCCATATCTCAAGTGAATCTGATATAAATATAGGTTACGAATCGAGTTGCTGAGAGAATGCGGCGATTAGTCCCTCGGCTCCGGACAGAGCAAATGCGGTGATTCCGAAAGGCAGATTTTCAGCCGCCATAGCAACAGGGATACTGCATGCGCAAAAATCCAGCAGGTTGCAATGATTGGTATAGGAACCCATCAGCGTGTTTGTAGCAATCGGGTCATCCTCCACGTTCTTTATCGTCCATGTGCCACCCGCGGTCGGCATAATCATAACAGCATCGGCGAGCAGCCCCCGAACCTTGCTTTTCAGCGCCTGCAATTTGTGTATAGCCTTAAAGAGGCTTGCGGCGTCTGGTTTTTCTCCGCTGCGTAAAACCTTTTCGGTTACAGGGAACACTTTCCCTGGATGACTTTTTACAAAATCGCCAAGGTCTGCCCAACGCTCCGCCACCCATGGCCCTCCGTATAAAATTTTCGCCGCTTCTTCAAAATCTGAAAGCTCTATTTGTTCAATCGGCAGCTTGCATTTAGAAACAGCAGTTAACGCCTTTTCCCATGCACTTTTATATTCATCTGCGAACATGCCGAAAAATTCCGGCATGTTCTTCGGTACAAGTATCTTTTTTGGCATTTTTACCGTAACCGGAGGCATTTTTTTCGACCACGGGTCGCTGGGCAAAAATCCGCGCGCAACAGCGTCCACCGCAAGACAATCCTTCATGGTATGTGCGAAAACAGTCACACAGTCAAGACTGGCGCAAGCGGGTACGACGCCGTTTGTCGGCCATGCGCCGCAGCTTGGTTTGAAACCGTATAGGCCGTTCAATGCTGCGGGGACTCTTCCTGAACCTGCCGTATCCGTTCCAAGTGAAAAAGAGCTTATGCCCAGCGCTACCGCCACGGCAGAGCCTGAGGACGAGCCGCCGCTTATCAGTTCATCCCGAAGCGCATTGTGGGTCGCGCCATGCGGGCTGCGTGTCCCCACAAGACCGGTTGCAAACTGGTCAAGGTTTGCTTTTCCCACAGGGATAGCTCCTGCCTCAATCAACCGCTGCACCACGCCCGCGTTTTTATTGGGCATATAGGAATAATCCGGACATCCGGCGGTTGTCGGGAAGCCCTCTACATCAATGTTATCCTTAACTGTAAATGGAATACCCCAAAGCGGGTGGGTATCAATATCCAGTGTCTCCAGCTTTTTTAAGTATGGCTCAAGCTTTGATTTCTCAGGGGGTATGATAAAAATATTTTTATTTTCAAACCTTTGCGCACGTGTGATTATCTCGTCAATGACGTCAAAAGCTGTTAATTGGCCGGAAAGATACTTTTCCCTAAGTTCGCAAACGGTTAGTTTTACTGGAATTTTGCTCATTCTTCTACCTCCTGCCGTTATTCCGTATAAAGAAGCGTGTGGCCCGTATGTACCACGTCGCCGGGATGTACGAAGATCTTCCCGACTGTACCGGATTCGGTTGCCGTCTGAGAAAACTCCATTTTCATGCTTTCCATGATGACCAGTGTCTGATCCTTTTCAACTTTTTCGCCTTCGCCCACGAGAATCTTCCATATGCTGCCCGTAATCTGAGCGTTAACCGGTGTCGCGCCATCCGGCAGCGTCTCCTCTTCCTCGGGAACCTCGGTCTGTTCGGAAACAAATTCTGCTACGCCTGTTTGCTTCCAACGCTCACGTTCGGCGTTAAAGGCAGTCTGCTGGCGGTCTTTTGCCTGCGCTGCTTCAATTTTAACGGAATCAAGGTAGCGCATATATTCTCCGAGATCAAAGGTTGTTTCGGTTATCTTGACATTGAAACGTCCGCGTAAAAATGCCTCGCGGTTTTCAAGAAGTTCGTCCGGTGAAACAGGATAGAATTTTATCTGGTCAAAGAAGCGCAGCAGCCATGGCTTGTTTTTTTCAAAACAGGGGGTCACATGCATACGGTTCCACATCTGTACGGTTCTGCCGAACAACTGATAGCCACCCGGACCCTCAACCCCATAAACACAGAGATAAGCGCCGCCGATACCAACGGCATTTTCCGGCGTCCAAATGCGGGCCGGGTTGTATTTTGTTGTTACAAGACGGTGGCGCGGGTCAAGCGGCACCGCGACAGGAGCGCCGAGGTAGACGTCGCCCAGCCCCATAACGAGATAGGTTGCATTGAAAATAATATCGTAGACGTTTTGTATGCTTTCAAGACCGTTGATCCGGCGGATAAATTCGATATTATCCGGGCACCACGGCGCGTCGGGGCGGACACCTTGCGCATAGCGCTTCATGGCAAGCTGTGCGTTGGGGTCGTTCCAGGAAACCGGCAGTTCCACGACACGGGACGGGAGTTTCACTGATTCGAGGGGCGGCAAATTATCGATGATCGTGACAAGTTTTTTAACTGCGCTCTTTATGTCGATTTTATTCGGGTCAAAATGCACTTGAAGCGACCTGATTCCCGGCGTCAGATCGATAATCGGGATGTCACCGTCGTCCCTGACCGCCTGCATCAGCAGGTGTGCTTTGAAGCGCACTTTCAGGTCAAGTTCCATTTCTCCGAATTCAACCAGAAGATTCTGGTCACCCGAGCAGCGGATGACCGTCATATCTTTTTGCTGCCCGTCGCTGTAAAGAATGGCGCAGTCGGAATGGACTCCCTCTTTAACCGCGGGGAGCGCAGCTGTGCGAACTGAGGCAGAGGTTCCGGCGACAAGCGCTGCAAAGGCTTCTTCCTGCTCCTTACGCATCTGCTCCGCGCTCTCTAAGGTGATAAGCTGGAACTCGACCGTATCGCCCGGGTGAAGCTGACCGATTTTCCAAAGCTCCGCAGTTGCCACGGTAACCGGGCAGACAAAGCCACCGAGACTTGGTCCATCCGGGCCCAGCAAAATGGGCATATCTCCGGTCATGTCAAGAGCGCCGAGCGCATAAGGCGTATCGTGAATATTGGAGGGGTGCAAGCCCGCTTCTCCGCCGTCGGGGCGTGTCCAACTCGGTGCTGGGCCGACAAGGCGAACACCTGTGCGTGAACTGTTGAAGTGGATTTCCCACTTTGCGCCGACAAGCTGATCTAAATAATCTGACCGCAAAAATTCAATTGTGCAGTGCGGGCCGGGAATCACGCCGAGTGTCCATTTATGGGTGATTTCCTGTTTAACAGGGCATTTGTTGGGATGAGCCGTTTTTGCCTGCGTATTTATGCACAGAAGATCTCCCGGGCGCAGAGGGCGTCCGTTGTATCCTCCGAAAATTCCCAGTGTAAATGTTGACGCGCTGCCTAGGGTAAGCGGCATGTCAAGCCCGCCCTGAACCAGCAAGTAGGTGCGCATTCCTTCTTTCGCCTCTCCGAAGGAGAGCACCTGTCCTGCCTTTGCGGTCACTGCTTCAAAGCAGGGAACATTAGTTTCATCAAGCATCGCGTGCATATCCGCGCCTGCGACACAGAAGGTTGTTTCCCCTCTGAAACGGTATTTACCTCCGCGCAGCGTCAGCTCAAGCCCCGGAGCGCCTTCGTCGTTGCCGAGCAGCAGATTGCCCGCGCGGAACGACCACATGTCCATGGGACCGCTCGGCGGTACGCCAACGTCCCAATAGCCGATACGCCCGGGATAATCCTGAACGGTGCTCTGAACACCGCCGTCCAGAACTTCGATTGCCGCCTCTTCAGGCATGAAGCCGTCGAGCATATGGGTGGAAAGGTCACCCGCTCTATAATCCTCGCGTCCGATAAAGGTACGAAGATAATAGAGGTTACTTGTGACTCCGTAAATTTTTGTTTCAGTGAGCGCCCTGTTCAATTTTTCGAGCGCTTCTTCCCTGTCTTTGCCGTGTGTGATAATCTTGGCGAGCATCGGGTCGTACAGCGTGGTGATTTCCGAGCTTTCCTGTATCCATGTTTCAACACGAGCCTCGTCTGAGAATGTGACACCGTCGATTCTTCCGGCGCAGGGCAGGAATCCGGCGCTGCTGTCTTCAGCATAGATACGCGCCTGAATACTACAGCCGGAAGGCTTGCCCACACGCGGAGCAAGCTGACCGATTTCACCGGCGGCCTCAAGGATCATCCACTCCACAAGGTCGATGCCGTAAACTTCTTCGGTTACGCCATGCTCAACCTGAAGGCGGGTGTTGATTTCAAGGAACGAGAAGCACTGTGTGTCTTTGTCATATAAAAATTCAACCGTTCCGGCACTGCGGTAGTGTGCTGTTTTCGCAATGCTGACTGCGGCGGCATGCATATTTTCCCTGACTGACTGCGGCAGATTGGGCGCGGGTGTTTCCTCCATCACTTTTTGATTGCGGCGCTGTACAGTGCAGTCACGTTCGCCGATGGCGATAACCTCACCTGAGAAACTGCCGAAAATCTGAACCTCGATATGCCGGGCGCGGGTTATATATTTTTCAATGAACAATCCGCTGTTTCCGAAATTCGCTCCGGCAAGGTGGCGTACGGACTCAAAGGCCTTCAGCAGTTCTTCCTCATTGGCGCAGACCCGCATTCCGATGCCGCCGCCGCCCGCGGTGCTTTTCAGCATTACCGGATATCCGATTTTTGAAGCCTCGGCGGCCGCCTCATTCGCATTTTCAAGCAACCCGGTACCGAGCGGCATCGGAACGCCCGCCTTCTGCGCCAGCTCTCTTGCAGAGTGCTTGAGACCGAAAACTTCTATCTGTTCCGGCGTAGGGCCGATAAAAGCAATATCGTTTTCGAAACATTTGCGCGCAAAATCCGCGTTTTCACTTAAAAAACCGTACCCGGGGTGAATTGCCTTCGCGCCTGTTCTCAGCGCTGTCTGCAATATAAGCTCAGCGTTAAGGTAACTTTCACGCGCGGGACCTTCGCCGATGCAGATAGCCTCATTAGCATTTGAAACATGCAGGCTGTCCTGATCTGCCTTTGTATATACGGCAACAGAGTGGATACCCATTTTCCTCAAGGTTCTCTCGATACGGCAGGCAATGGCTCCTCTGTTGGCTATCAGTACCTTATCAAACATGGATAAAACTCCTCATTCATTCCAGATTAACAATTGCACAGGTGTGGGATTATACGCGTTGCACGGGTTGTTCAACTGCGGGCAGTTGCTCAGAAGATAGGTAGAGTTCCGGTCCGCGCGCAGCTCTACATAACACCCCGGCCCCGAAACACCGTCCACAAATTCCAGTTCACCGTCCCGTGTTACCGGCACATTCATAAAAAAGTTTATATTGGGTGCAAGGTCCCTTTTTTCATAGTCGCCTTTAAACCGGGTCAACTGCAGCATGAAGCTGTCGCGGCAGTTGTGCATATATTGAATGTCGCGCGAATATCGTATGGTGTTGCTTTGCGCGGAGCAGGAGCCGCCAAGGGTGTCGTGCTGCCCGCAGGTGTCTGCCACGATGGTGAGCAGGGGCTTTCCGGATTCGGTGCGAAGCACGGTTCCGGTACTCAGGTATATATTCCCCTGCCCGGCGATGGTTGCGGTCGCACTGTAATGATCCTGCGGGTTATCGGCGTCAAAGAACATGGAATCGGCGGCTTGATTGCCCTCCACATCCACAATGCGCAGCACCTGCCCTTTTTTTAAAGCAAGCATATAGCCGTCTCCCGCGCCGATCGTTATATTGAAAGCCGCGTCTTTTTCCAGCCGCTTGCTTTCACATTTATTAAATGTACTCATTATTTTCCCTCCATTAATCCATCAAGGTATAATAATCCCAAGTGTTTTCGTAAGCGCGGCGAATTTCCGGCAATGAATTAACATATTCGTCCAGAGAATCCGCAGGGGTTGCCGGAAGCACTTCAAACTTTATGGGCACCGAGGGGTACTGCGTACGGGGGTCAATCGGGTTTGGCGTGTTTGACAGCAGCAGCAGCGCATCCATCTCGGTACGCAGCGAAACGGTCGCCCCTTTCGGACAATGCGTTTCATCGTAATGCATGTCGCCCGCTTCATCGCACCATACCTTAGAAAACAAATTGACCGGAGGCACAAAATCACGTGGGTTTAATCCGTTGCATTCCAGCTCAACCATGAAATTTTCATAGCCGCTCCTCAGCCAGTCGTTGCGCTGATGCTGATAATCGGTTTTCCCATATTTCTCGTCGGTCATTTCTCTTGTCGTAATACCGCCGATTGCGTCGTTCCAGCCTAAGCTGTCCTCCACGATTGCGGCGAGAACCCTGCCTTTATCGCTGAAAAGGGCGTTGCCGCGCGTCAGGTGTGCTGTGTGCTGTGCTTTCAACGTGTCGGGCATATTGTATTTTTCATGTAGTGCATGCCGGTTGTAAAGCAAAACGGAAAGATTTGCGCCGGCTTCAAGTGCCGTAAACCGCAGAATTTTATTTTTCCCGATAAACCCTGACCATTTTTCACCCGGTCTGAGCGTTGTTTTCCATATCGTATTCACAAAAGACACTCCTTTATCGTTAGATTGTTGTTTATTGCAACTTCAAATAGAAACGGGAAGATGATAACAAAAACATTCCGCCTCAATTTTGAAATTGCTTTAGTTTTGGAAAAAATTAAAAAAAGAGCTCGGGAGTACAGAACATTCAGTCCTCCCGGGCTTTTCTCCCTCCGTGTTCGCGCCATATGGCGTGAGTTTTCTCTCGGACCAAACCGGGATAAACCCGTGGAACCCTAGAAAACATTTTTTATATATACATTTGTATTTGTTCACAAGTAATCGTCCAATTAAGCTGGCGTGCCGTCAGCCTGTAAATTGAGCAGCTCTGTAATCCGGTGCCGGTATTTCAAAAATTCCGGCTGTTCCTTCAGGCTGAGATCGCGTTTATAGGAAAGCAGGATGGGTATATCCGCAACCATACGGCTGGGGCGCACGCTCATAACATATACCCTGCTTGACAAAAACACCGCTTCTTCAATATCATGCGTGATAAATACAACGGTCGGCTTTTCCACCTGCCAGATTTCACGCATCAAGAGCTGCATCTGCGATTTTGTCTGCGCATCGAGCGCGCCGAACGGCTCATCCATCAACAGCACCTTGGGGCTGTTGGCAAGCGCGCGTGCAATCGCGACCCTCTGCTTCATGCCGCCGGAAAGTTCCTTCGAATAGCTTTTGCGGAAGGCTTTCAAATCGATGATATCGAGATACCGTTCTACAATTTCATCCGCCTGCGCTTTGGGCATTTTTTTCACTTCAAGGCCGAAACGGATGTTTTCTTCGACGGTAAGCCAGGGGAAAAGCGTATAGGACTGAAACACCATGCCCCTGTCTGCCCCGGGGCCGCTGATCGGATGGTCGTCAATGAGGATGGATCCGGCAGTCGCCTCGTCAAGCCCTGCGAGAATGCGAAGGAGCGTTGATTTTCCACACCCGGACGGACCCACAATGCACACAAATTCATTTTCAAGGATTTCCGCATCTGCGCCCTGAATCGCGGTGATGTCGCCTTTTTTTGAGCTGTACGTCTTATCGAGATTCTGCACGACGATTTTGCTTGTGCCCATGCGCGCCTCGATGACGCCGGTCTCTGTCTCCTGTTTCACTGTTTTTTTAAATCCAAACATCATTTACCACCTTCCGCCCATGGGAAGATTTTTTTATTTGCCAGTACAAACAACCGGTCACACAAAAGCCCCAGGATACCGATGATAAGAATGCCGCCGAAAATCGAATCCGTTTTTAAAAAGCGCTGTGCTTTCAGAATGTTGTATCCAAGACCTGAATTTGCCGCAACAAGCTCGGAAACCGTAAGGTAGGTCCATGCCCAGCCGAGCATCATGCGCAGCGTATCCATGGTTCGCGGTGCAATCGCGGGTAGAATCACACGGCGGATTACTGTTTTGCGCCCGGCGCCCAGGGTATAAGCGGCGCTGAGTAAATCCTCCGGTACGGCGCGGACGGTATCCGCGATCATAGGGATGAGCTGGAACAATGTGCCCATGAATATAACGGCAATTTTTGCGGTTTCGCCGATTCCACACCAAACCATGATAAGCGGAACAAACGCAGGCACCGGCATATATCGGATAAATTCAGTAAACGGCTGAATCAGCGCTTCGGCAAAATGAAAGGTTCCCGCGAGAATTCCAAGCGGAACGCCGATGATAACGGCAATCAAAAATCCCATGAAAATACGATAACTGCTGATACCGATATCACCCCAAATGGAGCCGCTGGAAAAAACATTGATAAAATAAGTGAACACTTTGCCCGGCGACGGCAGGAATATACTGCTGACAAGCCCGCTCTCGCTCAAAATTGTCCAGACAGCCAGCACACCCACAAAAACCGCTATGGCAACCGCATTATAAATTTTCCAGTCAATTTTAGTGCGTATTTTAAACAGACTCTTCAAAGGAGTACCTCCTTTATTTTTTCGCCATCGCTTTAGTGTCGGGGGCGGTATTGCTTCCATACGTTTTATTGGCGGCTGTGATAAATGTAGTGTCAATTAAGTCAAGCGGATTTGAAGGAATGCTGTCGGCCAGCTTGACCGATTGAAGGAATTTGGCGGTTTCCGTAATGGTATAAGGCAGATAGGTGTAATTGTCCTGTTTCTTTGTAACGGCCGTGATATTGTCACCTGTCGAGAACAACAGGGAACCCGCCATGATTTTCTTCATGTCG
>DBTI01000305.1:12618-62454 GCA_002306975.1 Ruminococcaceae bacterium UBA1320
CACCCCGCCATGATTTTCTTCATGTCGCCCACCGATACACTTGCCTGCTTTGCCATATCGGCGGCTGCCTTATCCGGATTTTTCTTATAAAATTCAAGAGAATCATACCATACGTTGATGAGACTTTGCACGTCTTTCGGGTCGTTCTGAATCAAGTCCGAACTTGAAACAAGAAGGTCGGGAATAAGTCCCGGTGTTTGTGCCGAACTGTAAAGAAGGTGGTTGTCATTGCTGCCGAGCGCCATGGAAAGCGAAGGCTCCCATACGCAGGCCGCATCAACTTTTCCTGCAAGCATTGCCGTTCCACTGTCGTTCACTGTCATGTTTGTGTATTTAATGTCGCTTTCGGACATACCCGCCGACTTTAGCGCGTTAAGCAAGAAGAATTGCTCGATGGTTCCGTATTCCGTTACAACATTTTTACCCTTCAGGTCGTTAATGGTATTGAACTGCTTTTTAGCAACCAACCCGTCAGCACCGCTTGAGTTATCTTCGATCAAAACGATCTTAAACTTAACACCCTGTTCGTAAGGGGGTATGGTATCGCAGGCGGCGATATTGAGCATATCGAGTTTCCCGGTGTCAAAAGCCTGAAGGCTGTCACTGTATACAGGGAAATATTTTAATTCTACAGTAAGCCCGTATTTTTGAAATAAGCCCTCATCCTGTGCGATATACCAGATATACCAGGCGGGATAGGGTGACGTACCGATTGTTATTGTTCTTTTTCCAGAGGAAGAAGTTGCTTTGCTGTTTGCACAGCCCGATAGTGCAAATATCATAGCGACCGCTAAAACAAGTGCGAAAATTCTCTTTTTCATATTCAAGGCTCCTTTTCTGTACGATTACGGTTCTTTCTATCCATTCAGCCGGCAATTTCAAATATTAAAACAAAGCGTCGTCGCCTTTTTCACCGGAGCGGATGCGGATACCCTGATTCACGGGGATGATAAATATTTTTCCGTCACCCGCGTGCCCGGTTTTGTTAGCGTTGAGAACAGCCTTCACAAACCGTTCCTCATCCTCGTCGCGTATGTATACAATTATCATTTTTTTGGCTACAAAACGGTGGTCGTCACTCTGCACGGCGCTGGTGCTGTTATCGGCAGCGGTCAGGGCAACGTTTTTTTTGCCACGGCCCAATACGTTTACGGCGCTGAATGCGATAAAGCCTTCCTGCTCCAGCGACGCTTTGGTTTGTTTATAGACCTGCGGTCTTATCACGGCAATCGCTTTTTTCATACTTTCATCCTCTTTTCATAGGCGGTAGGATCCCGTACTCTTACAGTTCCGCGCTTCCGCTGCTGACCGTATAAGCTTTGGAAACCGGCGTTACAAAAATCTTTCCATCGCCAAAGACGCCGTTATCGCCTGTTTTCGCACTCTGAAGGATTGTGTTTACCACAAGTTCTTCCTTATCATCTTCCACAACAAACATCAAAATTTCTTTCGGAAGTTCATCATAATAAGCTCCTGTTGTTTTGAGCCCCTTTTGCTTGCCGCGACCCAGAACCGAGAGTCTTGTTGCAGCTGAAAAACCTTTCTCTTTAAGTTCGTCAAGTATATAATCTGCTTTTTCGGGTCTAACAAAAGCTTCTACCATTACCATAAATTTCACCTCATCAAAAATATTAAAAATAAAAAAAGATGCTGATTTCATCAATCAGCATCTTTGCTTTTTGGCTTTTTTATTACTTGTTCAATTTCTTTATCTGTATTATAAACCTTATAGTAACTATAATGTCAACACTTTATTTTCGTTTTTTTATCGGGATTTGAATTTCACTGATGTATTCATATTCATAATCGGAATAGGCCTTGTCCGTTATGACTAAAACGATCCCGTCTCCGCTGATGTCATAGCCGTTTTGATAAATCCAGCCCACAAGCTCGGAACAGTAACGTGAAATGTCCTTGTATGTTCCGATGAAGGCCAAGGTGGCATAGTTGCCTTTTTGCAGGGGCTGTGTGTCCTGTCTTTCATTATATCGTGAATCGAACACCATAGCGATTCCCTTGAAAACATCGTAATTCCCGCTTTCAAGCTGCTCTCGGCCAATCACTGTTCCAAACGGATTTAAGTAAAGCTCGTCCACGTTTTCTACCGCATTCTCCAACTTCTTTATGCCGAATTCATGCTCAGTAAACATGTCTCCCTCACCGAAGTGGAAAAAGAGAATACTGCGTTCAGGCATTTGCTGCAAACGGCATTTACCGAGAATATTTTTATTCAGATAATTGTTTACTGTTGCGAACAGCACCAGCATCTTTTCCCTTTTCAGCTCAAGATTTGTTATTTCATTGTCGATTCGTATGACCCGTTCCTGCATAAGCTTCAGCATCGAGCTAAGCTCACGATTTTTGAAATATTCTTTAATATCCTGCAGGGACATGCCCATCCCCTTCAAAAACAAAATAGATTCAAGATGGGCGAATTGCTCGACGCCATAGTAACGGTAACCGGTTTCGCTGTTGGTATAGGACGGCTTAAAAAGGTCGATACGGTCATAGTATCGCAGGGTCTGGGTTGAAATTCCGTGCAGTTTTGCCATTTCACCGATTGTAATTTTTACTGTCATCCTATTTCATTCCATCCCACTCGTATTTTCAAACTGCAACTTATACTTCATATATTTAGTTAATCACATCCGGCGAGGCTTGTCAATATAAAAATTATTGGTTTTGGTCAAAAAATGGCGGGATTCCTTGCAAAATGACAGATTAAAGCCGTTGTCTGATTAATCAAAGCCTTGACAAGGCAAATATGTATCCCTATACTTATTTTCAAATTGAAATCATACAAATTTTAGTTAAGGTGGAATTCTGATGGACGCACTTTCCCCTCTTGTGTTTAACGGAGAAACCCTGCTTGTCGCAGTCTGTGGGCTGCATATGCGAGGATATCCGCTTGAAAAACAGCTTCTGGCGCATGATGCTCGTTTTATCCGTGAAGACGAGACCGCCCCTGTTTACAGATTGTATCTGCTGCCAACAACCCCTGCGAAACCGGGGCTTATCAGAACATCGCAGAACGGTTCTTCCATTTCCCTTGAAGTCTGGGAAATGCCGGTCAAGAACTTCGGAAGTTTTACGGCACTTATTCCCGCACCGCTCGGAATCGGCAAGGTTCTGCTGAAAAGCGGAGAAGAAATCTGCGGATTTATTTGTGAAGGTTATGCATCTGAAAGCGCAGAAGACATAACTTCTTTTGGCGGTTGGAAAGGGCGGTTTCCGCTGCGTTAATTGTCCCCGCAGCTCCACAAGAATAAAAGTTATCTCCCCCGCCTCCGGTGGGGGAGATAACTTTTGTTCCGTACATTAAGCAATTCTGTTATAATGCGTAATCGTTTGCTTTAAATCAATTTTGCAGCGTCATGTGAACAGCCGGCGTGTCAGGAGTTATCGCCTCAAACTGATAGCCAAGCGAGCGATAATAATCAATTATTGACTGAAGCGCGTCTTTCGTTGCTGTTTCGGTGCTCGCGTTGTGCAGCAACAGCATAATATACGGTTTTTGAACTCCGTTTATTTCTGTAAAGCTTTTGACGTTTTTAAGTATTTGGCTTGCGGTTATATTTTCTGTTGTTGCGTCAAGGCATTGGGCGTTCCAGTCATAATAGCTGTATCCCCGCTTTTGCAGTTCCTCAGTTACACTGGTCATTACGCCCTTGCAGTAATGACGGCTGATGGTGTTGCTCGAACCGCCCGGCAACCGGACGATTCTTGAATCGATCCCCGCCGCTTCTTTTACATAGTCGGATATCTTGTCAAGGTCGCTGAAATAGTCATTAACGCTGGAATAAACCTTTTTGTAATCATGGGTATAGGTATGCAGAGCGAGTGTCTGTCCGTCTTCGACTATCTGCCTGTAGTATTCCTTGTTTTTATTATAAACAACAAAGAAGGTAGCCTTAATCTTGTTTTTCTTTAATATTTCAAGCACGCCGGGGGTGTTTTCCGACGGCCCGTCGTCAAATGTCAGATAAACATATTTGCCCGTGGACGGCACGACATAGCTGGTCTCGTTCTCAAGCCGAGATGATTTAATGCTTATGGAGGTCATCAGCTGAGTTTGAGCGGCGGCAAGCTCGATATCGCTTTGCAGCGCCTGCTCCGGCGTCTGGTCTTCCGATGAACTGGAGGAAGGTGCAATTGAACTTACATCAGAAGAAACAGATGATTGTGTATTTGTTGAAGACACACTTGATGACGATGATGTTTGTTGTACGTTGTTTTTTTGATCCTGATAAAGAAAAAGTAACGCCGCGATGCCAAAGCTTAGCAAGACAACAAGAGTCCATGGCAAAATCAAATGCTTTTTCGACATATTAAAATCCCCCAAAAAGGCTCACTTTATTATGTAACCAAATTAAGAATATACCCTGGAATAATAATTGTCAATTACAGAATTTAGCCAAAATCCAACGGCGAAGTATGCATAAGAAAGCACCGCACGAAGTGAGGCGTGGCCCGAATCAAAGAAAGCAGTTACTTGCGTTTTAGATGCATCACTTCTCTTAGCGATTCACCGTATTTCCCATGAATCGCTGAAATATATAAAACAACACCCATAGGCAAAAGCGCGATATACTGTAGCAGGTGCAGCAACAGACCCACCGCAAGAGCTGGGGATTGCTCTACCCCAAGCCCGCCGAGAGCGAGAATTGTGCCATATTCAAAAAGCCCGATACCGCCGGGTGACGCCGGAATAAAATTAATCATGTTGGTCGCGGCGAAAACGGCAAGCGACATATTTATTGATTTAACAAGGCCATAACCGCATGCCGCTATTCCAAACCACGTGGAAACAAGCATCAACACCCACGAAAGAAAAACCCAGAACATCATTTTAACAGAACCGAAGTTCAGATACTCTTTAACATAGCTGCGCAGGCGGGGAACAAAATAAACGGCCGCCGCAAACAGAATCATTCCGCCGATACACAAGAACAAAAGGATCCACAGCGCTTTTAACAAACTCGGATTTTTAAAGCCGGCGAACGGCACAGCGAGCAGCGAGAGAAACATAATCGCAACAAAATCGGCGAAACCCGGAATCAGCAAAAGCTTAGTGCGGGCCAGCATGCTGTAGTTGCCCGGGAAAAAGAACATTCGCAGCCCTTCTCCGGCGTGAAGCGGCAAGATCATGTTTGCGGCATGCCCAATGCCAACTATCCTGAAAGCAGTCAGGCTGTCGATGTTTGTGTCCATTCCATGGGTATAGGCGTAACCGCGGATATAATTGGCGTATATAAAAATAAGAACAGAAGAAGCGGCATAAATCCAGTTTATATTCGTATGAAAAAGGATGCTGAAATCCAGTCCTTTGAGCGATACCACTGAAAAATAGATGACTGCAACAGATAGGATAAAGCCGAAAAACAGCTTTAATTTTGTTTTTGTGGACATTACTATCCCCATTTCATTAAGTCAATTACCGAGAAGCCGCGGGCATACACCGTAATAACCGCTCTCGTAATAATTGAAATGATAGCCAAAACCTATAGTAAATTTTAAAATTGTAAGGAGTTGTTGTATCCCTGCCTCCGGCGGGGATACAACAACTATTCCGTATATTAAGTAAATCTGCTATAAAATATAGTTTACCATCATATTTTTGCTTAGGCAATCGTTTTTATACTTATAATAAAAAGCCGCTGATTATATTCACTACGCTGCAAAAGCGTCAGTTACATTTAATCAGTGGCTTTGTCGTATTTTTAAAAAAGAAGAAAATTTGTATTATTCCGCGGCGATCGCGTCAATTTCGACGAGCGCGTTTTTAGGCAGCTTTGAAACCTCAACAGCGACGCGTGCGGGCGCTTTTTCTTTGAAGTATTCACCATATACGCTGTTGACTGTTGAAAACTGCGACATGTCTGTGAGATATACTGTTGCTTTTACAACATTGGAAAGCGTCATACCGGCGCTTTCCAAGATTGCCTTGATGTTTTCGATCGACTGTCTTGTTTGAGAAGCAAAATCTTCGCCCACCATGCTTCCGTCAGCCGGATTAATGGCGAGCTGCCCTGATATAAAAACAAGTCCGTTTGTTTTTATTCCCTGCGAATAAGGCCCTATAGCCGCAGGCGCTTTGCTTGTATTTAAAACTTCGCTCATAAACTGACTTCCTTTCAAACTCATAAAATAAACATTACTAAATAAATCATAATAGACATCTATAAATATTTTATTGCATTTCCCTGGTTATTGCAACAGATTTTTAATACAAAATATAAAGCCATCCGTGCCGGGTGACACAGGGTGGCTTTACGAAAGAAAATAAAGATACTATAACGACCGGAGTTTTTTATCTGGCATTTACGGATGAACAAAGAAATAAAGGATTCCGGTCCTTTTATCCTGAAGTTCAACGATGGAACAAAGTGAGTCGTCAAGTGTTGGCTTTATTGCTTTAAACGTTATTATACTGCCGGTTTTAAGCGTGATTTTATCCTTATCGTTAAATTGTAATGACAATGGCATTGGATCTTCAAGTTGTGCGTTCGGCGGCATCTCTTCGAAATAGGGACGGACCTCTGTTGTGACAGTGTAGCTTATGCCTTGCTCCTTTGAAAAATCAAGTTTGACCGGAGCAATCTGACTGTTTTCAATTTCATAGACGCTGAGCATAATCTGCGGTGCAATATAGCGAATCACACCACGGCGCGGGATCAGCCTGCCCTTCCCGTCGGCGAGAACGCCAATGTTGTATGCGGTGAGACTGTAGCCATAACCCGGCTGGTCATAAAGGCTGCCGTAAACCTTACCCAGCAGTGTAAGTGAACCGTCATAGCGATAGATCATAATCTCGGTGTCTGTGTCCATTTGGTTTGCGACGACCGCAAGCTCCGTATATTTATCAGATTTATCAAGGTCAATCGCATAGACGCCGGCAAGCGAGGATATATCGGTTTCGCACTTGCTTGATTCAACTGAAATGGTGGTTTTACCCCCGTTTCCAAGGCTTGCAAAATTTACCGATATATTTTCCGCCTTGCCGTCGCCGTTGAGATCATAGCTTCCCTTTACCGCAGTGTTTTTTATCTCGCCCTCTACATTTTCAAACAAAGTGGTTTTTACATAGCTCTTGATTGAAGAGAAGCCCGAAAGGCTGATTTCATTTTCAGCCGGAAGACTTGTTTTACTCTCAGCAGGGAGACTTGTTACATTTTTATACGTTATTTGATTTTTTGTTATCGGCGTTATCGCTTTTTTCTCCGTCAGCGCTGAACAGCCGATAAACAGTGTCATGATAACAGCAAGGCATGTTGCGATTGCAGACGCCTTTTTGAAATTCCTAATCATACGGATTCTCCTTTTAATCTGCCCTTTGCCTGCAATTCCGGTTACCCACGGGCGCAGACCGCGGCGCGAGTATATTTCACAGAGCTTTACTATTGTCTGACCATACTGAAGGCGATCGCCCGGCTCAAAATAGTGAAGAGCCGCCGCATCACAGGCTGCCTCACAGTCTATCTTCATGAGCCTTATGCAAATTAATACAATCGGGTTAAACCAGTGGACAATCCCGGTTAACGTAATGATCAACCCGATAGGAATATCGTGGCTTTTCAGGTGCGACAATTCGTGCATGAAAATGTGCCTCAGCTCGATATCGTTAAGGCTCTGCGCCGTTGCCGGTGAAATGATAACGCTTGGGTGAATAATGCCGGTGAGCGCGGGGGAACTACTTGAGCGCATATAAGAAAGATTAACAGCGCGCTTTATGCCAATTCCATCTTTGCACGCTTTAAAAATCCTGTTAACGCGTTCATCATCGCATTTCGGAAGCTTGTGAACCCTTGCCGAAAATACCGTGTAACCGGTGACTGTGTAAATAAGAAGAGCCGAAGCGACGCAAGCCCAAATCAGCGCGGGCACCGAGCTTAACGAGAACGTACTGTTTTCGGTCTGTGCCGACTTTTTGTTACCGGCAGTGTTCTGTGGAGCGGCCGGCTGCTGCGTATATGCCGACGGAGACAGCGCTACAGTATAGGTTTTTACAACTGTATTTTTATCAGGAACGTTCAAAGCGGAAATGAGGCTGAACGGGCCACCGATCGATACCGGCAGCAGAAGCCGCAAAAGCAGGATAAACCATATCCAATAATGCCACCGTGCAGTAAAATATCTTCTGAAAATCAGCTTAAAAAGCAGAACCAAGGCGGCGGCGATACAGCCGACGACAGAAGCGTAAAGCACCGCGTTAAATAACTCTACTATCATAATTCAACCTCTGCACTCAATTTGAAAAAGGCTGTTTTGAAAGGCCTTAGTTTTTTTGCTTCAAAATATTTTTTAATTCTTCAAGCTCACTGTCACTGAATTTTTTAGCTTTTACAAAATGAGCAATAAGCGCGTTTGCCGAACCGTCAAAAACACGCTCTACAAAGCTGTTTGTTTCACTTCCTATAAGTGCATCCTCCGATACCGCAGCGGAATATAAAAAGCTGGGCGCTTCTTTTTGAACTGACACAGCGCCTTTTTTAACAAGCCTGCCCACAAGCGTGTGTATTGTTTTCGGGCTCCATGACTGTTTGTTTTTTAGATCATCCGCAATTTCGGCAAAGCTTCGGGGCGACTTTTCCCAAAGCACTTTCATAACAGTCCATTCGGCGTCCGAAACGTTAGGCAGTTTTTTCATAAGTTCTCCTTTTTGCTTCGGCTCATGCCGGGTGTTTTATTTCTTTCCCTTACATAAGCCGAAACTTAAAAAATCTTTAGATTTCAAAGGCAGTTACGGCTTAAATCAGTGCGCTTTAAGCCGTTTTTGTGCTACGCGACGGGAACGGCAGCTATCAAACTTACATTTGTAATCCATGATTATAGTTTACACTTGTAATCCTGAAAAATCAAGATACATAGTGGTAAAAAATGAAATCAAATTGATTACAAAACAAGCAACAATTTAAAACCTTGCCGTTTAATATCTGAATTCAGTTAAACACACCTTTTAAATTATCCAATTGCTATTAGGGAAATAGTAATTGCCGAACTTCTGTTAATAATAATTCATCAGGAAGGATGTATTAAAATGGCAGATAGTAAAAGCACTTATCAAAATGCCCCCGGAAGTACACCGGAAAGTTTCCCGGCACAGCACCAGAATGAACAGCCGGGCACGCAGAGTCAAATGAACCCGAAACCGGTTGTGGAAACCCCCGCCTGCCCCGGTTCCGGCAAACTGGAAAATAAAGTTGCGATTATAAGCGGAGGGGACAGCGGAATCGGTCAGGCAACCGCCATTGCCTTTGCAAAAGAGGGTGCGGACGTTGCCTTTGTTTATTACAGTGAAACGCAGGATGCCGACGAAACTGTCAAAATCGTTCAGTCAAAGGGCAGACGCTGCATAGCGATAAAATGCGATTTGAAAATTGAAACTTCCTCAAGTCAAGTGCTTGATACCGTATTGAAGGAATTCGGGCATATTGATATTTTGGTGAACAATGTGGGGGTGCAATTTCCGCAAAACAGCATTTTGGATATCACCGCGGAGCAGCTATTCAATACCTTCGCCACCAATATTTTCAGCTACTTCTTTTTAACTAAGGCGGTTTTACCGCATCTTAAATCGGGCGGCTCCATTATTAACACAGCGTCTATTACCGCCTATAAAGGGAGCCCTACGCTTATTGACTATTCATCAACTAAAGGTGCAGTCGTTTCTTTTACACGCTCATTATCCCTGTCACTCGCCGCCAACGGGATCCGCGTAAACGCAGTTGCGCCCGGCCCTGTTTGGACACCACTTATCCCATCGAGTTTTTCAGAACAGGAAGTAGCTAAATTCGGGCAGGATGTTCCGCTGGGGCGTGCCGGTCAGCCATTTGAATTGGCCCCTGCCTATGTTTACCTCGCCAGTGATGATTCTGCTTTCATGACCGGCCAGGTGCTTCACGTTAATGGAGGCGTCATAACCGATTCATAATATCGCGACTTATTCTATTTAATTTTCTCATCAGTTTTCAATCTGGATAAGTAAAAGCAAATGAAATTTATTTGTACTTTCATATAAAATAGTTAAATAAATTTTTAATATCTTTATATAAATTCCCAATTATATCACGCCACATAACGTGATATAATAAAACACAACAAAACATTATAAAGCATACACAATCGTTGTGTCACGTTTAATATTGATACGTCTTGAAGTTTATATAAATATTTATGGGCAACGGTGCATTTGTTTTTAAACGAATGTACCGCTTTTTTTATCAATTCATGATAGAGAGAGTGACCTCGGCAAAGGAAATGACCCCATTGAAAGGAAGGTTCGCGATGGCTCAAACCATAAAAGAACTGCTCGGTCTTGATGACGAAATGCTTTTCTCAAACGCCTTGAAAGCACGGAAAGGGAAAAGACCGATACTCTGGTCGCCTAATGTGATCAATTCGGCATGCTACACTGTTCCCAAATGCAGGCACTGCAAATGGGAATGCTTTAAAAAAGAGGATAAAATGCCGGATGGCAGAAGGCTGCTGGACAATATTCTTTGGCAGACCGAAAAAATAATAGCAACGGGCGCGGAGATCATGCTTATGCCGTCAGGATGGATGGGCTATACAGTTCCTGATTATTTCTGCACTTACATAGAGAAAGTGAAAGAGCGCTTTGCTATTACAATTTACGGTCTGTTTGGTTCGATTGATCTAAACTCTTTGCTTTCTTTAAAGCAAGCCGGGATGGAAGGATATCAATGCGGGCTCGAATCGCCAAACGAGTTATCCTACCGCTATTTTCGGCCGGGGGGTGATTCAATCGCCGACAGGATCCAAACCATGACTTTTGTGAAAGAGGCCGGGTTAAAGCTTTGGAGCGGATTCATTCTTGCTTTTGGGTTAAGTGATCCGGATATTGAAAAAGGAATTGAGCTATTAAAAAGCGCACATATCGATTGTCTTTCCATTCAGCCGTTTGTACCCTATCCGCACACCGCACTGGCTAGCGAAAGTCCCACAAATCCGCATTATTGGGCACGTGTAACTGCGGCGGCAGGGTTGTGCATTCCAGATTGCGATCTTGCCCTGTCCGAAAATGACGGTGCCTATGCAGCCTTTGGCGGACAAACCGGAGCCAACGTCCGATCTATTTTTTTAAATGAGACTGACCTTCAGCAAAAGTAAAAAGTACGTTAATCAAACTAATTTATGCGGTTCTTTAAGTTGTATATAGAAAGACATATTACAGCTATTTCAATTAAGAAATAAGAAAATTTATTGAATTTTAGGCTTAACTGGAATAGCTGCAGAAAGAGGAGATTTTATGAAAAAGACAAAGACCTTTAAAACTCTGACGGCACTGCTTCTTTGCGCGGCGCTGACAGCCATTCCATTAACCGGCTGCTCAGGCAGTAAGGCTGCCGTTCCCGCCAATGCTGCCGGCGCGAATCCACGCACAATCACCGACATATTGGGCTACAAGGTTACGCTTCCTGCAAAAATCAACAAGATTTACTGCACCAGCCCAGTCGGAGCCGTCATGCTTTATACCGTTGACCCGGATAAGCTCGTCAGCTGGAATCTTACCCTGTCGGACGCACAAAAACCGTTTATAAAAAAACAGTATCAGAACCTGCCGATGATGGGCAACTCGGGAACACAATTTAACACCGAGCAAATTATCAAACAGAATCCCGATATCATTCTTGACTTTGCCCAACAGGGTCAGGTGGACGCCAATGTAAAACAGCTTGCGACTCAAACAGGCCTCCCCGTTGTGGAAATGGATACCTCCCTTGAGGCAACCGCAAAGGATTACCGCCTTTTGGGCACAATTCTTGGCGAGAAAAAACGTACGGAAGAACTCGCAAGTTATATCGATAAAAAGCAAAACAGTATTAAAGCGTTGATGGATAAGGTGCCCGCGGATAAGCAAGCGTCTGTTTATTATGCCGAAAGCGCAGACGGGCTTAAAACAGACGGTTCTGATTCGATGCACACTCAGCTTTTAAAGTTTTTAGGCATTAAAAATGTTGTAACAATCAGCACCTCACAGAATATGAAAGGTACTGCCGTTTCTATGGAACAGGTTCTCAACTGGAATCCTTCGGTCATCATCGCCAGCCGTCAAATGGGCGGAGATCAATTTTTGAAATCGGTCTATCAAAACGCCAGTTGGAAAAGCATCAGCGCCGTTAAAAACAAAAAGGTTTACAGCCCTCCGGTAACTCCGTTTGACTGGTTTGACCGTCCTCCGTGCATAACGCGGGTTCTGGGAGCACAGTGGCTCGCACAGACACTTTACCCCGAAACCGTAAAAATTGATATGGCAAGCGAAACCAAGACCTTTTTCTCCACCTTCTTCAGTGTGAATCTGACCGACGACGAGGTTAAAAAAATCCTCAGCAGCGAATCCTGACGCATCTGAAAAATGCAATTTGAAAGGTTTGATATAAGCCATGCCGCCAGTAGAAGAATTTGAGATTGAAAAGAAAAGCGCATTGATTGGGTTAAAGTCCCCGTTATCCCGAATTAAAATTCCCATTGTGCCTGTTTTGGGCGTTCTGCTTATCGCGGCGTTTTTGTTTTCTTTTACAATAGGCAGGTATTCAATCCCGTTGCCGCAGCTGCTTCAAATTATATGGGGCAAGACATTCGGTCTTGCCAAAAGCTGGCCCGTTACGGTTGAAACGGTGCTTTTCAACGTTCGCATGCCGCGGATTCTCTGCGCCGTCATGGTTGGCGCCGCACTTGCGGGCTCAGGCGCATCCTATCAGGGAATATTTAAAAACCCTATGGTTTCTCCGGACATTCTGGGTGCTTCCGCCGGGGCCGGTTTTGGCGCCTCTCTGGCTATCCTTTTATCCTTCAACATTATCGGCATTGAGTTGATGTCCTTTTGCTTCGGCATCGGTGCAGTACTTCTTACATACATTCTAAGCAGTATTGTCGGCAGGCACAGCAACGCCGTGCTCTTGCTGGTTCTTACCGGCATGGTGGTCACCAGCCTGTTTAACGCCTTTACCTCAATTGTCAAATATGTGGCAGACCCCAACAACAAGCTTCCCGAAATTACTTTCTGGCTTATGGGAGGGCTTTCCTCCATAACGCCCAGAGAGGTCTGGATGATTCTTTTCCCGTTCATCATCGGGGTTGTGCCGCTTGTTCTGCTGCGCTGGAAGCTTAACGTTCTGTCTTTCGGCGAGGAGGAGGCAAAGGCGCTGGGGCTCAACACCCGCAGGGTGCGTTATGTAATCATCATCGCCTCCACCCTGCTTACGTCCAGCGCCGTCGCCATCGCGGGAATGGTGGGGTGGGTCGGACTGATTATCCCCCACCTTGCGCGGCTTGTGGCAGGGCCGAACTATAAACGGCTTCTTCCCGCCTCACTGCTCATCGGCGCCACTTTTTTGCTGCTGGTGGATGATGTTGCGCGCACACTGTTTACCATGGAAATTCCGCTTGGTATTCTTACCGCCATCATCGGCGCACCGTTTTTCCTTTATCTTCTTCTGAAAGGTAGGCATGGCTGGGAATGAAACTCGAAATTAAAAACGCCGCCTGCGGATACGGAAAGAAAAATGTTTTAAAGGATATTTCGGTTTTTGTCAATTCAGGCGAAATTCTCTGCCTGCTTGGGCCAAACGGCGTGGGCAAGACAACACTTTTTAAAACTATTCTGGGCTTTCTCAGCTTGCAGCATGGCTTGATTACGCTGGGCGGCACTGATCTTTCAACAATGCCGGCGCGGCAGTTTGCCCGAAAACTGGGATATGTGCCTCAGGCGCACACCCCGCCCTTCCCTTTTAAGGTGCTGGATGTTGTCGTTATGGGACGCACCGCTCACATGGGTGCCTTCGCAACCCCGTCCAAAAACGATATTGAGATCGCCCTTTCCTCACTTGAAAGGCTTGAAATCGGATTTTTAAAAGACAGAGCGTATACGGAAATCAGCGGCGGCGAGCGGCAGATGGTTTTGATCGCGCGTGCGCTTACCCAGACGCCGGATTTTCTGGTAATGGACGAACCGACCTCAAGCCTTGACTATGGCAACCAGATTCGGGTTCTCCGTCAGGTCTGCAGGCTGGCGAAAGATGGGCTGGGCATTATCATGACCTCGCATTTCCCGGATCATGCTTTTTTGTGCACCTCGCGCGTGGCGCTGATCAAACGAGACGGAAACCTTGTATGCGGAAACGCGCACGATGTCATAACAGAGGAAAATCTGAAAGAAACCTATGGGATAAACGTAAAGGTCACAGAGATTGAAGGTCCTAATGGCGAGGCCATTCAGACCTGTGTACCTCTTATGAATTAATATCCGAAATGGAGTGAACGCAATGGGCGCGGAATACCCGTTCGACGAGGTGGCAAGCAACATCTTTTTCCCCATCTACCCCGTGATTGCCGGGGACATAATACACCTTTACGGTAAAAAACACGGTCACTGTCTGGATCTTGGCTGCGGCGGCGGTCACCTGGGGCTGAACGTAGCCAAGCTTTCCGATATGGATGTAACCCTTGTGGATATCAAGGAAGAAGCCATAAATATAGCCACAAAACGCGCAACCGACTGGGGGCTTGAAAGCCGGTCGACGGCAATTGCCGCCGACGTACATCATCTGCCGCTGAAAGATGATTTCTACGACGTCATTGTGAGCCGCGGCTCTGTGGGCTTTTGGGGAGACGCGGATGAAGTAAAACAGGCTTTTTCCGAAATTTACCGCGTCTTGAAAATAGGCGGTATGACCTATATCGGCAGGGGTTTTGGCAATGAGCAACTGCATCAAAAAATAAATATAAAGATGAAAGAACACGATCCCGAATGGCCCGAAAATTTAAAGGAAATAACCAATAATTTTAACGCGGAGGACTACTCCAACATATTAAATACAATGAGTATAAAGTATGACATCATTGACGACGAGCGCGGCATGTGGATTGTAATAAAAAAATGACACGGTTTGTGCAGCAATGACAAAATTAAATTTTGTTTGTTATCTTCCACGCCGTAGCCGAAAAGATTACATCCTGATCTCCCGTTTTTTTGAAATCGCGATAGTTTATAACTTTTTGATTGCAAGGAGGAACCATTATGAAGCTGATCACCGTATCAGGGCCGCCATCCTCAGGGAAAACCTCGGTGATCCTGAAGACAATTGAGCTTTTAAGTTCGGAAGGGTTCAAAACAGGTGTGATTAAATTCGATTGCCTTTCTTCTTATGACAATCTGCTTTATGAGGAAAAAGGCGTTCCGGTTAAGGTTGGTCTTTCAGGCAACCTATGCCCTGATCATTTCTTTATAACAAATATTGAAGACGGCCTTAACTGGGGCGTCAAAAAAGGGCTTGACCTACTCATCAGTGAAAGCGCCGGATTGTGCAATCGCTGCTCTCCGCATATTAAGAAAGTGCTTGCGGTCTGTGTCATTGACAATCTTGCAGGGATCAATACGCCGCAGAAAATCGGCCCCATGCTTAAATTTGCCGATATCGTCGTAATCACAAAAGGCGATATTGTCTCGCAAGCCGAGCGCGAGGTTTTTTCGCACCGTGTGAAGCAGGCAAACCCGGTAGCGCACATTCTGTTTATAAATGGCATCACCGGGCAGGGCGCGTTTGGCCTTGCAAAACGTCTGAAAAAGGCCACATCAACCGAAACGCTTCTGGATAATCATCTGCGGTTCAGCATGCCTTCCGCTCTATGCTCATACTGCATCGGACAAACCCGAATCGGCAAGGATTATCAAATGGGAAGCGTACGGAAAATGAACTTCAGTCTGGAGTAAATGATGAATAATCGTGAAATAAAAGAGCTTATTATAAGCACTCCCCTGTCTGAGCTTTTCGCCAAATATCCTTATACCATGAATTATTTTTCAGCTATCCGCGTTGAAATACTGAATAAACAACGCACGCTGGCGCAGGCAGTTAAGGATATTCCGGAGGAATACCTTGAGGACTACGGCTTAACCAGCGAACTGTTTATCAGCAACTTTGTTTCTTTTATCGACCAAATGGAAAATGATAAACAACCGGCGGAAAACCTTGTGGAATCGATAACGATTATCGGCGGACATGATAAATTCGGAGATCCGGAAAAAGCTAACATTAAAATACGCCGAGGGGAAATCACCTGCATCGTCGGGCCGACCGGTTCGGGTAAAAGCCGTCTTTTGGGAGATATCGAGTGCCTTGCGCAGGCCGATACGCCAACGGGCAGAACAATCCTTCTTAACGGGCTGCCTCCTGACGATGAGCATCGTTTTTCTGTAGAGAGCAGGCTGATCGCCCAGCTTTCCCAGAATATGAACTTTGTCATGGATCTGACGGTAGTCGATTTTATCACCATGCACGCGGAAAGCCGTATGGTAGAGAATGTCCCTCTGGTTGTAAAAAATGTGATTGATTGTGCAAATGAGCTTGCGGGTGAAAAATTTACAGGCAACGTCACGGTAACCCAGTTGAGCGGCGGGCAATCACGCGCACTGATGATTGCGGACACGGCGCTTTTAAGCCGCTCGCCTGTTATATTGATTGACGAAATTGAAAATGCGGGCATCGACCGGAAAAAGGCGCTCGAATTGCTTGTGAAAAAAGAAAAAATCATATTAATGTCCACCCATGACCCCATGCTCGCGCTTTTGGGCAACAGGCGGCTCGTCATTAAAAACGGCGGAATTGCCCGCGTCATCGAAACAACACCCGCAGAGCGCGATAACTTAAACAAGATAGAAAGAATCGACAATAAAATCATGGAGCTTCGCGGATTTTTGCGTTCCGGGGAAATAATTGATTTTGACATCGACCAATTTTTCTCCGATCAACCTCCCGTTTTGCATGAAGCAAATAATTTCTCTGGTTTTTAACCATTGCAATTCCATAAATGCGGGAAATAACAAAACCATCCCACTTTAATTTTAGGAGGAATAACATGAGCATCGTCAAGGTGAAAAAAATAGCGAGTGAAATTGTAAAATCGGAAAACCTTGCTGAAAAGAGGAAACTTGATTTTTTGGGTATGGTGCCCTGCCCGATCAAGCCGAAATTTCACGAGTTTTATGAAAAAACGGCAAAAGAATATTTTCTTAGCACCGGCAGAGCGCTTTACGCACACGTGCCGCTCGAATGCGGCTGTCAGGGTACGGAAGGTGAAAAAAGGTTTGTAAACATCCTTGATATTCCGTCGATCGACATGTTTCCGGATCTTGTCGCGGCTTTTAGTTTTATGGATTTTTTCAATTCCGGTTTTCAAAGCCGTTTCTTCTCAAAGGGCTATTTCCGGCATATTCCGACAGTACCGCTTAACCGCGATTTTCAGGGACTCGGGCTTGAAGACCCGGACGGAGATTTCAACATATATTCCGTTTTTCCCACCGTCATCATGGTGGATAAAAGAAAGCTCGGCAACTTGCCCGTTCCCAAAAGCTTCGGTGACTTGCTTGATCCTGTCTATAAAGGCCAGATCACGATACCCAGCGGGCATGGAACGGTTTCATCGCTATTCCCCATGTATATTTTAAAGGAATTTGGCGAAGCGGGCCTGCAAGCGCTTGATGACAATGTCGGGAATATTCTTCACGGCGCAAAAATGGCAAAAATCGCGGGAACAATGAACAGCGAGTGTACACCAATCTACGTAATCACCTGGTTTTTTGCAAAAACCTGTGCACAAACACAATATGTTGATATCATTTGGCCCGAAGACGGAGCTTACATAGACCCCATGTATCTAATTGCGAAAAAGGAGCTGCCGCAGGAAAGCGAACTTCTGCTTAATATGCTGACAGGTGCGGATTTCTCAGGTTTTCTTGCCGAAAACTTTTTCCCAACTGCAAACGGCATGGTAGACAACCGTCTGCCGCAGGGAGCAAAAATGAAATGGATTGGCTGGCACTTCTTGAAAAATAACAAAATAGAAGAATTGACAGTACGTATTGAAAAGATTTTTGACAAGCATATAAAGCCCGAATATAAGAATTAAGTTAACGATTTGCAGGAAAGACCCCGATTTTGATGATAATGATATGCTCCCCTTGTGGTAAACAGTCGAAAACAAAAACTGTCCACCAGAGGGGAGCATTTTCCTTGTCGAGAGGTAATTTCTAAGAAGAACAAAAACTGAAATTATCGTATACGCTTTAACAGAAGTTTTAATTTATTCTATAAATTTTTCTTTATCCGTTGACATGAAGTGGAAATTGTTATATGCTTATATATGATAATACCTATACTATTAATATGATATGAGGTTAAAAATGATTATATCTTGTTATCGCATCTTCAAATTGTTTTCGATACGAATGTATAGCGTGAACTGTTCATATAATTCACGTTTCGCATAAAACAAGTCAACCCATTAGGCATGACATACAGCTTCTATCCTATAGATGTCAGCCGACAGGTCAAATGACTTGTCGGCTGTTTTTTTCTATACTATTTTAAATTCCAAGGGAAGCTGGTGGAAAGAATGCCTTTAGATAACAACCTTAACTCTAATGAAGTATACCTACGTCTGCTTCAATACATAAAGGATATCAAGTTCGGCTCTGTGACGGTTATCATCCAAGACGGCAAGATCGTACAGATAGAGAAAAATGAAAAAGTACGATTTCGTTGATTTAGGGGCTGGTGTAAAAATGCCTGAATGGTATATTCCACTACAAATCAATAATTTCTCCTGGCTTTACAATAAGTCGTCCGGCTGCTTGAAACGATTCCGCACATGCCAGATCAAAAGGTTTTCCCGGTTTCATATGAATCGGTATCGTATGTTTTGCTCCGATCAAATCTGCACATTTCGAAGCCTCGGCAGGACCCATGTTATAGATTCCATCAATCGGCAACAGCGCATAATCAAGTTTACGATCCGCAAAGCTTTTCATTTGCCCTGTCTCCGAAGTATCGCCCGCTGCATAAATCGAAACCTGATCCACCGTTAAAATATACCCGACACACTCACTTTTTTTGTGTTTTTGATTATAGGCTTCCACTGCTTCAATTGCCACATCATCTATAAGAAAAGAACGGTATTCTCCGTTCTTAAGCGCGTCGGCAACCCGGATAATACAGCAATTTTCTTTTCTTGTAATCAATGTAATATTATTGTGATCCGGATGTTCGTGTGTAACCAGAACCAAATCCGCCGGCGATTCATAGCCCGAACCGGAAAACGGATCTATAAAAATCACTATACCACTTTGTGTTGTGATTCGGTAACTCCCATGTCCCTGATAAAGAAGCTTTGCCATTTAAATCACCTTTCAAATTGCTTATTTGAATTATTATCTCCAATTTTATAAATCATTTTTGGAATTTCCAAATAGTCAGAGCAACACCAATTTCATTTTAAAGTGGTGTTAATACCACTTTAAAAACCTTATATGCCTACATTATATAGTAAAGTGAATGCTGTATCAACTGTGCAGACTTTATTATTGAGAGAACGAAGCAATTACAGATTATTCTACTATATCAAAAAAGGTAGAGCATATTGGGAAGAACAGCACTAGTACAATGACTATCGAATGCAGCATATAAAGAACATTCCTGTGGAGTGGTAGAAAGGAAGAACAAAAAAATGGCGACCACTTAATACAATCGCTGTTTTATCATCATTCATTTTCGGGTGTCACCACAACATTTGAAAAAGAGCCAAAAAAGCAGTAAAAAACCGCAATCCTTAACGGAATGCGGTTTCATTTTGGAGCTGATGAGCCGGATCGAACGGCCGACCTCATCCTTACCAAGGAAATGTTTGACCTAATTTATTCCAATTTATCGTATCGCACTCTGATGCGACAAACTGTGTAAATATGCGGGTTTACGGGTGATTTAACAATATTTTCAAACTACTTTTCAAACACTTTTTTGACTAATACTTTGCTATCACGTGTTGTCAATTTGTAGTCAAGATAATTCCCATGAAACCTATAAGAAGGGAATGGAAATTTTATTTTGTTCAATATGGAATATCGTGGTGAATAGTGCTATAATAAGTCGTATTAAAATTTATATGACTTGAGGGGCGTAGAGAATGACAAAGAAAACAAAATACATAACCTTGGGGTGCGTCGGGGCTCTTATTGCTCTGATGATTCTCGGCTGTAGCGGCACCGGGAACACTTCATCTGGAGATGCAAAAAGTACCGGTTCATCAGCCAAATCTTCAAGCGCTGCGGCAAAGACTTACGGCGTAAATCAGCCTGTTACTCAGAACGGTATTACAATGACGCTTTTAAGCACAAAAGAAAGCAAGGGTAGCGAATATAACAAACCAGCAGACGGAAAAGTATTTTTACTCTGTGAATTTAAAATCGAGAATAATTCAAGTAAGGATTTAGCAATAAGTTCTGCTTTATGCTTCGATGCGTATGTAGATGATACGGCAACAAGTCAAAGCATTAGCGGTTTGATGGAAGAAAGCGATAAGGAACAACTCGACGGAACCGTTGCCGCCGGGAAAAAGATGGACGGAGTTATTGCTTACGAAATCCCGAAAAATTGGAAAAACTTTGAGATCAATTTAAACCCGGATGCTGTCTCGTTCTTCAGTGGCAAGGTAACATTTAAAGTCAAGAAATGATCTACACGAAATAAAAAAATGCCCCGCCACCTCCCCGATAAAGGGAAGTAGCGGGGCATTGTCATGTCTGCATATAAAGTTACTGCACTACGGAGGTCGTCGCGCCTGCCGTCTCTGCGTGCGTCTTAGGCAACGCCAACACAAGCACCGGCACAACGGCGTCGATTAGCTTATTAATATCATCGGTAACGGTAATGCCTTTGAGTGCTAATCCCGATGTAATAAGGCTCTTGGCTTCGGTGGATCGCGTATCCACTGCGCCCGCATCCGCTGATAAAGCTGCTTTGTGAGTAGCTTCGACTCGTTGTGTAGCCTCTGCCGCGACTTTAAGTACAAGATTTATTGTTGCACTTGCCAGTTTAGGAAGGAAAGGCGACATTGCCGTTGCAATTGACTGTGCGTAGGTGATCCCCTCGCCGATATCATCAATTACCGCTTCGCTGTTAATACCATGCTGCTTGAGGCGAATAGTCGCCCAAACGACCGCGATGAAGAGCAGCCCCAACACCGCAATAAGAATAACGAGTAGCATATTTGTGTTCATAAATTAACCTCTTTCCGCCGGATGATCCGGCATTTGAATTATCGAATGACTATATAACCGTTGAGCTTGCAACCGTGCAGAGTAGTGAAGTCCTTGACAGACGCCTTTTGGAGCTTGCCGTTTTTGCTCTGGTCCCAATTGTACTCGGTAAAGTATACCCAGCCCGGGCGAACGGCTTCGATGAAGACAACATGTCCGCATTCTCCATGTGCAAATGAAGCAATGCTGTCCGTCACGGGCGCGGATGTTGGCGGTAACTTTGTCACTTTTGATGTAGTCTTAATTTTGCTGTACCAGTCCCCGCCGTTGGCCGGGGCCGGAAGCAAAGCGGATATATCTACCTTATACTTTTCCTTTGCCCTCCCGCAAGCATACCAGGTGCATTGACCATGCGAAAAACGATCACCCCCCGCAGCTGTATAGACGGGGCTATCTAGTTTTGCTAAGACTTTTCCTATGCTGTTGTCCGGTGATGTTGCCATATTAATCAACCTCTTTCCGCCGGTTCAACCGGCATTTCCTTTACCCGTTTGACCAATTCTGTTCCTGTTCCATTCCCACCCAAAGCGTGATATGGTGCATAGAGATAATCAAGGTTGCGAATATCCTCAACGCTTGCAAATCCCTTGTGCTGACAATCACCGTAGATACTAAAAATTCTGTCATGCAATAGGGCTTGCAATCCATCATCCGCCGCTCTCTGCCTGTGCCATAAGTGCTTTACAGCCGCCGCTAGTCCTGCTACTGTTGCTGTTACCGCTGACGCAAGCACTGTCGTTATCCAACTTTGCATATCCTCACCTGCCCTAAAATTTAATATAAAATTAGCGCCCGTTTCCGGACGCTTTCACACATAAAAAATGCACCCAGCGCAGGTGCTTAAATTTGCCGTGCAGTTGCTACTATTTGCTTTTCTTCATCGCCGGTTATATATTCTTTGGTCACTGCCTTATCAAGCCGATCCTCTGTGCATGCGGGATTGTTCACCCAAAAATCCATGAAAAAACCATACATAGGACTATTCATTCATTACACCCCCAACTGAGCCGCAAAGGCATTTTGTAGATTTTTAAATGATGCTTTCAGTACGTCGAAATCTTCCTGATTGACAGGAGCAACATAAGCGGGATTAAGATAGAAACCTTTTTCAGTGGTGTAGCAGTACTTTTTAGCAATAATGCCATCTGGAATCGTTAAATCAAGAATATCAACTGTGGGTCTGTCCGGTGCTTGTCCAAAGATAAACTCCCCTACGTCAATACCATTACTAACAATGTCTGCCTTTGTTCCTATATACTCAACCACATAGGAATACTTGTTTACTAATACTTTCATTTATAGCACCCCTCTTTTATTAAATGGCTCAAGGATTAATAGTTCATCATCATCCAAAGCCACTGCATATGCCTGTTTTATATCTGCTTCTAAATCTGCTTTGGCAGAAAAGCTAGGCACAATTTGACTGTCATTAACTAAAGAATAATCATACAAAGCGCCCAATTTATTAACATAATAAGCACCCGCAGATAAACCCGATAATGCTCCTTTGCTTATTCCTTGACATAAAAGCTGAACTGTTTCCCCTTTGTGTGCAGAATTAAGAACAACACCGTGATTTCTGCGTGAAGAACCCTCAAAATAATCGTGAAATGTAGCAATAAAACTACAATTTCCAAAATTACCAAGAGGAAATGAACCAAATAGAGCTGTACTATTCAAAAGAAATATGTTCAAAGAATTGGTATCACTGCTAATATAAGCAGTTTTAAAATATATCATTGTACTCAAAATAGTATTATTGGACACATCATAAAGGTAACAATATAAACCTGGATTAACTGCACCATAGTATGGTACGGCACAGAAAAGGCACTTAGTACTGCTGTCGTCAGTTGTTGCAAATATCAACGATGATACATTTTCAAAAGTAGAGTCGGATATAGAAGTACTTGATGCAGCCAATGTAATATTTGTCCCGCTTAATCTCATATGCACGATAATAACATTAGAACTATACATAGCGATGCCAACATATTGTCCTATTGCAGGAATATACAAAATATTTTTAAATGGTTGTGGCATACTTACCGTCAGCAAAGCCGCCCCAGCAGTTATAGTGGTACCGTTCAGAGTGAGTACAACCACGTAACCATTGAAGTTGACTATAAATGTGCTGGCATTGACCTTATAAGCATAAGAACATATATAATAATCACTCATTGAACTCATTGAACCAATACTTAAAGTACTCCCGGCTGTAACATTTAAACCAGTTATCGAAAGTACAGTAGCAGTCATTGTAGAACCATTTGTTACGTTATAATTTCCTCCGCAAGCAAGCACATGATTTTCATCTATTACATAAATTGTTCCCCATGCTGCACAGTTTGAGGTATATTGAAAATCGCTGCCAACATTAAACTCGAATCCATTAGTGGTAAAAACTCTAACCCATCCTTTTGAGGCTGCGTCAGTTGTATTATAACTATGTGCCATATAGGTTGTAGCATTTAATTGACAAAAAGTTATAGGTGTAGGTGCAAGTGTAATTGTTGTTGCCTGTATAGGTGTCTTTCTTAAGGTAACGGTTGTGCCACTTACATTAAGCATAATGGCATAACCGCAATTATTGTTGGTATTAGTCCAGCAAGCAACATATGTAGACGCATCCATTTGAAATAAATATGGGTTGCTACAAGGATTAGAAGACCCTACAGCAGTATAAGAAGTTCCTGCCGTTACAGCTAAGGAATCAGTATTCACAGAGAGAACCCTCGCGGCAATTCCAGCAGAATTACCAAGACAGCTTAAACATAAAAATCTCGTGCTGTCAATTTGAAATACAGCGGAAGCTCCGCCACTATCGCTAAAGACATTAGTTTCTGGCGAATAGTCTTTATTTTTATATACTGTGCCGTTATTTACATACCCAACATCTTTTATAGACATATCCTGCCCTGCAATATAATTACGTACAACACCCTGCAGATTTTCAACGGCATTATAGGTAAGCATATCCATAAATTAAATTACCTCCGTTTCCAATGTATCTGTATGATATTTAAGCGTCACCGTTTCGCCCGTCGAGAGTGTTCGAACCTCAGTTATTAAATTGTCAATGTAAGTAAAGGTATCGGTTCGGACGGTATTGGCATCACTATCCTTATGGACAATTTGGGTTACTTTCCGACTGACAATTGTCGGGTGAGCCGTTGTTCCTTGAATTGCATCGGATAATAAAGCGTCCTGCACCACAAGCGCGTTTTCAATATGAGCGAATACCGCAGCAGTTATCTTGTTACCGTCCTGTGTTGGGCTGTCAGCCAGTGTCATATCATAGGTATTCGTCTGTCCGGATACCGGTGTAAGGATAATCCGGCCGGGGTATGCCGGAATCCTGTCTTTTAGATCCAATCGATTATACATTTCAAACCTCCTACAGATATAAACTACCGCAGTAAAAATTATACTGTGCGGTATATGGTGCACCTGCATCGGCCAGCACCAAACCCGTGTAAATTTCGCTGGTCAAATTCTCGATGCGGTTGAGTTCGTCATAAGTCCATGTCTTATCATTTCCGTCGCCCACAAATATGCGTCCATTTGTATAATCAGATGGTTTGTATGTTTTGTTGGCTAGGCTTTCAAGATTGCGCTCCACCGCATTGAAAACATCCTTCGAAGGAATACCCGCATAATCAAGCGTTGCCATTATTATCGGCGAGCCTAACTCATAGCGCATGGCGCTGGCAAAGTCCCAGGTAGTTTGAAGATTTCCGGTAATGCGGGCGTAATCGACGATATTAAAAAACCGCCCCAGCATCCAATCGGTTTTAGGCGCTATCCATGCCATTATGACATCCCCTTTAAAGTAAGCGTACCGGATAGACTATCCGAAAACTTTATAACACTTTCGAGGATCCGCGCGTTGAGTGAAGCTGTATATTGCGTTTGTATGGCAATGATGTCGCCGGCGTCAAGTGCAGGATCGCCGCGGTAATCTTCGGTATAGGTACGGCGCAGATCTAAATAATCAGCAATCCAATGCGATACGTTTACAGCATTTGTTGCGTCCGTGATAATCGGGTTATCGACCGGACAGATCTCGCCGCTGCTGTTTTTCACATAGGATATGGTGCTGCTTGAAACAGTAAGCTTATACCCTGTCAAAGCGATTGCAACGCTGCCCGAGGCAGTTATAATAAGATCACATGAATATGTATAATAGCTTGCACTGACAAGCGTGCCGGCGGTTACAGCTGCGGTCAAGTTTACCGCCGGGCTGTCTGCAAAATCTATGTGAATGGTTTGTGTTCCGAAAATTGCAAATGTTCCTGAACAAATATCACTCGTAGCTGTATCTTGCAAAAAGGAATAAATTTTTATATCTACCTCCTGCAGTGGTGTTGAAAGCGTATTTTCCGGATATGCAGCGGCGTTGTCAAGACCGAGGTAATAATCTGTTTGCTCGTCCAGTGCCGGAGCAATATTGATTTTTCCGTCCCGGTCAACAAACAGCACGCACATTCCCGCGTTTGCAATCAACTGCAACAATTCTCGGTGCGTTTTCGGAGGCAGCGGTGCAGTGGTTTTTATAGTCTTCAGCGAGCTATCCAGAATCCACGGATTCGCCCCGTCTGAACCTTTCGGTATTCCCGCGTCAAGCAACACAGTGGTTGCAAGATCGTATAAAGTAGTGCCCTCTGGGTTATATACGCCCTTTGTATAGGTTTGCTGCATAAATTCAAGCAGACTCTTTGCTGTAAACGACGCAGTCTGTTTATTTGCGGGAACATTCCAATCAAATAAATAATAACGCCCGCCTTTCAGCCATTCGATTCCGTTGCCGGTGTCATAGCCATAGCTTAACGTCACGGCCTGCTCCTGCTGCAAACATTCATAGATGCTCGCCGGGTTGTCCGGGTTGTAACTGCCGTCGTAATTGTCTATCGAAAAATCAAGCTGCACAGTCGGCAGTTCAGTCGATATCGGGTTTACCGCCGTATCTTGTGTCATGCCGTCCATGAGCTGATCGTTGGTAAAGGTTTTAATCAGCCCGAAGGCAAAGCCAAAAACATGGACGCGGTTATGTACCTGTGAAGTCTTAACGAATTCGACCTCAATTTTATTAAAATCGTTCAGCGGGGTATCAATCATATATTCGGTTTTTGAATTGCCGGTTATGGTAAAAGTATTGAGTAAGGTTGTTCCGTTATAAATCCGGGCGGTGAAGTCAGTGCAATATAGATTTTCAGTGGTATCAAACACAATCGTAAAGCCAAGGATATTATGCAGCTGACTGAAATTAATGCTCACGACGGGGTTTGTTCCAAATGTACAATCGTCTTTACTCAATACGTCAGAGCAATACCCTTGTGCGGCACGCTCGCCGCTATCAGGCAAAATGTATTGGCTGCCGTCAACGGGGAACCGGTTATATTCCATCGTTGCATAAAGCTTTGACGGGCGCAGCACACCAATTGCCGCGGTGACATCCGAAAAAACGGCGTGACCACTGTCGGACAGCGCCGCATCTGTATTTGCCGTGCTGTCCATGATTTCGAGTACAACCTCAACATATGACCGGTTACGAAACGCCTGTGCCATTGCCGTCTTGTATGTATTTGAAACTAACTGCATCGTCACGCCCCCGTATCGATCAAATTAAGTTTGCATTGTTTTGCCTTTATCCATATACCCGTTTTCGGGTCAACCGTAAAAGGCTTTGCCGTCCTGTCCGAAACGTACATTCTGCGAGTTATTAGACCGCCCTGCTCCATATCGTAATAGGTTACTGACGCAATGAAGTTACTGCGAAATTGCTGCAGCATAGAAGCCCATACGGCGGCGTCAAGAACATTCCACGATAATTCAACTTTTGACTGCGTGCGTCCGATCTGCTGCCCAACAAGTACGCCGTTGGCGTTTCTACCGCTGTTCACAAGCGTTGCCGAAGTCTGCAGGCCGCTGTCATAATCCGGGTATGGAAATTGCACGCCGTTCACAGTTATAAAGGCACTCATGGCGCAAACGCACCCCCTAAAATGGGCGTTCCCATGCCGCGGTTCGCTTTATTAACAGACTTGGCAACCGTGCGGCCATCAAGGTTTACTGACAAGTCCTTGCTGTTTACGGCATCAAGAAGATTATTTAAAACCGCGATCATTTCGGCACTGCTGTCACTATCCTTGTCCGCATTTATGATAGCTTTCAGCTTATCCAGTGGGGCAATAACCTCGGGGTTAGAACCTGCGTTCGGATTATCACCGACAACGGCAAGCGTTTCGGAATAGGCAAGGCCGCCGGTTGCAAGGAATGGAATACGCGGAATACCGAAGCCGAAAGACTTGCCACCAATACCCGGTATCCAATCCGGGGTAGTAAAATGGATCTGATCTATCCCGTCGATCAACGTGTTAATTCCGCCGATCATACCATTAATAAAGCCTTTTACAGCTCCTCCTATACCATCCCATATCCCTTGAAAAAAGCCGGTCAAGCCTTTCCATGCGCCTGTTATGCCGTCATATGCTCCTTTGAAAATATTAGAAAACCAAGTGCCCACGGAACTAAATACACCTGTAATGCCGTTCCATATTCCCGTAAAAAACTGCACTTCTCCATTCCAAGCGCTTTGAGAATTTTTTACTGCGCCATTAAATGTATCGCCAAACCACTTGCCGATTGATGAGAACACACCGGTTATACCGTTCCATATCCCTTGAAAAAATCCGGTCACTACACTCCACACGGTGGTTACATTGGTATATGCGGTCTTAAAGACACCGCCGAACCAGTTTCCAATTGCGCTAAATATTCCGGTTATTCCATTCCAAATCCCTTGAAAAAACTGTACTTCGCTGTTCCAAGTGGCTTGCGAGTTTTTGACCGCACCGCCGAATGTATCACTGAACCATTTACCAATGGCAGAAAAAACACTACATATGCCATCCCATATGCTCTGAAAGAAGCCAACAACTGCGTCCCATGCAGTTTTGATTCCACCCCATGCGTCACTGAAAATCTGCTGAAACCAATCTCCGATAACTTTAAACACTTGCTGTATACCGGACCATATCGTTTGAAAAAAGCCGACAACCGCCGACCAGACCGATTCAATAATTGATACCGCACCTGTGAACAAGTCTTCAACAACCTTAACAACGCCGGAAAAGATATCTTTTATTAGATCCCATATTCCACCGAATATCTCTTGCAAGCCCTTCCATGCTTTAGACCAGTCTCCTGTAAAGACGCCTGCCAGAAAGTCGATTATTCCGCCGAATATCTTAATTACATCTTTAACGACGTCTATAACAATGCCAACGACATCGCCTATTATCGTAAAAATCGTGCTGAATACACTCACAACAACGGGTCC
Source organism: Ruminococcaceae bacterium UBA1320 (assembly GCA_002306975.1). Taxonomy (GTDB): domain Bacteria; phylum Bacillota; class Clostridia; order Oscillospirales; family Ethanoligenentaceae; genus Ruminiclostridium_D. Next base: position 41,073 of record DBTI01000305.1, read on the forward strand.
CAATGTTTTTACAAGCCAATCAACAATAGGCTTTACGTCAGCTGCCAATTGACCAAAAAAGACTTGAAGCTGCGCCCACAGCGGTTGAATATGATTAGTCCAGAGATCCTGCATGATCTTTCCGATATTGTCTGTGATGGGTTTAATAACGTTATCATATACACTTTGAAATATCTTCTGTATTTCGGTCCATGCTGAATTGATTCCGTCACGGAATTTTGAATTGGTATTATAAAGGACGATCAGCGCGGCAATTAAAGCTGCTATAGCTAAACCAATAGCAACGATGGGATTAGCCGCCAATACAGCAAAGGCATCGGATATGCCTGATACAATACTTGATACAAAGGTAATGGTCTTAAATAAAAGGAAGGCTGAAACAATCCCGATAATTGCATCTTTTATGGGTTGTTCATATTTTGTAGCGAAATCGTGAATCTTTTCAAATACTGCGCGAACCCGTTCACCTGCTGCCTCTGCTGAGGCTATTTGATTCTCGGATATAAGGGGCTTTGCATCCGCAGCGCCGAAATCGGCATTAGTAAGCGCCGCGTCTTTATCCGAGCCGGACGAATCTGTAGAGGATGTCGGCTGAATTACATTCAGTTCATCAATTCCCAGCATATTGTCTTTAGCTGCCTTTGCTGCTTTACTGGTATCTTGCAGCGCCTTGACGTTATCATTGAGCGCTGAAGCGTTCTGTTTTGACTGTGCGTAAGTCTTACCAAAAAAGCCGGAGACAAACGCTGCAATATATGACATAGCCTTTGCCATTGCGTTTATGAGCGAGGTCAAGGCAGGCAACGCGGCCTGATAAATTGGGTTAAATGCGGTGAGAAACTGTACTTTAAGATTGTTCAGACTATTTGAAAATGCCGTATTTGTTTTAAGCGCCGACCACAGGTAAGTGCCAAGCGTCGTCAGGGCTTTCATCAGCAATCCATAAATAAGTATCATGCTGATTATTTGCCGCCCCATCATAGAAAGTTCCCGTCTGAAACCGCTTGAACCCGATTGTGCAAACCGAAAACCGTTGCCAGCTCTTTCCGCGCCTTTTGCCGCCCGTGTGCCAGCGTTACCAGTTTCGTTCAACCCGGAATCGAGATTGCGAATGGCAGCGGCGGTTTTGTCGGACTGTGCGGATAGAGCTTGCAAACGTGCTTGTGTAGTAATGATTCTTTCCTGCAGCTTTAAGGCTTCCGTGCCGCCCGATCCGCCCGCCCTGCTTGACAACCGGGCATATTCGGCCTGCAGTTCCACGAGCTTACGCCGCTGGATATCAGCCTTTGCGTTGATCGTGTCAAGCTTTGCAGTCAACTGCGAAACGGCTTCGGCAACTGCGGGGGCTTCCCGTGCTGCACCACTGAACATGCCCGTGAGCGATTGCTTGACCTCCAAGACACGCGCCCGTAAGCGTTGAAGCGCATTTTCTGAGCCGCCTGTTGAAACATTTGGCGCTTTAGTTTCCACTTTGCTACTGGATCCGGTTGCCGTGCCGGATGAACCGGTCAGCTTCACGGGTTCATTTATTGGTGCGCCGTTACCCATGCCTTTGAGCGTATCATTGTACCGTTTCGTCGCACTTTCGGCAATAGCGGCGATTTCTTCCATAGATTGAGCCTTTTGCTTTTGAACCTGCTTTACAGTTTCAACAGACTTTTTCTCGGCAGCATCGCTTGACTGTAAAGCCTTGGCTGTCTGCGTCGCGGCTTTCTGCGCTTCTCCGGCTGCCTGCTGCCCTACTGTCGCGGCGGTTTTTGCCATGCCCTGTAAGGAAGTCTGTACTTCTTTTAACTGCCTCAACGTGGGCGCGACATTGGCGGTTATAACGATCTGTAATTCTTCAAGCGTCAAGTTTTATCACCCCGATTCCGTTTATAATCCTCATTGTGCGCTAATACTTGTTCCTTCATAATCTCCCACGGTTGTTTTTGCCGCAGTGGCAAATCGTCAAACAAAGCAGGAAATACCTTTTGAATGCTTGGGAAACTTCCATTGCCAAAGGCAGCGCTTAAGCATTTTCCAAACAGCACCCCGGTTGTGTAGGTCTGCAATGCCTGCCAACGCGCGCGCTCATGATAACCCTTTATAATAGCTAGTATTTCACCAGCGGTCAGACTCCAGAAGTAAAGCGGATCTATGCCCGCCTCCATAGCAATAGGAAATAGTAGATTTATAAATTCTGTCAGGCTTTGGGGCTGTTTTCCTGTTCCGTTCCCCGCGCGGCCGCCGCTTCCGCTTTGGCCTCCTGCGGCAAAAAACCCGACACCTTCAATACATTCATAAGAATTTCAAAGAAATCCATATATGAGCCGCCCGCGTCGATGTATTCATCGTAAATGTCATAGGTATCATCAAGTGTCACACTGTGCTGATACCGCTGCAAAGAACCATGAAGGATTGTCACAATATTGCTGATCAGCGGCATAGACATACCCCTAATGCTTATATCTTCTTTTGTTGAAGACGTATTCATGCTTTCGGGCGCTATACCAAGAACCATATCATAAACGGATTTGCCAAGCTGCTTTTCGACTTCAACAGAGGACTGTGCGGTAAGGCGCAGCTTATATTCCTTTTCTCCGACTTTAAGTGTTGAATAGAGCATATAATTTACCTCCAAAAATTAGAGGGCGGCTATACGCCGCCCCCTGTTTATTATGTTGGGCTGACAACTGTGATTTTGCTGTTGAGTGTAAGGTTTGCTGTGAATGTAAGAGCCTCGCCTGTCTTTGTGGAATCCATTGACACCTGAACGCTTGCGGTGAAATCGTGCTTAGTGTCATGCGCATAAGTCACTTCAAACGGTACAATTGTTCCAGCCGTTTCAAGCCCTTTAAGAATACGGAAGTTTGCGGCTGCACTGCTGTTATCATAAAGGAACTTGAACGCAAGGTCGCCCGGGTCTGTAAGTCCCTGGATATAACGCTTTGAACTGTCTGCAAGGGTTGTAACGTCTACCTTATCGACCTTGCCGCCAAGCTCCGGAACCTCCTGTACATCGCCGATTATTGTGTAGTCCGCGGCTTCTGTCGTAGGTTTATAGCCAAGTGTCGTGTCTTTTGAAAGAATACCTGTAGCTTCTGGCATTAAAATCAACTCCTATCTTGAATAAAGTTTGCCGTCGACGGCATTGAATGTACCTTGAAAAATCATGCTTTGATGCCGATACCCCGATGGATCCGGCACAGGCTGCGAAAAAGTACGTCTAAAACCAAGCCCTCGCATTGCTGCATCTACCGACGTAACAAGTGGTTTAAGGGTCGGCACCGTAAGCGTCCATACATCCACATGGAAGGCAACCGGCGTTAATAAGTCTCTATTGTCACCACCCGAGTTGCCGCTGTCGTAAAACGATATTGCGGGAAGGTTCTCAAAATCATCCGGGTAAAAATAAAAGACGCTCGGACATACCGCCTCGATCGCCGTCTTTACTTCAGGGGATAAATCTCTCATTTTGCAAGCCCCCGTATCTCCTCATCAGCAGCCTTTTTGATGTTGTCGGGCAGTTCCTTTGCATGTGCTTCATACGCGGGCCATAAATACGGTTGTGCGGGCTGCCCGCGCGTATGAATGAATTGACCGAGCTTTTCGCTGCAATAAGTCCAGCCCTTTTGAGTGTAGGCAAGAGTTTCCGGGTATTTGCCTGATACAGCAGTAGCCTCACCAACGGGGCCGGTGCCAAATTCAACATAAGGTCCATGCTCAACATTTGTTCCTGCCGCCCCGGATACAACACCGCCTTGTTCTTTAGCCTTATGCGCTTCGCCATATGGTTCAATGCTGTCACGTAATTGACTGGTATCAACAGGGCAATTTTCTTTTGCATCCGTAGTGATATCCTGCAGTGTCTTGTTCAATCCGGTTGTTGCTGCTTTTGTCGTACAGCCGCCGAGAGCTTCTATTTTGTGCATGAGGCTGTCAAGTCCTTTGATTTCAAAGTTCATGCGTTCACCTCGTGCCAGCTAGAATAAAACGATGTGTCTTATTCTGCGGCGCCCATTTTACATAAAGCTCTGGCTTTGTTGCAGCAGAGGAAAAAGAAACGCCCCATCCTTCCGAAACGGTTGTATCTGTCGGCAGAAAAACGCGCTTTTCACAGCTTTTCTGAATACCATATTCTTTAAAGGCTAGGTCGCCGCTGTATGTTTGAGCATTTCCCATTACATGAACAGGATCTTTCCAACCTTCCATTACTGAGCCGTAGGTGCCGTCTTTTGTGGGATTTGGTTCAAACAGATAAATGTCATCGGTGTAAAGCATTGAAAGAGCACCCGAAATCTTAGATATATCCAGCATCACGACCACAGCTTTCTAAACGGTGTGAGCCGCTTTTTCTCCGCGTCCGTCAGTTCCATTGTGGCGTTGGAAAGTGCAGTTTTTAATTGCACAGTAACATTGCCCTCGGTGATGCTCGATACTGTCTGCGGTGTATCCTGCTGCCCGTAGCCGCGTGCGCGGTATCGGTCGACAACCATGTCGGTTATGACGCTTTGCAGCTCGTCCGATATGACGGCAACACGACAATAGCCTTTGACTTCCACAGTGACGACGTTACCGACGTAGGTTAACAGATCGTCCTTGTCGGTATCAGCGTCGGCAATACCGAGTAACATTTTTACTTGCTTGAGTGGATCCAAAATAATCACCCCTTAAAAGGGAAGGCCGGTTATTTACCGGCCTTGAGTTTCGTTATAATATCGTCCTTTTTGGTTGCCTCGCCGAGGTCTATGCCCTTACCTTCGGCGTAGGCTTTAAGCTCGTCAACCTTCATGACCGTAAAATCCGGCTGCACATCGGCTGAAAGTTCCTCAAAGCCCTGCGCCTTGAGTTTGTCGGCTTCCTCTTTTGACCCAACTATTCTATGGACATTTAACTTTTTAAGTTCAAACATATGTTATCCTCCTTAAGCCGCGGGCTTAGTGCTGACACGAACAGCGTCAAGCTTATTGTCCGGTACCCACAGTTCATGGAACTTGCGGTACTCAATCAGCCAGGCATCCGCGTTCTGGTTGGTAACGGGGTCAAAGATCTTCATGTTGTCGGTCTTGCTAGCCGCGATCGGCGCGTGCAGTGCGCTAATAATCCAGTTGATATCGAGCGCGCCGGTTGCAGGTGTAAAGCCGCCGGCAGTCTGACCGGTTGTCTTGCCGTCGTTAAAAACATAGGCAGTCTTAAGGCGCGCAGACGGAACGCGCTTAATTGGTATACCATCGAGTGAAAGAATCTTTGTCTGTATTCCACCTTGGGTAAACTGAGTGGTATCAAGGATTTTCTGAATTTTGTCGGCTTGTGAAAGAATTGTTGCAACCGAGTAACTCATACTGATTATGAGTGGTTCTGTTTCGCCGATGATGTCCTGAATGGCTGAAATATCAGCGAGTAGTTTGCTAAGGATATCGGTTGTTGCGGGTGCATAGCTGCCGGTATTGCCTTTTGCAATAGCCAAAGTTGCCAGTTTACTGTAACGGTATGCATCAACTTCGGGAATAATCTTTAAGCGCTGAAACTGAGTTGTAACGTTGGCTGCGGTAGCGACGAATGCGGTTTCATCCACGTCCATAGCGTCAAGTTGGAATTTACGACCCCTGTCCTGCGTCATTGTTTCAGTTTCGTACTCAAGTGTGGTAGACCCCTGTGCATAGCCGGTGTCACGGTCATAATTTGCAAGACCGTCCATAGTCAGCTTGGGAATTTTGATATCCTTGCCACCAGAATATTTGACCTGCCCAGCGTTGGCTTCCATCCAGCCGGAAGTTGCCTCCTGAATCATCTGTTCGTCAAGTTTCTGTTGAAATAAGGTTGCTGTTGCAAGTGTGTTAAATGCCATAATTTATTTCACTCCTAATTAAAAATTACCCCTCGCGGCAGCAAATGCATCATCTACCGCTTTGACTTCCGGTGCGTCGGGGTTCAGCGTACCGGCATGAAAACCATTGCCCTTTGGTTTGGTTTCCTCCACCGTGAAAAGATAAGGATCAGATGTTTTCACGCCCTCAAGCAAAGCGTCAAGACCATCAACGCTGCCGTCGTCTTTAACGGCGAGTTTTGAGGAATCAATCAGCGCTTTGATCGCCGTGGCATTTTTGCCCTTCGCTTTGGTGATACCGAGGTCGAGGGCAGCATTGAGAGCAGTCTGTTTGAGTTTACTGTTCAGCGTTTCTGTGTCGGTCTTGTATTTGCCCTGCAGATCAGCGAGTTGCTTTGTCAGATCCGCATTGTCGCCGGTTGACTTTTTTAGGTCCTCAATATCCTTGTCACGGTCAGCAAGCTGCTGCTTGATTGCCTTGTTGGTTTCGTTGAGTTCATCCATGCGCGATTTTGGGATATATGAGCCCTTAATATCATCGTCATGCTGCTTAACGACTGCTGCGATCTGCTCGTCAGTTAGGCCGAGCGCTTTGAGTGCTTCCTTGTCCATAAAAATAAACCGCCTTTCAAATTACGCTTTTTAACGTGGGTGTCGTCCACGGAATCTGTCTCGCTCTTTTACGCCTGCGATACCAGGAAGGCGAAATGTAAAAGCGCCCCGCTGTGATGCAGGACGCTTTTAGGCATAATAAAAGCCCGCCTATTCAGCGAGCATGAAAAAAACCACTCTCATTTCTGAAAGTGGTTACTACTGCAATATTAAGCTTAAAGCTTCGTCTTCGCTGATTTCATCTATATTATCCATTTCGGCGGTACTGCCGATTACCTCACCGTCATAACCCATTAATCTGTCCATCAAAATGTTCTCATTGTCAACTTTCCAGCCTTCGCCTTTGGCATATACATACGGAATATCATCGGCCATTTTCCCAATGCAGCCAACGTCTTTAATTCGGTAGTATTGCACTTCCACGTTATCACCTAACCTTTTCTATATCATCCGGCATCTGCAGCGCAGCTGATAAAACTTTCATTTTCCGCATAAGCGCAACAGCTTCGGGTGAAGCTTTATTAGGCATTTCACGCCACTGTTCATAAAGCGGGTGTATTTTTTCTTTCATTACAAAACTATCAGGCGTGTGATATTGCAGTTCAAACCCCTGACCGTTTGGCGCTCGAATAATCGTGTTTACACCCTTATACGGATTCATCTTGTTGTTCCATGAATTCTTAACTGCAATTGTAGTATACCCATTTTTTCCAAGCTCGTCAATACTTTGCAAAGTCTTATTTACAAGTTCTTTCGGGGTTGCGGTAAAGGTATATCGGAGAATGTCTTTGACCTCATAATTGTTATCGCCAGGCTTATATTTTCGCCGTATCTTATCAAGGTAAGAACCCTTTTCCTTAATTCGATGTTCAAGCCCGGCGGGTGTCATATCGATCTTTTCGGCGGTGTTTTTTATCGTTTCTGTAATAGCCGGTTCATTCTGCACAACCTTTTTATAATAACCCATGCCGCGATACTGCGTTTTAAGAATGCCCCACTCCTGCGGATTGCCATATTTAAGCCCTTGAAATTCTGAAAACGACATTGGCATGTTCTTTTTGCCCAGTACGGAACAGTATTGATTGTATTGCACTGCATCAGCGGCGCGGTTTGCAATTATCTGCTGTGCTTTTTCAAGTTCTTCGGTGCCGACCTCTTTCCGCCATTGCTCATAGGTCATATGGCGGTCAACCTTATAATTCTTGCCGGTTTCAGGATTACGGGCCGTACGGGTACCACTGATATCCTCGCCGGGATAATAGGCGACCGTCGTACATCGGTCATTCGGATGGAGCGGCGGCAGATTTACGCCAGTGCGTGCTTCATTAACTTTGAAATGCTTGCCGTCGAGCACCCCGCAATGAACACAGGTGCGAGCGTCCAGCGTCGCAAGAAATGTATATTCTTCAACGCCCATCGCCTTATAGGATTTAACCGTTGCGTCGTTGTGCATCCGGTTTACTTCGGTACGCACAAGCCTTGCAGCCGCATAATACCCGACATCGAACAGATCCATAATGTCATGCGTCATTTGGGCAACTGTCGCACCAGAGGTTAATCCCTCGTCAATAATCTTGCCCGCTTCTTTGGCTACAAGGTGCGTATTTTTCCACACACGTTCACTGTAATTTTCGCCCTTCCAGCGGTTTTCAAGCGCTTCGGTTATGGAGTGCTGCGGTAAAGGCGTGAAAGCTATATCCTGCTCTGCTGCTTTTGCGGTATCATGCATCGTCTTATAATATGCGGCATCGTAGGTTTCAGCAAGCCGCTGCGCCCCTGCCTGTGACTCCTTTTCATTCAGCCACTCGGTTTCAGCATCAATCGCTTTGCGGATTGCCTGCGCGCGGCTGATCCGGTACACATAGGCTGGGGCATTCAGCTTTGCAAGAGCCTCTATGCTGCCTGTTTTAGCGTATTCCTCGCGGAGCGCGGCAAGCGTTTCGGCTGTTTCCTGCACAGATAAGACCTTTTTGGCATCCTTTTCGCTGTCAACACCAGAAGATTTCATATAGTTGACGAGGATAGTCCTCACAACGCGGGTTAATCGGGCGGTTGCCATATCATAAATGGCGCGCAGTCGCCGGATTGTATCGCCGGTCGACTGATAAGCATCGGCTTCACGCTGCAGGGCACGTTTAATCCAATAATCTTTTGATTGCATTAGGCATCACCGCCCATACACAATACATAATCGCCCGATAAGTGTAATTACCGCAATAACCATCATTATGCAACACCAAATTTTAGCCTGCTTCTTTTCACTCATTCCTACTCACTTCCTGCATTTTGCCCGCCCGCATCACCTGGCGGCACATCATCATTACCGAATATTTTTGACCGACGCTCGTCTTGTTTCTGCTGCTGTTCCTCCAGGTCCTTCATTGCCTGGTTAACATCATCAACGAGTGGATGCGCTGCCAAAAGTGTTTTATCGGGCACAAGGCCGCGGGACTGCATAATCATTTGCACTGTTTCATTGTCGTTGGTAATCATAGTCTTATTTATCGTAACCTTGATTTTGCTGCTGTCAAACTGCGTACCCTGCTTGCGGTTAATGTCTTCGGTTATAAACCAAAACAGTTCTTTCAGGGCTTTTTTCAGTTTCAGAATCAGCGGGTTTGCCTTCAAATCAAGCTGCGTATATTTAAATTTCAAGGCGACACCGGAAGGATTGTTGCCGAGCTGTTCGTCGCTAGTGTCAATACCCATACCAAAATGGTAAATATCGTGTCGCAGCATATCAAGCCATTTGCAGCGTTCCTCAACGGATAATGTGACTTGTTGCGCTGTGACATTACCATTCTCACCGCCCTCGACTGTAACCGCTTTATTAATTTGCAACTTTTTCGCAATCTGCGCAGCAACTTCGCCGCCGTAGCCCTGTATCACCCAGTACAATTCCACAAGGTCAATCTGATTGTTTGTAGTCGCAGAGGAAATCATATCGTAGGCGTCAATCAGACTTTTAATACTTTTGGGTTGCCCGTCACCGTCCTGCCCGCCAAGATCACTCGTGTCTTCACTGTTATTATGCAGTGGAATAAACGGCACACGTCCCCATGACATATCTTCACGGCTCCGCTCCATACCGTCAACACTTGTCACATTCCACCAATGCGGAGCGGGATTCGTTGGGTATGAAGCATCAAGCAAATAACGGCCCTGCTCATCCTCAACGTAATACGTAACGTCATTGGCCGTCCACCACTCAATTTTATAACGCTTGGTGGTTTGGCTGTTCTTCACGACATCAAACGTATAAAACCTTACAACGTCTTCAAGCGTACGCTGGTGCTCACTGTCATAGAACGGGATAACTTCCCCCGCCGGAATGATGTCATAAGCAAAGCTACCATCAGGGTTGTAATACGGATGCGCCCACCCGATTCCTTTGTTTGACGCCTCTTTCCCCCAGTCGACAAGCATATCGGAGAAATCTTCGTCACCGGTGCGGTCCGTGATCGCAGTTTCGAATGCCTTGTCACCGTCAACGCTAATTGTCGGAGGTTTGCCAACAGCATAGCCGACCTTCTGGTCGACTAAAAGCCTGTGGAACGGGTGTATGTTATGCATGTTAGAGTTGTTTTTGTTTGTGACGGTGCTAATAATGTCTTTGGCTTTACCAGGGTTGTCAGGATCGTCAACAGTATCATAAACCTGTGACGTCTGAAAACTGTGCTTTAAAATATCATGCTCGCCCTGGTAATACCGTTCACCGACTGCCATAAAACGGGTTTTGGCATCAACGCTAAAATCATTCAGGATTAGCTTTATAATATCACTCTGATTCTGCTTACCCTCAATGGCAAGACGGGCGTTTATGCGGTCAAGATCACTTATGTACACGGCTTTTCACCAACTTTATATAAATTTAATAAGCTATCATATGCCCTATTTGAAAGGGGGTCTCAATGTGGACATAAAATGTCCTTACTGTGGTTCTGCAGCCAATAAAGTCCTTCCGTCTTATGGTGCTAATACCTTTGGATTATTCGGATTCGACACTGATACATCAAAGTTTGTACCCGAATGTGCACTGCTATTAGATGCTTATTATTGTCCTTACTGTAAATACATTTCGACATTCGCTCACGAAACAAGATGATCACACAACCCTCACATTCCGCATATCATCCTCAAGTGCATACCGCACGGCGTCAATGCTGTGGTTATCCTTATCCGGGTAATCGGCTTTGAGATTGCCGTTTGCATCGCGTTCCAGCTCATAGCCGTAGAACTCGCGCCATGTGTTCGGGCAACGCTCAGCATCAATAATGATTTCCTCAATTTCCTCCGACAGCCACTTGACGCCATGGTCAACACTGTCGGGGCCTTTTTTTGCCCCTCTGACGCGCAGACCATAGCTGCGTACATCTGCGATGGACTTTGGTTCAGCAGAATCACATACAACCTCTTTGTTGTACTTGTTCTCTTTTTTCACCATCTCGGCGGCTTTTCTGTTACTCAAGTGTACCGCCTGAATTTCAAAGAAAATGTACAGCCGTTTGCGTGTCTTGTCATAATGGCAAACAGTGTAATGAAACGGATCGGAAGCATAGCCCCAGTCAAGGCCACGGCGAATACGGTCAAATGTTTTAATTTCTGCATCTGTGATTCGTCTGTTTGTAAGGTTGGTAAACACTTCGGCACCGGTACCGGTGACTTCACCCAGGTACTCATGTCGGTACGCTTCGGGCTTAACAGCTTTGAGGTGCTCAGCGTCGGTTATGAACTGCTCACCCAACCATTCACGCGGCACACTGCGGTAATCGCTGTGGTGCTGAATTGTATCGGGCCTATCCCATTCAACCGGGTCATTAACCCAGTTCCTTTGAGATTTCGGGGGATTATAAGAATAAAAGACGGTGAATTTCTCACCGCCTCTTACGACTGACTGCTGCACACTGCGGATCTTCTCAGAGCCCTCGAATTCGTCGAGCTCCTCGAACCACAGGTATTTTATATAACCTTTGGATACCTTGATTGATTTTGATTTCTTAACCTTATCTGCGCCGCGGAATAAAATGACCTGCCCTGTGGGTATGTAAGTGAGTTTTAGCGGGCTTAATGTCTCACGCCATAAATCAGACACGCCTAGTTTATCAATCGCCCACAGAAGCTGCTCATAGACACTGTCATGCAGATTATCTTTATAGCGGCGGAAGGCAACGGCGTTTGTGTGTTTGCCTTGTTTTGCATCATCCATCATGCCGAGAACTATCTCAACGCTGACAAAGGATGATTTTGTGCTGCCACGCCCACCGTCGAGTTTATAATACGTGTGCTTGCCGTCGATTATATCCCAATGCAGATCATAAAACGATGGCGCAATGATATCTTTAAGGCTTATTCGTACTTCGGGGGATATCATTGACAATCACCACCTGCCCCGTGCCGTTGACAGTCAATTTGTCGTTGAACATGCCAAGGTGACGGCCGAGCAATTCGAGAGCTTTGTTTTTGTCGTGAAACTTAATCTCACGTTCTATTGTGCTGCCCTGTTCAGAATCAGATACTTTCATTCTCACAGAGGATATCGCGGCGGTGTCGTCACGATTTGCGTCGCGTTTTACGGTAACTCTGTCGGTATCTATCACATCGGTGACGTTTACAAGTCCAATACGTGCCAATTCTCTAACCACACGGTCGGCATTTATTCCGGTTCGGCGCGACTGTGCCGCTAAAGCCTCGTCTATATACGCGCGAACATTAGCATTTCTTAGCAGCTTTGAACCCGTCACTGCCGCACTTTTTGCGCTATATCCTGCTCTAATGGCGGCCTGTGTTGCATTCAGGTCGATCAGGTATTCCTCGCAAAATCTTACTTGTTTGTCTGTTAGCTTCATAGGTCGTCACCTCCGAAATAATTCAGGAACCTAGGTTACATCCCAGGTTTCTGAATTTATTCGTCATCTATTAAACTTGGGATATCTATAAGATTTAGCCCCAATTTCTTAAGCATTGTACTAACATATAATATCAATTGACCTTTGATATAATTACCTTCAACTAAAAATTCAATTTCAATAGAACCGCCTGGAAAGCCAATTCCACTTACGGACATGTTTTCTATGGCTGTTGGATATTCAAAAATCTGATTCACTAATTCTTTTTCTGTATCGTAATTAAATCCTTCAATTTTGGAAATATATGTTACTGTACGCGTGGCTATTCCTTTTTCCCCTTTCAAAATAGCGTCTTGCATTTTATCAAGAGTATCAAGTCTATTTAATATGTATTTAAAAACATTAGAATCATGTGAATCATTTTCTACTTGCTTAAGTATTCTCTTATCTGTTTCAATGAATTTTAAGTTATCATATATGGGATTACTAGGAGCAGCATCTCCAAAATCTATATTGTTTGCACGCTTCTTTAATTCGTCTTTAAGTTCTAGCGCTCCTTTAGCGTCATTCACATAAAAAATAGTGCGTTCGGCGGAAACATCAAATGGCAATATTGTTCCTTTCTCAGCTATCATAATTGTTGGTTTTCCAACACAATGCCGGAAAGCTAATTCATACATAACATTTGGATTCTTACCAGTTAAATTCGCAATAGCTAAATCACTTTCATAAATCAGTTGAATGATTTGCTTGTTAATCGAACCAGGATTTTGCAATTGATGTGCGACACTTACATTATAATTAGCTTCTAAAGCGGGCCTGATTGCAGCGTCAATAATTCCTTCAACATGCCGCCTTATAGGGTCTTTTTCGTCTCCAATAGGGGTTATTACAAAACAAATTTTCTTTTCTCTTTCTACTTGTTTATCTTCCATATTATCATCCTCCCTTTTTACACCATAATACTACCGTAAAATACATAAATCAATAGTTTACAGAAAACAAAAGCACTCCGCCGAAATCATCAGCGGAGTGCAGGACAAAAGGAGGAACAATGAAGCTATCTATAAAATTCCACAATAAAAGTATATCATGTGTAAAGTGACATGTCACTGGCACGTTTGTGACATCATCTTTGCAACCCATCAATGCCAAAGAATAAGACGCTCAATGTTCTCGCTGCTTCATTAACATCACGGTATATCGTTCTTTTATCAACGCTATACAACTCTGCAAGATCATCTACTGAATAGTCTGTAGTATCTGAATCAATGTACATGCTTTTAATAATACGCCAACGCCTTAAGTCTTCTGAATGATCTGAACGTTCACAAGCAATTTCATAATAGCAAAGCATAGTGTCAATGTGCTTTAAAATTACGGAAGTTCGCTCTTTGGTACGCTTGATGGACTGAACAAGCTCACTTTCATCATCAAACTCTGAAAGAATGTCGTCAAAAGTCAGTCCTACATCTTCCTGTAATTGTTCCTCACCGACATGCGTTTTAAAATCGCGGTAATGCTTCAAAAGTAGCTTAGTGTTATGAAAACGCTTATCTCTGGCTTCTTTGATTTTTGCAACCCGTTCTATCTCATAAACCTTAATTGCTGTTTGAGTAATTATTTGCAAGTCTTCCTGTGATAATGTTGTTTTCTCCGACATCAACATCCCTCCCGTTTCTTATATTCCCTTGTTATTCCTGCAAGTTTATTTGCTTTCCATAGGCAATGACTAACCGTGTTTCCTTTAAGCCCTAATGTTTGAGCAATATCGTGATTTGATATCCCGGCATTATGCATCGCTACGATCTTGTCCACAGTGCTGAGAATTTTAATTGGTGGCTCGGGCTTTCGGTTCGGAGGTCTATTCAATAATCCTCTTTTCATTAAGGTTTCTTTTAAAGACATGCAACTTTGGCACCACGGCCGAGTACGGTAATTGATATTTTCGCCTTTGCATGCGCTACATGATTCTGTATGTACCCAATTAATAAGATCATCCATCAGCGGCACCGCTTTTTTCCGGCTTGTGTGCATATATAGGGCCGCAGGCAAGTACATCATCCACCCATTCCCAACCATAATTAAAGTGAATTACGGGCATTCCTGGGCGGCGTGTTATTTGAGGGTCTGCCCTGACTACACCACAGCGTCTATCTGTCCAAACGGGTTTATTGTCCATCTGCCTTAACTGTTCCAGTGTCAGCGGTAGGTTGCCGGGTTGGGTGCGGGTCTCACGCTCTGCCTTTTCACGGAGGGCAGTGGCGGCTAATCTCATATAGCCTCGCGTTTGCTCAATTCCGTTTATAGCAGCTCTGCTAAAAAAATCAATTGCCTTTTCAATTTCGCTCATTTCTGTAAATCCTCCTTTGCACGTTTGACATAAAATTCAGGGCAATCAATTCCGTGCGGATTATATCCCTTAGTGTCCAGATACATCATTTCCAACGCCTTTTGCAACATGACAATATCCTGTTTGAGCCGTCCGATCTCTGTTACAGCCTCAAATCTTGCGTTGATTGCATAAGTTGGAATAATTGACATGATACAGTATCCATCCCGGCAATACTCACCGCGCAATACTAGTAAAACATCAGCATGAATGACACGGCCGGTATAAACGCCTGATTCTTCGGTTTTCATATATTCCTGCAAAATCAGTTTGTCGCCCGGGGAAAACTTCGGGTTGCGGTCGTCTTTGCGAACCTCAAAGGACTTTTTGCCAGAAAGCACATCCTCAAAGTATTCAGACAGCGTTTTAAGATAATGTGTCATGTTGCTGCCTCCCACGGGAATTTCTGAATAAGAGGCTCACCCCATATGCTTGCAAGTGAGTTTTTGAGAAACACCGGCACACCTGCGGCGCGGCACTGCTCAACAATATTCTGTATCCATTCGCGTTGAGGCTGGTGCTGTTTTGAACCGGGGCCAGTCTGTGCGCCGACAATCACCCAAGATGGCCATTCCTCACAGCCCATATCGCCTAACGGAGCCAATAGCGGCTCAATGGAAACAAAAGACTTGTACGGCGTATCTCTAAACCATGCAAATTCATCCTTTTGCGTTGTGACTGAACTGCCGAACCAGTAATTTGACTTATACGGAAATGCCTTTGCTTTATAAAGTTCGCCGTACCGCTTCGGATTTTTAGTTAAAAACAAATACCTATGCTGCGGTGCTTTTTCACAAGCCTCAAACACTGCCTGTATCCATTCATCCGGCACCCATTCACCGAACAGGTCGCCCATGCTGACTACAAAGATATTTGTGGGTTTCTTGACGTGCTGCGGTTCATCAAGGCGGCTTTTATAAAACGTAGGTAAGAATCCAAATGGGAAAGGCCGCTGCCCGTCAGTGGCATATCTGATTTTCTTCCCGACAAACTCCATACCATCCATTTCAGAACATCCTTTACAGCCTTGGCTACAATTCAGTTCAGCAATTACCCCATCTTTTGTGCCAAACTCATTTGAGCAAAACCGCTTTGCTATTTTCTCTGCATAGCAATACGGACACCCATGCAAGCATCCTGTGACCGGATTCCACGTATAATCACACCACTCAATTTTTGATTTTTGCATTTCTGTCACTCCTTTTTCAGCCGAACCGGCAGCACAAGGAAAATGAAGCCCTCACCATCTGCGGGATAAATCTTCATCGGTGATAATTCACCGTCAAGGAAAAGCCTAACCTCGTCACAATCTGCGGCATGCAGAGCATCGAGCAGATAGCGATTATTAAACCCCATTTCAAGTGGCTTACCTTTAAGCGTGGCGGGTATCTTGTCGTTAACCTTACCTACAGCAGTGGAACAAGCTATAGCTATCAAGTCAGTGTCAAATTTGCACTTCACCGGAGATTTAAGGCGTTCTGAGATAATCAGCGACGCCCTTTCCACGCTGTCGGCAAAACTCCTTACCTTGGCCTTAACTTCTCTATCCGGTTTTGTGCCGATCACTGCGGTGTAATCCATAAATTCGCCTTCAAGCAGCCGTGAAACAATTGTGTATCTGCCAATGGTGAAAAGGATATGCCTCCGGCCAATGCCGAGCGATATGTCGCCATCAGATAAGAGCTTGAGAATTTCACCGAGGGTTTTGCCGGGGATTACAAACTTTATCTCAAGCTCGTTCTTGATTTGCTCTGTGCGTATAGCTATACGGAATCCGTCAACCGATACAATGCGGATCTGTCCGTTTGACAGCTCAAAGAGCGAACCGGTGTGAATGGGCTTTGCATCGTCGGTAGAAATACAATAAATTGTCTGCCTTATCATGCTTGCAAGTAGCGGCTGTGGTAAGGTTATTTTTGTACTTTCATCGACCGTGGGCAGATTGGGAAATTCAGAGGCGTTAATGCCTAAAATGGTAAACTCAGAAGCGCCGCTTGAAATAATAACCTGCTGTTTTTTATCTGCTAAAACTGTGACCTTTTCCACCGGCAGCTTTTTGAGAATTTCGGCAAATATCTTTGCGTTGACAATTACACCGCCCGGCTCTGATATATCTGCGTCAACCTGCGTTGTCATGCCAATCTCAAGGTCATAGGCAGTAAGCATAATAGCGTTTCCCTGTGTGGTTATCAGGATTCCTTCAAGAGCCGGAACGGTTGATTTTGTTGCAACTGCCCTTTGAATGGTGCTGACCGCCTCCGAAAACGCCTTTTTATTACAACTGAAATTCATTCATGCACCTTCTTTAAAAGACAGCGGGGGAATGAACCCCCGCATATCCGATTACGCTAAAATTACAACACTGCTGTTCTCATCGTTTTCATCAAGGGTAAGGGCTGTTGTGAAATATTCCTTGATACTGTTGATTGCCTCAAGCCTCCACTTTGAACCGTCCGCCTCAAAGAGTGCCGCACTCGGTAACTGTTCGCCGCCGCCTGATTTCAAGCGCAGTACAAACGGACTTTCCGGCTGTGCAACTTCGGGGAATGTGCGATAAGGCGCAAGTGAAACAGGATTCGGCACTGTTTCTTTGCCCACACGTGTAATACCAGCCTTAACAGTCACATTCTGCGTTATCCCGTCGTCCTGATGGTCTGTGACAACGCCATCTGTAATATTGCAGACGATAGCTAAAACCTCTTTGCGGTAGTCGTTGTCTACAAATTTACTTTGCAGGGTGATATTAAACATTTCGGTATCCATGAAGCGTCCGAAAGCAATATCCGGAGTAATGGCTTTGGACTGCATTCTCAACCACCGCGAACCGTCACCGACAACCTCTGAAAGAAGCTGAACCTCAGTCGGTGACTGAATGCTGATGATATACCTTTCCGGCGAAAACACAGTGTTTTTATCAACTGCCTGTGTTATGTAATCGACAATGGCCTTTAAGGTCGTAACGTCGATTGCTTCCGGTTTTGTGTTGGAAACGGGATAAAGCTGCTTGTCGGAATATTTCCGGCCCATATGCTCAACAATTGCAGGTGCTGTGCGACTTTCAAGATGTTCAACCAATTCCTTTAAAATTCCACTCATTATAAATTCCTCCGTAAATTTAATTTATTAGGCTTCTTTTTTGCCAAGAGAAATGAGCTTGCGTTCCGGTTCTTCGCCGCCGTCAAGCGCCTGCTGCCCGACTGACTGTTTTGAAAGTTCCACGGCGGCTAGTTCACCATTGTTGTCATGCCCAAACATGAGCTGCGTGGTAACCGGTTTTGAACAAACGAGCTTGACATCGGTTGTTGCTGTGACTTTTGCAATTTCCCTTGTTTCATCCGTTGTAAATTCAAGGGTAATAACCATCTTGCGCGGTTTCTTCCAATCGGTGTTCGGGTCTGCAAGGTTTACGGCGATGTCACCGGCCTTGTTTGCGACTTCCTCCGCAAGCGCACCGCGCGCCATTTCCAAAAGACTGATTTTTTCCTGCTTTATCTGTTCCATGACATTCATCCTTTCAAACTGTTTTCTATTTCTGCGATTGCCTTAAATATCGGATATGCCTGAAAAGGTACAACTGCATTGCCTAAACATTTAAGTCGGTCCACCCGAGAGGGAACCCCATTAGCCATTCTACCCACGTTGGGTTCAACTGACCACCAATTACGGAGTTGAGTTCTGTTTTCTGTTGAAACCTCTTTGATTCCAGATTCATGTCCGGCGAACGGAAGTCCCGTGCCGTTGGGGTTGGAAGCATTTTTACCATAGATGCTAAATCTGGGCTTCTGCGTGACCTCTCCGCTGGGCAGTCTCCCCGTAATGTTGCTTTTGGTGTCGGCCATAGTTTCACCTGAGCAGACAGATTCGGCTCTCCGCGACTGTTTACAAAGAATTTTCTGTTTGCTGCATCCGCTGCCACTGGGGTTTTCCACAATGTCGGAGTGTACGGCATCTGAACCAACCTCCCTAAACCTATTGAACCGTCTGTCCCGTTCCGGTTTATTTTCCGAAATGTCCCGTTGCCTGTCGTTCTGAACGTGTCTTCCACTCCGATTATCGCCCCCTGCATTGCATCCGCCGCTACTGGTGTGGGCAACAATGAATAGCCGTTCTCGCCTGTGTGGGGCACCGACGCCGCAAGCCAGAATAACAAATGGCTGGACTTCATACCCGACATTTTCGATATCTTTGAGGATGCCGTCGAGCAGCATGTGCTCTTGTTGTACCGATACCGCGTCGTAGTAATCCTCGTCTGCGTTGCGTCTAACTGCTCGGCTTTCCACTTGAGGGATACCAATTGGCTCTGCCATTGTGACGAGTCCAGCAACATTTTCACCAATAACCCAAGTGGGTTGGATTTCCGATATAACTCTGAGCATTTCCGGCCAGAGATAACGGTCATCTTCCTTGCCTCGTCGCTTCCCGGCAACACTGAAGGGCTGACAGGGGAATCCTCCACTAATAATGGTAACACCATTGATTCCTGCTTCTTCGATGCTCTGTTTTGTGACACTTCGTATATCCCTCCATCTTGGAACGTCAGGCCAATGTTTTTCTAATACTTTTGTAGGATAATCTGCCCATTCACACTGACCAACCGTTTCAAATCCTGCCCATTCAGCCGATAAATCAATACCACCAATTCCTGTGAATAGCGAGAAATGAGTTAAGGTCATATCGTCATCCCATCCCGCTTGAATTTTTTAATATACATTGCCGTTTCTACCGGTAAATATTTCCCCACCGCGGCAGGTCCGGCATTGTAACTTACAATAGCTCTGTCAATTGTTCCAAACCTTTCCAATCCCCATTCGAAATACCGCGCTCCGAACTCGATATTGGTTTTAATGTCAAACGTACTAAATCTCCCATGGCATAGAGCGATTTGCATCAATCCGCGAGCGCCGCACGAGCTCACCGCGTATTGATAAAATTCTGACTCAATCTCGATGATTTTTGCGGTATATACCGGGTATTTCGTTTTCATAATCCCGGCGTAAATCTCTTGATTATGACAGTGGTTCCGATACATGATTTTTTTAACCGGTGCCACGACATTTTGGATGTAATCTTGCTGCTTGTTGATAAGTTGCTGCTGATTATTAAGTTGCTTAAATAAGTTTTCCAAGGTATTGCTCATCCAAGTTGTCATCATCAATAGGATTATGACTAATAAAATTTGCAGTTTGGTGTATTGAGTTATCATGGAGTTTGGCCTCCTTTTTTTAATCAAATTCATAATCAAACTTTTCTTGATTTTTATCATTTGGCATTTCGTAAATCCACCAATCCATCCATTCTTGAGCTGTTTTTTTATAAGGCATCTTTTTCTTAAGCCTGCATCTTTCTAGGTAGCCAGGTAAAAATCTTTGAACAGCCTTATAATAATTCAAGTAATATTTAGGCCATCGTTCAAACTCTCGGATACGATTACATGACATAGGGCATCCAACACAGCCAACCCTTTCAAAACCTTCATCATATAAACATACATGTTTTAAATATCTACTTTTGTGATATTCCCAAACATCTTCTAATGACCAATCAATAATAGGGTTAATTACTCTTTTCCCCTTTTGAGCGCAGTTTTCAAACAATCGTCGTTCTTCATCGTTATCATTAAATAGTTTTCTATCTTCTTTCTTGGTTGTAACTATCTCAAAAGGTTTTCTTGTCTTCCGTTGTTGGCTTTCTTCCCACCTTACCCCTGTCATGCAAATTCTTCCTTCACCACCATGTTCTTTGAGGTATGAACAGCAGAATCGTTTTAATCGTGTCGGAAGACCCTTCTGCTCAATCAATTGCCACATTGTGTATTTTGGTCGATCAAATATTACATCTGGATAATAATCCTTAATAAAATAAATTAATTCGTATGGGTCGACGGTAGGCGGATTGTAATGGGCATCAAACTTAACTCCGGCCTCTTTGCAAAGATGGTATATTGTTTGGCTATCTTTCCCACCACTAAAAGCCACAAAATATCCTTCTGGTGGCTCAAATTGCCGGATTCGGTCGATGGCTATTTTTACTTTATCGACTGGCCCGAAAAGCGTTTCGGAATATAACATTTTTTATCCTTTCTTCCCATTAACCGGCAAATTGTGCTTATGTCGCCAAGTCTTAACCGATCTCGGAGATAAAAACCACATTTTTCCAAGTTCTTTGTCGGAAAATCCTTGATTATAATCTGCGAGTCGTTGTTGTAATTCGGTTTGAGTTAACATTTTGCACCTCTTAAATTTGGTTTATTAAATCACTTTAATCAATGGTACTCGGCTTTTCGACCAAACAAACCAAGCGTATTCTGTTGCATCCGTACCATGTCCAGTAAAGCTTGGGCGCTTACTTAAAACATAAATTTGCGTAACTGGATGCTTTTTAAAAAACTCTTTGCGCTTTTGAGAACCGAGAAAATTTAATCTTAACAACATAATAATTTCGGCTTCCGGAGCGATCTCAAAACAATGTTCAATGATTTCCTGAGCTATAGAATAGGGTGGATTAGTGATAATCGTATTAGGATGCGGATTTATACCGCCTGTCTTTAAAAAGTCAAGATTATAAATTCGATCCGCGCCATTTTTATATAATGCTTCTTCCTCGTTTCTAATTTCGTTGGCGGTAATAAAGTACGCACCGTGATACCTTTTCCAAATTTCCTTAACTATTGCTCCATCTCCAGCACAAGGCTCATCTATTTCCGGACCTTGAATGTCAAAAGCG
>DBTI01000261.1 GCA_002306975.1 Ruminococcaceae bacterium UBA1320
ATATGTGTTAATGCTCTTCTCATCATTTAAAACCAGATATTGCAGAATCGCGTACTTCTCATTATTTAAGGATGTACGCGCCTGCTCCATAGCGGAAATACTGATATAATTGTCGGTCATAAGACCGTTGACCGAGCCCTGTAGCAAGAGCATGTTTGCAACAGAAGTCGCACCGACAATCGCAATCAGTGCGACAAGCCCGATATAAACCAAAGAGACTTTCCCTTTTAGCGTTTTCAGCATAAACTGCCCTCCAAAACTTATACGGCACATAATCCCATATTCCATTATAGCCGTCTCATTAAATCATTCAACTTGATTTGAGCATATAAAACGACGAAAAGAGCACATTAATAGTATGTGTTGTATAAGCCGTTTGATGAAACGGCGCTAAATAGGCAAAATAGCCTTAAAAATCAATGCAACAATCCATTTAACGAAAACAGATGGGAAGATTATAATTAATCTGCTCAAGGAAAGTAAAAAAAACTCCTGCGAGTAGTTCCTGAGGAGGGGGATGCGATACAAGATGATTAGAACCATTCTTGATTTAGCACTCATAATTTTGATCATCTTATGTATTATCCAGTATTTGAAGAACAAATATGAATAGGTTACATAAGAAAAATTTAGTACCATGGGGGTGCACATTTTGATAATTCTTGCAGTTATTTCTCTTTTTCTTTTCCTATATCTCGGGTATGTGTTGATTCGTCCCGAAAAATTCTGAATCTTAAGGGGGTAGATTTAACAATGGGTGTTTTACAGATTTGCCTTTCGCTTGTGCTTCTTTTTGCACTTGCTGTTCCACTTGGAACCTGGCTGTATAAAATTATAAGCTTAAAGCACTGTTTTGCCGACCCGGTGTTTGACCGTGTGGACAGCTTTACTTATAAAATTACAGGTATCCGTAAAGACGAA
Source organism: Ruminococcaceae bacterium UBA1320 (assembly GCA_002306975.1). GTDB lineage: Bacteria > Bacillota > Clostridia > Oscillospirales > Ethanoligenentaceae > Ruminiclostridium_D. Next base: position 922 of record DBTI01000261.1, read on the forward strand.
CAGATGAGCTGGCGAAAGTACTTTTTTTCATTAATTCTAATGAACGGCATCATGTGTGTGTTGCTGTTTGCCGTGCTGATGTTTCAGGGGTATCTGCCGCTCAACCTGAACAATGCGGCGAATATGTCGCCGCACCTCGCCTTCAATACTGCGGCGAGCTTTATTACAAATACGAATCTTCAGGATTACAGCGGCGAAAATATATCCTATCTCTCACAACTGTTCCTCACGGCATTTATGTTTATCGCACCAGCTTCCGGGCTTGCGGCTGCCGCCGCATTTCTGCGCGGTGTTACCGGCACCGAAGGCCTCGGCAACTTTTATGTTGATGTCGTGCGTTTTACAACAAGGCTTTTACTGCCGCTCTCGATTATCGTATCTGCCATCATGCTTGCTTGTGGCAGCCCGCAAACCTTTTTAGCCAATCAAACGATTACCACAATTGAGGGAACAAAGCAGGTGATCGCGCTCGGGCCTGTTGCATCACTTGAAGCTATCAAAAATCTTGCTTCCAACGGCGGCGGCTTTTTCGCGGCAAACTCAGCGCATCCTTTTGAAAATCCGACGCCATTTACTAATCTTATCACGATTCTATCATTGGGGCTTATTTCAACGGCGTTTGTCTTTGCTTTTTCAAAGCTGACAAAGAATAAAAAGCAGGGCCGCGTACTGTTTGTCACCCTTGCAGCATTGCTTGTATTGAGTGTCGGCGTTACTTATGCCGCAGAGCTTGGCGGCAATCATGCTGTGACAGCAGCTGGTCTTGTCAATCAGGCCGGAAACATGGAAGGCAAAGAAACACGTTTCGGCGTTACCGGGACTTCGCTGTTTTCTGCTGTAACGACAGCCTATCAAGTTGGTGCCGTCAATGGCGCGCAGGACTCCATGACGCCAATGGGCGGCTTGATGGCAATGTGGAACATGATTTTGCAGACGGTTTTCGGCGGCAAAGGTACTGGCTTTATCTATGTGATTATGTACGCGATACTAACGGTTTTCATCTGTGGCCTTATGGTAGGGCGAACGCCGGAATATCTCGGTAAAAAAATTGAGGGCAAAGAGATGAAGATGGTTGCCATCGGAATTCTTGCACATCCGCTTTTTGCACTTGTGCCGCTTGCCATTGCCTGTTTGTCCAGTGTCGGATACGGCTCAATTTCGAATCCCGGTTTTCACGGGCTTTCTCAGATGTTCTATCAGTTCTTGTCCAGCTCGGCAAACAACGGCTCCGGATTCGAGGGGCTTGCCGATAATACACCGTTCTGGAATATTTCGGCCGGTATCATTATGCTGCTGGGCCGCTATGTTCCGATTGGAGCGATGCTGTGCGCGGCAGGCTCACTGAGTAAAAAGCAGATCGTACCAGAGTCGGTCGGAACCTTCCGCACCGACAGACCAATGTTCGGGCTTACTTTACTCTTTATTATCATAATCATCGGGGCGTTATCATTCTTTCCTGCGCTTGTGCTGGGGCCGATCGCCGAACAGCTCAAGTTTTGACGGAGGTGAAAAATATATGAGTAAACATACAAATACAATTGATAATTCAAAGATATTAAAAGGTGCAATACGCGATTCCTTTATTAAGCTTAATCCCAGGAGTATGATCAAAAACCCCGTCATGTTCGTCGTCGAAGTCGGCATGTTTGTTACGCTGGTGCTGACTGTTTTCCCGAATGCTATTGAGCATGGCAACTGGATTTACAACCTGATTATCACGGTTATCCTTTTTATCACACTGCTGTTCGCCAATTTTGCAGAGGCAGTTGCTGAAGGGCGCGGAAAGGCGCAGGCCGACAGCATGAAAAAAACGCGCAAAGACACACAAGCAAAGCTGCTCTCCGGTTCAAAGATTACTTCTGTGAGCGCAAGCGATTTGAAAAAGGGTGACATAGTGCTGGTTGAAACCGGCGACATTATCCCGAACGACGGTGAAATTGTCGAAGGGCTTGCGATGGTGGACGAATCCGCAATCACCGGTGAATCCGCTCCCGTTATGAAGGAAGCGGGCGGCGATTTCAGTTCGGTCACTGGCGGTACAAAGGTGGTCAGCGATTCCTTGAAAATAAGGATTACCGCAACGCCCGGTGAATCATTCCTAGATAAGATGATCAGCCTTGTCGAGGGCGCAAAGCGGCAGAAAACGCCCAATGAAATTGCACTGA
>DBTI01000185.1 GCA_002306975.1 Ruminococcaceae bacterium UBA1320
GCGGGCCTCTGGCCTTGGCCGTCTTTAATGCTTCCGTGAATACCTGCCTCTGTTTGTCATCGGTAAACTGTGTTGCAGCTATATCGCTTCTGGACGAAATGTAACCCAATGCATTCAGAAGATCCAACGAATTCTCTTTGGAGGTAGCGAACTTCAGGAACGTAACAGCAGCGTCCACATTGCCGGTCTTAATAACGCCCCAGTTTTCTCCACCAAGGTCTGTAGCGTCTTTAGCATCCTTGGGCAGCAAAGCAACGTCCCAATTAATGCCTTTAGAATCCTTCCTCATAGTAGGAAGCTGCCACGGTCCGTTCATCATCATTGCGCAGTTGCCGGAAATGAACTGGTTCATTACATCGCCCTGCGTCCAGTTGATGCATTCTTTGCTCATGCTGCCGTCTGCAAACATATCTTTAATCAATGTCAGGGCTTTAATGCCGCCGTCTGAATTGATCTGGTAAGATGTAGCTCCTGTAGACCAAACCCAGGGCAGGAAGCCAAATGTGCCTTCTTCGTTCTGTACAGCAGAGAACGCAAAGCCTTTTACTTTACCATTTGTTAATTTGGCTGCAGCGGCTTTTAATTCGTCCCATGTTTTGGGTACGGAAACGCCCGCTGCTTTCAGCATGTCTGTGTTATAAAAGAGGCAAAGGTCGTTACTTCCAACCGGAACGCCATACAATTTATTGTCTAATGTGCAGGAAGAAATTGGGCCGGGGAAGTAGTTGCTTGTATCAAATTTGCCTGTCAGGTCTGCAAAGATACCCATTGCTGCGTAGGATGCATGGTCAGGGTTGTCAATAATAACCAGGTCAGGCAGGTTTTCTGCAGCAACGCCAATGGACAACTGTTTTTTAAAATCTGCAAAAGGAATGTACTTGGCGGTTACTGTGATATCGCTTTGAGATTTATTGAAAGTATCAATCATTTTGTTCAAAGCGACCTGGTGCAGCTGGGTTTCCCAATAGTACCAGATGGTTACGTTGCCTTTACCTGTTGATGCAGTGCTTGCGCTGGCCGCTGCCGCTGAACTGGCAGGGGCCGCGCTGGATGCCAGAGCAGCGGCCGCTGCCGAACTGGCCGGTGCAGCAGCGCTGGAGCTTGCTGGCGTTTGCGGCGTACATCCTACAGCGGCAACAAGCATCGCTACAATTAAAAGAGCGATTATGACTCGTTTCATATAAATTCCTCCTTATGGGATTTTATTTTATTATAGGAAAACCATAATCAAAAGAAAACGCGACAAATCTTAAATAGGGTGACATTTCTAATATATATACTTTCACCCCAAGAGAATAGCTATAAATAAGTGAAATGTATTGATCAGTGAGTTTTTCTGTAATCTGCCGGATGCTGCCCTGTGCATTCTTTAAAAACACGGCTAAAATATTTCGCATCGGTATAACCAATTTTTTCTGAAATTTCATACAGCTTTAATTGTGTGCCCAGCAGCAATTCTTTCGCCTTGTTTATTCTGCATTTTTTAATATATCCGCTAAAATTGATGCCCATTTCTTTATGAAACATTGCGCCCAAATATTCGGGAGTTATGTTTAATCTCTCCGCAATTTCATCCAGGGTTATGCCTGTTTGGTAAAATTCATGTATCATGCTTTTCATGCGCATAATAATGGGGCTGATATCAACCAAATTATCGTCCAGCTTTAAGGGGTTGAGTTTTTTAATGAAACGAATCAATTCATCCTGCAGCTCCGAATAGTTTTGGGAATCCATCATTGCCTCCAAAAGCTTTTGCTGCTCCAGTTGCTGATAATCAATGATGCCGATTTCTTTTGCAATGTTTATAATTACCCAGGTAAAGCGCACATAGGATTCTTTTACCTCCTTGGGCAGGTACATTTTTTTGTCTCCAAAAAAGCGAATAAACTGGTCGATCAACTGATATGCCCGTTGCATATTGTTTTCGCATAGCGCTGCCTTCAACTCATTTTCAATATTGATCGGATACGAACAAGGTACGGTCTGAATTCTGATCACATCCGGATAACAGATAAATGCCCCGCTGCCCAGGGTGATGCCCCAGTCCATATTGCTGAATAAATTTAAATAATCTGCTTTTAAATAGCCTGGCCCATCAACAAAAACAAGTCCAAAAGTAAGATGATTGTTCAGATATTTTTGATGCAGACCGGATGTTTTATTTTTTATCCAGTTGCCGAACTCAGACTCATTTTTTAAGCCATAAAAAACAACTAAAAACGATTTTTCTTTTGATACATCCAAAATGCAAAAAGAAACGCCTTCCTCTTCATAAAACATGGATTTCACGTCTTCTTTTACTTGATCAATTACAGATTCAAAATTCCCGGATATACGCACAATCAATTCTACAAACCTAGATTGCTTACTGATTTGGTATTTATCGTTCAGGCAAAACAGTATATCTTCATCAATCTTTAATCCGCCAAATATGATTCCATTCAAAACGTTCTCCAGTGCGCTTAATGTCTTGGGATTTGAGAACCGCTCACTTGCATACTGTTCTTCAACTTTCCGGAGTGAATTCGTGAGATGATCGACTGTTACCGGCTTCAGCAGGTACTCGCTTACGCTTAATGCAATGGCTTGCTGGGCATAAGAGAATTCGGAATATGCACTGATTACAATGGCTTTGGTTGTATACTTTTTTCTGTTCATTTCTTTCAGCATTTCAAGCCCGTCCATAACAGGCATTTTAATATCCGTAATCACCAGATCCGGCTGTTTCTCCATGATTAATTGCAAGCCTTCCCTGCCGTTGCTGGCCTCTCCAACTATTTCATGATTATTGCCCACATTGGTGATCAGTTTACAAATACCTTCCCGTATCCGTATCTCATTTTCCACAACAATAATACGCATTTTATTCTCCTGCCTTTTCATCAAAGGGAATATGAATTTCCACGGTGGTTCCTTTGCCTAAAACGCTCTGTATATTTACTTTTGCTCTTTCCCCATAATATATCTGAATCCGTGTGATTGCGTTTTGCAACCCAATGTGATTTTTGTCCACGGAATACGCAAATATCCCATTGTTGATCTCCTCTATCAGTTCCGGTTTAATTCCCTTGCCGTTATCATGAATTTCTATAACCAGATAGTTGTTTTTAGAATGTATCCTGACATTCAGCCTGTATGTTCTTTCCACGCCTTCAAATCCATGCAAAATTGCGTTCTCTATAAAAGGCTGAAACAATAATTTATGTATTTTAAAGCCTTCAATATTTTTAGTAACTTTAATACTGCATTTAAAAGTGTTCTTCAGTCTTGTTTGCTGCAGGAATATGTATTTTTTGAGCCATTCCAGTTCTTCTCTTACAGTTACAATTGCATTGCTATTATCAATACCATATCTAAGTATATAAGCAAGAGAATTGATGGCGTTGCTAATATCAAACTGATTATTATCAATTGCCATCCAGTTTATGGTATCGAGCGTATTGTATAGAAAATGCGGATTGATTTGTGCTTCCAACGCCTTGATTTCTGCATTTCTTTCTTTTGCATTGGCTTCTTTTTCATTTTGAATAGATTTTTCCAGTTTTTCGAGCATCTTATTAAAATCGGATGCAATCATCTCTATTTCCGCGGGCATATTCTTATCCATATCCACCCTTGCGAACAATTCGCCTTCGCCCGCCTGGCCCATAACGGATACCACTTTATTAATGGATCTCGTCAGGCGTTTGGTTAGAAATATGATAATACATGTAAGGGTAAGAGAAGACAAAAGGACTGCCAAAATCGTTAATCTCTGCTGGTCACCGAGTTTTTCAAGTGCTTTGCCCTGATCGGTGGCGTTTACAATATACCAATTATATTTTTCATCGTATAAGGTATTAATGGATATATTTATTTCATTTTGTAAATAGCTTCCTTTTACAAAATTGGTTAAAGCCTGTATTTTTTGTTGTTCTGTCATGTTTGCGCTAAATACATTTTTTGATATCTGCGACGGATCAACATATGTAACAATATATCCGTCCTTGTCCACAATAAAGTCAAAATTAGCCAGTTTGTCTGTTTGATCTTTTGCCGCAGGAAAACAAATGTTTCGAAGCATAGTCTCGTCAATGCAAAGAAGCGTTATACCGTTCCTTTTTTCAACATCAGGGTAATTGATCAATCTGTGCCCTTCGTAAAACAAATAAACAGGATTATTGGCAAAATTAAAAGCAAATTTTGTGGATATAATATTGTTGGCGTTTTGGGAATATATATTATTATACAGGCTTTTTGTAGACATCCCAATATTTTCGATCCATGAATTCTTTGTGGACGATCCCGTCAACTGGTCGTAGTAAACAACATCGCCACTTTCGGTTATAAGCATAATTGCTTTGAGATATTGCTTTGTAAAAATAAAACCGCTGAGTGCCTCCCTTAGCTGCCTTTTTTCTATGGTTGCATCTTCCTGGCTGTTGATCTTATTTACCCATGTCATTACCTGGTCATTTGTATATACCTGGTATAAAATATCTTCGTATGATTCCAGTTGGGTATCCAGGCTTGTGCGCGTTTGCTGCAGGTTGGAAAGCGTACGTTCATTGTTATTTTCGGTCAAAATATTGGAGCTGTTGATATAAGAAAAACCATTAACAAGAATAATAGGAATGATTGAAGTTAAGATAAAAGCTAATAAAAGCCTGGTATTAAAACTCCTTTTGTTAAAAATAGAAAACATAACACAAAATTCTCGTTTTCTGCAGAATTAATATGTTTCAAGAAATTAAAATAATTTACATCTATTAAGAAAATCGCAAATTTATAACAAAATAATATAGTAATTATATAATTATAGATTTATTGTGTCAAATAATAAAATTTGATAGTATTGGGTTTGGCTAACAGTTTGCATTGTAACAAAAGTAAAAGAATCTAATTCAGGCCGCCGGTTGACCGATACGGTCACGCTTTAATTGCCCACCGTAACTTAGCTGAGTGGGCACGGCTGTTGGCATTACATTCTTCAATTGACGGCCGGATAGGATCGGGAGCTATTGCTTGGTAAACGCCTGCGCGAAAAAAGTGTTGAAAAGACTTTTTAACCAGGCGGTCCTCTCCTGAATGAAAAGAAAGTATAGCAACGCGTCCGCCCTCAGCAAGGGCAGCAGGCAGCTTTTCCAAAAATTCATATAACACTTCAAATTCATTATTCA
>DBTI01000148.1 GCA_002306975.1 Ruminococcaceae bacterium UBA1320
CGTTTCGCTATCCGTGAGGGTGGCCGTACGGTCGGCTCAGGATTGGTTACAGCTGTAGGCGAATAAGCCTAGTTATCATCTGTAATTTAATATTGTTATGAGAAATCCCCCATGTTAAAGTGGGGGATTTTTTTATTTATCAAAGTGGGGCTAGCACCCATTATACGACATCATAAACCATTAAGACAGGCATATAATAATACTGCCCAAAACAAGCATGTCATACTAATTTTCATTAAAACAAGCACTGATTATTTGTTGCGGGAATTAGTATGGCAAACAGATACCGCCGCAAAATCAGAAGAACGGAGGCTGGCTGACCGTCGATGGTTGTTTACATAGATGTGCTGTTCATCCTTAATCTGGTTATCAATTATTTTATTCTGCTCGCAGTTTCTCAGTTGCTTCACAGACATGATAAACGATTGCGCCTTTTGGCGGGAGCAGCGCTCGGCGCGATTTATGCAACGCTTATTTTCTTCCCACAGCTTGCGTTTCTCTACACAGTGCTGCTAAAGCTTGTGTTTTCAATCACGATTGTTGCTGTCGCGTTTAAAAGTGGCAGCATAAAAAACTTTTTCAAACTGCTCGCGTTCTTTTACGTAACAAGCATGCTTTTCGGCGGAGTAGTTTATGCCGTTGAGTATTTTCTCGCTCCGTCTACCCTTGCTGTAAAAAACGGCGTAGCTTACATGGACATTTCGCCGCTGTTTCTAATATTGACAAGTGCGGGCTGTTATGTAGCAATCAAACTGTTTTCACGTGTATTCCACCGAGATGTTCACACCAGGGATATTTATAAAATCAAGATTGAAACAGGTAGCAATTCTGTTAATCTTACCGCTCTTCTTGATAATGGCAACGATCTGCGAGAGGTGATTTCAGGCTTACCCGTTATAATCGCTGAATATGTGAAAATCGAGTCGCTAATCCCGAAAGACCTTAGAATAACATATAAGACAGGCAGGCTGGCGGATATGGCAAAGCTTGAAGCAACTGGATTTAACAAACGTTTTTACGTCGTGCCATATGGTTCCGTAGCAGAAACAGGCGGAGTACTTCCCGCATTCCGCCCAGATCGAATTACCGTTGAGGGAACGGAAATAGCCACCGCTGATGTTATCATTGCGGTGACGGGAAAACATTTGTCTTCCGACGGACAATTTTCAGCACTGTTGAATCCTGCGCTTTTCACTTCGGATAGTGCAGTTACGGCAAAACACGCTGATAAAATATTATTAAAGTAAGATTATTATGATGGCAATTAAACCGGTGAAACTTGCAATTATTTAAGCGCCTGAGTAATAGATAAACCTGAATGCGAAAAATAACCCTATGCGGCGATCTCGCCGCCCGGTAAAATTGGAGATGGTCTTCTTGTTCGGGATAGTAAAAAGATTGCATGATTACGTTACCCGCTTAATCAGCATTGTGTCGGCGAAGCTATTCCCAAGTCGCGTTTATTACATCAACGGACCCGAAATGCTGCCTGCGCCTTTGTCGGCACAGGAGGAGGCAGCATGCCTTATAATGCTCGAACAGGATGAAGAATCCGTATCGAAAGCGAGGAACACGCTGATCGTCCACAATCTCCGACTTGTCGTCTACATAGCGAAAAAGTTTGAAAATACCGGTGTCGGCGTTGAAGACTTGGTTTCAATAGGCACGATCGGGCTTATAAAAGCTGTCAATACCTTCTGCCCGTCAAGAAACATCAAACTCGCGACATATGCCTCACGCTGCATAGAAAACGAAATTCTCATGTATCTTCGCAAAAGCTCCGGCTTGAAGAATGAGGTGTCAATTGACGAGCCGCTCAACATAGATTGGGACGGCAACGAGCTTTTGCTCTCGGATGTTTTGGGCACTGAAAACGATGTTGTTCATCAAAATCTTGAAAAAGACGTTGAAAAAAGCCTTCTCGAAGAAGCAATCAGTCACCTTTCAAACCGTGAGCGCACGATCATGGAAATGCGTTTCGGACTTTGCAACGGCATTGAACGAACACAGAAAGAAGTGGCGGATACACTTGGAATTTCTCAATCGTACATATCCCGCCTTGAAAAGCGTATAATAATGCGGCTACGCAAAGAGATTGAACGCGTAAGTTGATTTTTTTGTCACAATATGTACTTTGACTTGGTTTCAATTAGTAAACATTCATAACGCCGTTTTGTTACTGCGGACGGTATTAAATGACCCCAACAAGGTAATACTGAAATTGAAGAGTATTACCAGTATCGGGAGGGGCCATTATGCAGATTAACAAGGTTGAAATTTGTGGAGTAAATACCTCCAAGCTTAAAGTTCTGGCCGAAGCGGAAAAAATAGACTTGTTGAAAAAGACAAGGCAGGGTGATACCTCAGCACGTGAACAGCTTATCAGCGGCAACCTCAGATTGGTATTGAGTGTAATTCAGCGTTTCACAAACAGGGGTGAAAACCTTGATGATCTTTTTCAAGTCGGCTGCATCGGTCTCATAAAGTCCATTGACAACTTTGATTTATCGCTAAATGTGCGCTTTTCGACCTATGCCGTGCCTATGATCATCGGCGAAATAAGGCGCTACCTTCGTGATAACAACCCAATCCGGGTAAGCCGTTCAATGCGCGATGTTGCGTATAAAGCTATGCAGGTAAAAGAAAGACTGACAAACGAAACACAGCGTGAACCAACAATAGAAGAGCTGGCAAAGGAAATGAATCTGCCCAAAGAAGATATAGTGCTTGCGTTGGAATCGGTGGTTGATCCGGTTTCACTTTACGAGCCGGTATATTCCGACGGTGGCGACACAATCTATGTAATGGATCAAATCGGCGACAAAAACAAAGACGACGACTGGCTTGATGAGATCGCGCTCAAGGAAGCGATAAACCATCTTTCCGACCGCGAAAAGCGGATACTGTCGCTGCGTTTTTTTGAGGGGCACACCCAGATGGAGGTCGCATCAGAAATCGGTATCTCGCAGGCGCAAGTGTCAAGATTAGAGAAAGGCGCTTTGTCAAAAATAAAAAAACAGATATAACAGGTTTAAACAGTAATCAAAAAGTACTATAACTTATTGCGATTTTTATAAAGAAGAGGTGTGTTTTTCCCCGCCGGAGACGGGGAAAAACACACCTCTTGGATTTTTTTTAAAGGACTAGGTTGTTATTTCACAACTTGGACCTTTTTTTATATAAAGAGGCTTCATTTATATGAAAATGCAGAAATCAAATTTAATCGTTTTTGTTTATTAATTTTTTATATATGTTATAATAAAAAAATAAACTTAACTCAGTCATATGAAGGGAATCAAAACATAATGGATATAAATCTTAGTCAGCTTCGACAGGGTTTTGATACTGTATGTGAGGCAACTAATTACTTAATTGATTTTGGCATTCAGGGAAATGAGGATTTGTTAGATGGCTTTTTGGATACTTTTGGATCATATTCTGAAATTTTTAAAGAGCAGTCGGATCTTTTTTTAACTGCGGCTGAAACTGTTCATCAGATAAAGCAAGGAGAGAAGACAGTCGAAGATCTGGCACAAATTGTTGAACAGCTTCACCGGACCATATTCCCCTATATTAATTCCAATTTAATGAGAACTAGCTCTGACGCGTCGACACCTTCATATTTAAAAGTTGAATCTGAAAGCATATCCGTTGAAAATCAGTTTTTCAATTGTATCGGCCCTATTGATAAAATGCATTGCTTCAGCGATTTAAAAGAAAAAGCATCTCCGCTTGTCAGTATTGTATTAATTTCATATGAACATCCGGAACTTCTTGAATTATGCGTAGAGGCGGTCTTTAACTATACAGCGGAAGTTGACTATGAGCTAATTATCGTTTTAAATGGTACAAACGAAGAAAGTATTGATTTTAGCAAACGCTTAACCTATCCCAAAACAAAGATACTGAATTTTTCCGAAAATGTTGGTGCCGCTTTCGCTCGCGAATTTGGGTTTAGCAAAGCAAAAGGTGATTATATTGTTCAATTGATGGGCGATATAATCGTTACAAAAAATTGGCTTTCAAATTTGCTTAAATGTATACAGTCAAATGCCAGAATAGGATTAGCGATGCCGATTATGACAAATGCAATGCAGCATTTCGATATTTCAAAGGAATTCAATACTTTGTATGATACAGAGAACGTTGATAATATTCTTGACTTTGCTGCATCCTATAATATTTCCGACCCTGAAAAGTGGGAGGAAGTGATTTGGGCAGTTGATCCGATTTCAATTCATTCAAGGGAGTGCCTGAACGCCATAGGAAAGACGGCTCTTTATTATGTTCATGGAAACGAGATCAACCTTTGCACAAAAGCTCGAATGGCAGGGTACAAAACAGTAGTGTGCCGGGATACAATTGTCCATCATTATCATGACTATACACAGAGAAATTCAAATCAGGTTTTAACTTCAAATCCGGAAGATTTTGAGCAGTTCAATTTTGTCGAACATCTTCTTGGAAATTTAAATAACCCAAAAGATTTATCTCCTTGGTATTTTTCCTGGCAGCATAAACTCATAGAAGCAGCGGAATTTACTGATTTGAAAGACTGTGTGAGTGTATTGGGTTTTGATGTATTAGCAGGCGTATCGCTTCTTAACTTAAGATACCACATAAAAAGATATGGAAAAGCAAAAAGGGTTACTCTTCGCGGGATGACCACAGAGCCTTCCTATTATAGATTGTTGCAAACCGTCTGCGACGCCGGTGTAACTTGCGGTTCCGCAAATGATATTTTCACGGAGTTTCCGGAAGAAGAAAAATTTGACTATATTATATCCGATAAATATCTTAACGAATATGATAATCCGATCAAGTTAATTGATAAATTGCTGGCTTTATTAAAACCAAAGGGTCAGCTTCTTTTTAATGTGAAAAATACAAACAATTTAAACAACATTTTATCGGTGCTTTTACAAAAAGAAAAAACCATGCTTAATGCAACCATGGAAAAAATATTTATACATATAACGCTTACCGGGTACGAATGTAAAAATGTGCGTATTGATAATATAGATGAAAAAGGTGAAGAACAATCAAAAAAATTACTGTCGGCTATTGATATTGTCGACAATAATCTGGCTGTGGCAAAGTTATGTGCTGTCGATTATAATTTTATCGTAAAAAAGGTTTTGCAGCCCTATTCAAAAATTAACTTTGAAATATCCGCCCCTGACCATTCAGAACCATACCAATTTGTGCAGATCAATCAATTTAAAGAAGCGGTTAAACATTTAAAAGCGAAGCGTATCATTGACGAAAATACAGAAATCGTATTAAAAAATTTAACGGATACAGCCTTTTGCCCTGACTTCAGCAAAATGGCAGATTTTCTTGAAAAAGGAAATTTCAAATATCAAGTAGAATCCAATTGTCTGGATTTGCCTGAAAACATTACGACTGGTTCGCTGTCGGGTTTTACGTTTATATTGCCGGATTATTTCGGGCTCAAAAAGAACTGTTTCCATAGTTTTAATATGGAGTCTGACAGCAAAAGAATCTTCCAATCGGTAAAGAGGCTAAGGCAAAACGGCTACAAAGGCAAAGTGGCTATCCGAGCTTTTTTGAATAAATTTAACAAACAGGAACTATTGCAGTTGGAGAAATTTGCACTGGATAATGAATTATCAAGTGACGGTCCTTATGTCGATTGGATAAGCGATGTTTATGATTGCATTGATTTTTTGGGCAGACAAATGTCTTTTGATGAAATAAGTGATATCACAGGTACGCTATATGTTAATAAGCAGACAGCTAAACTCGCCGAACGGCCTTGTGATTATAAATGCCCGCTTATTTCTTCTGAATTGACTGTATCAGCAAATCTCCAGTTCAAAATTTGCGGCGCGTGCAATGAAACTCTGGGAAGTGTCTTTGATTTAGATATTTTCAAAATAAACGGGTCAAAGCGCGGTGCTGAGATTTGCAAGGTATGTGGGAAATATGGCGTGGATTATCTACAGAACAGTCTTGAAGCTTGTAATTTGCATGACTGATCAATGGAATTTTTTATTATATAAAAATACTAAAAAGCCTTCCGCCGAATAGAATAGTAACAGTAGGCGGGAGGTGTTCTTATGTGCCGTATTGACGAGCTTTGCCGTAAGGATGTTATCAATATAAATGACGGATGCAAATTAGGTTACATATGCGATGTTGAGATAGACGCGGTGGAGGGCAGGGTTGTTGCGTTTGTAATATACGGACGCTCTAAATTTTTCGGCATTTTCGGCCGGGAAGAGGATATTATAATTCCGTGGTGTGATATAAAGACGATTGGTGAAGACACACTGCTTGTCAATGTAGATTTGCAGTGCAGGCGCAGGTGCAAGCCCAGAAGACCTTTTTTCGATTTCTTCAAATAGAAGTTGTTAAAAAGGATATTTGTGCTATAATAATTATCAATTGTTGCAATTACAAAATCAAAGCGGAATAGCTTGTTATCTCCCCCGCCGAAGCGGACGGCCTTCGGCGAGGGAGATAACATCCTCTGTTCCTATTTCTATTTTAAAATACAATAATGGTCGAAGCCCAAAAGACTTCGACCATTAAAGTTATCATAACGCATTATGAAAAACGGAATAAATAAAAAATCAGCGCATAATCACACAGCGAATCAGGGGGATGTTATTTTGCAGCACTTTTTAACTTTGGTTTTAAGAGGGCAGGATCCAAAAGACAATACAGTCAGAGGAAGATTAGGCGTTCTCGGTGGTGTCGCGGGCATTATCGTCAATACGCTTATATTTGTAATGGAAATAACAGTCGGTTCAATCGTAAATAGTGTCGCCGTAACAGCCGACGCGTTTCACAACCTTACCGATGTTATCTCATCTGTTATTACAATATTCAGTTTCAAACTGGCGAACAAACCTGCCGACAAGGAGCATCCGTTTGGCCACGGACGTGCCGAGTATATTTCCGCGCTTGTCGTGGCAATGGTTATCATCGTAATCGGCTATGAGTTTATAAAAACGTCAATCGAAAAGGTTATTCATCCGTCGCCGGTTATTTTCAACCTCGTTTCGCTTATTCTCGTAATTTCCGCTATCCCGCTCAAACTGCTGCTTGCTTCTTTTAATAAAAAGCTGGGCGCGCTTATAGGCTCCTCAACGCTTGAAGCGTCTTCGTTTGACGCGTTCAGCGATGTATTGGTTCTTTCTGTTGCCTCGCTTTCGATCATCATGTCAGCCGTTACAAAGATTCATATAGACGGCTTTTTCGGCATTATTGTCGCTTTGTTCATTATGTATTCCGGCTTTACAATAGCGCGCAAGGAACTTAACCCGCTGCTTGGCGAGGCGCCCGACCACACTCTTGTAGAAAGCATTTGCGAAGGCGTGCTCGAGGCGGAATATGTCAGCGGTGTGCATGACCTAATTATTCACAATTACGGCCCCGGAAAATTTATGGCAACCATTCACGCCGAGGTGCCTTGCGATGTTTCGATATTGAGCATTCATGAATCCATTGACCGTGCGGAAAAGAGTCTTTCCGAAAAGCTCGGCATCATTCTTGTAATTCACATGGATCCGCTTAACAATAAAGACGAGGTTGTCAAAAAAGCAAGGGATGTGGTTCAAAAGGTAATTTCAGATCTTCCGCAGGCGGAATCCATTCACGATTTCAGAGTGGTGGGCGACGGAAGGCGCAAAAACCTTGTTTTTGACGTAGTGGCAAACGCGTCTGTCAAATCCAAAAAAGATGAGGAAAAGCTTGTTGAGGTAATCAGCGAAAGGGTCAAAAAAGAAAACAAGCACTATTTTGCGGTAATAAGTGTAGACAGAAACTATTTGGATTAACTTATTGCGATTCCATATAGAAACGGGAAAGTGCTATCTCCCCCGCCGGAGGCGGGGGAGATAGCACAACTATTCCGCTTTAGATAAGCGCTAAAAAGAAGAATTTCCGGAAAAAAGCCGGTATTGTTGTATTTACTATTGCATTTGGGCTAAAAATATGGTATAATCCATAACGCTAATACACACGCGGTGTTATTTCCGGCAGGGTGCTTGAATTGCTGCCCCAAGGTTTTTGGAGCGGCGTTTTAGTCTGTCAGTTTACAGATGCCGCGGAGGAGCAACCTTAAGGAGGAAAAATAATGTCATCAGTAGTAACCATGAAACAACTCTTAGAAGCAGGTGTCCATTTCGGTCATCAGACCAGAAGGTGGAACCCTAAAATGGCTGCGTATATCTTTACGGAGCGCAACGGCATCTATATCATCGACCTTCAGAAAACAGTCAAGAAGCTTGAAGACGCCTATATGTTTGTTCGCGACCTTGCAGCAAGAGGCGAGAACATTCTCTTCGTAGGCACAAAAAAGCAGGCTCAGGATTCCATTAAAGACGAAGCAATCCGTGCACAGAGCTTCTTCGTAAACGCCCGTTGGTACGGTGGCATGCTCACAAACTTCCGCACAATCCGCCGCAGAATCGAACGCCTCAACCAGCTTCGCAAGATGGAAGAGGATGGCACATTTGACCTTCTCACCAAGAAGGAAGTTGCGAAGTTAAAGCATGAAATAGATATTCTCGAGAAATTCCTCGGCGGTATCAAAGATATGAAGAAATTGCCGGCAGCACTTTTTGTTGTCGACCCGCGCAAGGAGCACATCGCTGTTTCCGAAGCACGTAAGCTTCATATTCCTATCGTCGCTATTGTTGATACAAACTGCGATCCTGATGAGATCGATTATGTTATTCCGGGCAACGACGACGCAATCCGCGCCGTAAAGCTCATCTCCTCTGTCATGGCTAACGCCATTCTCGAAGGCAGACAGGGCGAGCAGACTGCTGAAGCAGCCGTCGTAGAGGCTACTGCCGAGACTGCCAAGGTCGCAGAATAATTTTCGTTTCATCACACACCTTTAAAAAGTTTGGGAGGTTTAACAATGGCTTTTACAGCTAAAGACGTACAGGCACTTCGTGAAAAAACCGGCTGCGGAATGATGGATTGCAAAAAAGCTCTCCAAAGTTCCGACGGTGATATAGATAAGGCAATTGAATTTCTCCGCGAAAAGGGCATCGCTGCTGTCGCGAAGAAATCCGGCCGTATAGCGGCTGAGGGCGTTGTCTTCGCTGAGATTGACGATGCTTCAAAGGCCGGCGTTATGATAGAAGTTAACGCCGAAACTGACTTTGTCGCCAAAAACGACAGGTTCCAGAGCTTTGTAAAGACCTGCGCAGATACGATCGTAAAACAGAATCCGGCAGATGTCGACGCTCTCCTTGCCTGCAAGGCAGAGGGCGCAGATATGAAGATTGCGGATTTACTGCAGGAGAATGTTCTTACAATCGGTGAGAATATTAAGATTCGCCGTTTTGTTCGCCTTGAAGGCGACCTTGTTACCTACATTCATGGCGAGGGCAGAATCGGTGTTATCGTTAAGTTTGACACCGATGTTGCTTCAAAACCGGGCTTTGCCGATTATAAGAAGGATATCGCAATGCAGATTGCCGCGATCAATCCTCCGTATCTTGACAAGGCAAGTGTTCCCGCCGAAGTGCTCGAGGAAGAGAAAAAGGTTCTCACCGCTCAGGCAATTAATGAGGGCAAGCCGCAGAACATCGCTGAAAAGATTGTTATGGGCCGTATCGGCAAGTTCTATAAGGAAATGTGCCTTGTGGAGCAGGACTTCGTTAAAGACAGCGAGCTGACAGTTTTGAAATACACCGACAAGGTTGCTAAAGAGCTTGGCGGCAGTATTAAAATCACTCAGTTTGTAAGGTTTGAAAAAGGCGAAGGCTTGCAGAAGCGTGAAGACAATTTCGCAGAAGAAATTGCCAACATGGTAAAATAAGCATTAAAATCAAGAAAAAGCCGTCTTATGACGGCTTTTTTTTTGCCATATTTGTTAATAATCCTTTAACAAATATATGTTAGAATGTTAGAACAGTTTAAAAAAACAAGGAATTGTTTTATTTTTCTCCGTCTCCGGTGTGGAGAAGTATTCCCTGAGTATCCTTTTTAGAAATGTAATTGCTATAGTAAGTTAATTATGCCAATTCAGGGGTTTACAGTGTGGTAAATTTCATGTAAAATAAATATAATTCAAAGTCTGTGGTTTCTTGAATTTAAGATGCCCAAAAAACAGAACTTTGCAAAGAAACAGAGGGTGTAAAGATGCAGCCAAAATATAAGCGAATACTTTTAAAACTAAGCGGAGAAGCTCTTGCAGGTTCGAAGCATACAGGTCTTGATTATGATACAGTTACGAATATATGCACAAGCATAAAAGAGTGCGTAAACCTCGGCGTAGAGGTTGCAATTGTTGTCGGCGGCGGAAATTTCTGGCGCGGACGCAGCAACGACAGAATGGACAGATCCCGTGCCGACCATATCGGCATGATTGCAACGGTTATGAACTCACTCGCTCTTGCCGACGCGCTTGAGCAGCTTGATGTGACTGTCAGAGTGCAGACGGCAATAACCATGCAGCAAATTGCGGAGCCATATATCCGCAGCCGCGCAGTCCGCCATCTTCAAAAAGGCCGCGTAGTCGTTATCGGCTGCGGCACCGGAAATCCGTTCTTTTCAACCGACACAGCCGCCGCGCTTCGCGCCGCCGAAATTGACGCGGATATCATCTTAAAGGCGACAAAGGTTGACGGCGTCTATGACAGTGACCCGATGAAGAACCCGAACGCCGTAAAGTTTGAAAAAATAACTTATATTGATGTGCTCAACCGCGGTCTTGGCGTTATGGATTCAACCGCCACATCATTATGCATGGATAACAGCATCCCTATTCTCGTTTTCAGCCTCGAAGATTCTAACAACATTGTTCGCGCTGTAAAGGGCGAAAAAATCGGCACGCTTGTCAGCGGCGCTCCCAAATAAGCCGTTTTCAAATAAGTCTGTACTTTTTATTAAATACCGCAAGGTATAACGGGGGGTATATATTATGGCTCAGTCCAAAGATTATGAAGAGAAAATGAAAAAGGCCATAACCGCACTGGGAAACGAGTTTGCTACAGTGCGCGCAGGCCGTGCCAATCCGGCGATTCTTGACAAGCTGCGTATTGATTATTACGGCACGCCAACGCCGGTAAACCAGATCGCGGCAATATCAGTCGTTGAAGCACGAACGCTCACCATTCAGCCGTGGGACGCTTCGATGACCAAAGCGGTCGAAAAGGCTATACTTACCTCTGATCTCGGTATAAATCCGCAGAACGACGGAAAAATAATCCGTATAAACTTTCCTCCATTAACAGAGGAGCGCCGCCGTGAGCTCGACAAGACTGTTCACAAATATGCCGAGGATACAAAGGTTGCGATCCGCTCAATAAGACGCGACGCCATTGACGATTTTAAGGCTCAAAAGAAAAAATCGCTGATTACAGAAGACGACCTTAAAGACGCGGAAAAGAAAATGCAGGATTTGACGGATAAATACTGCAAAGAAATTGACACGATGTCGGCGAAAAAAGAAAAAGAGCTGCTCGAAATCTAGCTTTTTTCTTAGGTAAATCAATACGACTGAATAGTCGGCGAACTTTGCGGGCGCCTGTGTGCCTGTAAAGTTCGCCGCATATATAGCTGATACTAATTTTCGATAAACGAGTTGATAAAAATTCGCATCGAAACTCATATATCAAAGTTTTTGACGCGAATTTTATCTACTTTTCAATCGGAAATTAGTATGAGTTAAAAGCTAAGAGCCGCTTGTCACGGTTAGGCGGAGGTATGAATGAACTTTTTCGGCAAACTGTTTAAAAAGCATGAAAATATTGAGCGTGTGCTGCCGCAGCACATTGCTATTATAATGGACGGCAACGGCCGTTGGGCAAAAAAGCGTGGTCTTCCGCGCAAGGCGGGGCATTCCGCAGGCGCTTCAAATTTTCGGAAGATTGCGAAGTATTGCAACAAAATAGGGTTAAAGTATCTGACCGTTTACGCGTTCTCAACAGAGAACTGGAAGCGTCCAAAAGAAGAAGTGGACGCAATTATGAACCTGTTCCGTGATTATTTGAAAGAAGCCATTGCCGATTTCGGCAGTGAAAATATAAAAACCCGCTTTATCGGAGATTTCTCGGTGCTTGCCGACGATTTAAAAGAGCTTATGAGAGAGGCTGAGGAAAAGTCGGACAAAGCGACGGGAATGACGCTGAATATCGCCATAAACTACGGAGGCCGCCAGGAAATAGTAATGGCGGCAAAAAGCCTTTGTGCAGATGCGGCGGCGGGTCGCGTCTCGATTGATGATATCAATGAGAAATCGC
>DBTI01000223.1 GCA_002306975.1 Ruminococcaceae bacterium UBA1320
GAAGGTCGAGATAATGCCGTTCCTCTGGTGCGGAGAGTGGGCGGGGGAATGAACCGGAATTTGAAACATGAAGTACTAAAAATATAAGGTTGGCAGCCGTTATAGTAAGAAGTGAAAGGAGCATAAAGGGCACCTCCGCTTTCGGCACCAGATAATACTAATTCCAAAAAGAAATATTCCGGTCGACAGAGCTACGACAACAGTAGCTGCGGCTACCGGACAGAATGGTTGTCGCAGCTCTGTCGACATATTTCTAATTGGAATTAGTATAAAAGAATTTTGTGCCGTACCATAATTATATGGAAAAAAAGCCGAGGACGTGCAAGTCCACAGTGTGTTGGAGATAACGCAATTAAAAAATACGGTACAAATTTAAAAATGAATGTAAATTATAGATGAAGTAGCATCCATTAGCGTTAATATTGTAGACTTAAAATCTCTGTCAGTGCAATTTGAAAATATAAATAAGCAATCAAGTGATTTGTTACAGAATTAATAGAAATTTCGGCAAGACGGATGTGCCTAAGGCGCTGCGTGGCGGTATTTAACTTGCGGAGGATAAGTAAAACTATTATTATTGATAAACAAATCGTCAATAGCTTTATCATCGGGACTGATTCCGTATACGCGAGCAGGAAAAAGAAGATTAAATCATAGATAAACTTAAAACTAAGGAATACAGCGACCCTTTTAAGGGTAGCAAGTAATCAGTCCACAACGGCTTGAACAACGTGAAAGTGGGTGTTGCAAACACCCCAAACAAAAAAACCGGAGCAACCGCACCAAAAGGTGTTGGCTGCTCCGGGTTTTTGCTTTAAAATATAGTTGTGAAACAAAATATAAAGCTCTTAGAGCATAACAAATTTGAGCGGAAATTTCAACAGTTAACGCTCCCAATGAATATGGAAATTCAAATACCCGAGGATGACCCAGTAAGGATGGCCAGCGCGCAGCTTGAGGAACTGAAATACAGGAAACTGTATCGCGCCTATTCTTCGCAAGGAAGAAAATCGGCAGCCGAACCCCGGATCATCTTTGAAGTATTAATATACGGCTACATGTGCGGCATCCACTCAACCCGCAAGCTGGAAGAGGCCTGCCGCAAACGTGTAGACTTCATGTGGCTGCTGCAAGGAGAACCTGTGCCGGATTACACTACCTTTGCCTGATTCCGTTCGGGCCGCACCAAAGGGGCAGTAGAAGACCTGTTCTATCAGTTTGTCCTAAAGCTTGAACAAATGGGTGAAACCGAGCATGGCGAGGTATTCATCGACAGAACAAAGATTGAAAGGCATGGCGAATTGCTACACATTTATCTGGCGGAAAACGATAGAAAAAAGCCTTGAAAAGGTTAAAGAAGAGGTGCGCCAGGAATTCGCCGCCAGAACAGTTGTTGGGAATGTGACGCTGAAAAAGTTGCGTTCACTCGTCACAGCAGAGAAGGCAGTCTGCGAAAAAATCTGAGTAAAATTTGTTCACGGAATCGGTCATCGCAAGCCAACGGAGCAGCGCGCGTGGAAAAAAATCAATGACTTACTTGAGAGATGGGAAGATTACGAGAAAAAGCTGTTTGCGATGGGCAATACCCGCAACAGCTACTCCAAGACAGACCCTGACGCCACCTTTATGCACATGAAGGAAGACCACATGAGAAACGGGCAGCTTAAGCCCGGCTATAATGTCCAAATCGCGGTCAACAGCGAATATATTACAGGGGTTGCGGCATTCTCCAACCGAACTGACAGTGGAACTCTACAGCCGTTTCTTCGTCAACTGGAAAGACAGCACAGGCAAAAATACCAGACGGTTGTCGCAGATGCCGGATATGAAAGTCTGGACAACTATCGTTATCTTGAAGGGAACGGGCAGATCAGTTTTATCAAACCCATCAACTATGAGACGCAGAAGACAAAGAAGTTTAAAGTTCAGATCGGTCGCCGTGAGAATATGCATTACGATGAGCAGGAAAACTGCTACATCTGCGCAGATGGCAGGAAATTGCACTTTAGACACGAAAGTGCCCAGCTCGACAAACAAGAGCGCTTTCATACCATGGCCTATTATCGCTGCGAAAATTGTGTCAACTGCCCGCAACGTCAGGCGTGCTGTAAGGCGAATGATGACAAGCCAAAGGAGATAAATGTTTCAACAGAACTCCTGCGATTAAGCAAAGAATCACAAGACAACATCACAACACAAGAAGGCATTCAACTGTGTGTAAACCGTTCAATTCAGGTGGAAAGCGCTTTCGGCGTGTTGAAAAACGATAGAAAATTCAAACGCTTTTTAATGCGCGGGAAAACAAACATTTCCACCGAGCTGTATATTTTATGTCTGACTTATGACCTGAAAGAGCTTTGGTCAAAATGCAACGCAGGACGGCTGCAAACACATCTTTTTTCCGTGCAAAAAGAGTAGTTTTCAGAAAATTGTAAATTTAAAGGTTTTGAGATGATATGAATGGGCATGACCTCTGTTTTGTTCTACTCTTTTCTGTGTAAAGCCTCATTCTTTTCAACAAAATATCCACAAAGACACGGTTTTCAACAAGGAAAAGGCAGTGTCACAAAACTTTCGTTTTGCAACACCGCCAGTTATAAGCCCTTATAGGGCTCGTTCATACCACTACTCTTATTGGTGGCCATGACTTTCCCGTTCTTATTTAAAATTGCTATAGGGCAGGTTTGGAAAAGGAAAATCAACCCTATTGATATACAAAAAAAGGATTTTGGAGCTAACTGCCCTAAAATCCTTTTTCTGTAATTAACCATCTTGATAAATTGTCCTTTAGAAGCGGCTGAATACTTGATAGCCCTATCCTATTAGATCAGTCAAACACCTTTGTCGATTCCATTCGATGGCACATCTCTGCCGATTACAGCGGCATTGGCTGACCTTTATAATCAATAAAAGCGATCTTGCTGTATACGGTTTTCCTGCCCTCTATGATATCGAACAAACCGGCTGCCGTTTCTGCCGGATCACCCGGAGCCATGTCTCCACCCATATCTGTTTTGATCCATCCCGGATGCACAGCATAAATACGTATATTCTCTGCCTTTAAATATTCTCTGATTTTTTCTGAAAACATGTTTAAGGCCGTTTTTGACATGCAGTAGGGATAATCATTGGGAGAAGCATTGATGACGGTACCGGCCTCCGACGAAATATTGATAATGACCTGATTTTCGCCAGACCTAATCAAA
>DBTI01000073.1 GCA_002306975.1 Ruminococcaceae bacterium UBA1320
ACAAGCCGGCAAAAGCGGGTGAGGCGAAGCACACCAGTTCATCATCCTCGTCTGCACCTGTGGAAGATGAAATTGATGCGAAGCTTAAGGCGAGCGGGCTTGTTAATGTTCAAAACATGGGTTCGGATTTTGCTGTTGACCAAAGGTACGGCACGACAAACAATTTCACCGGCGCAAAGATTTATCAATCCAAACGGGTTTATCTGCGCCCTGAAACCGCGCAAAAGCTTGTTGACGCTAACAAAGAGTTTAACTCTTTAGAATATAAAATCAAAATATGGGATGCATACCGACCAATGTCAGTGCAGTTTCTTCTTTACACTAAAGCGCCATCAGACCTAAAATATTTTATAGCCAACCCATATACGCCTGAAAGCTGTACGCATAACAGGGGCACCGCCGTTGATATAACACTGGTTCATCTTGACGGGTCACCGGTTGAAATGCCAACAGATTTTGATACGTTCAGTTTTAAGGCGGATTCTGATGATAACAGTTGCACAAAACAGGCTGCCGCCAACCGCGCGTTACTTAAGAAAATAATGCAGAAGCATGGTTTTGGCAGCATTGAGTGTGAGTGGTGGCACTTCAATGACACAGATACATATAAATACAATATTATCGACGTAATGTTTTGAATTCCAAATTAAATTCCAGCGGAGCGGGTGCCCCGTAATTCGCGCAGAAAGTTAATTATGCCGATTTGCGCGAAGTATGACGAAAAAATATTAATTTTGTAAAAACACATTAATGATATAAAATTCGTCATATATACCCATTATACGGAGGATATATTGATGAACATAATGCTCATTCTCGGTTTGATTATTTCCTTTGGCGGTATTATTGGCGGTTACATTCTTGAAGAAGGAGTTCTGTGGAACTTAGTAAAGCAACCCTCCCCATTTATGATTGTTTTCATGGGTACTATTGGTATCGCACTCATAGCCTTTCCATTCAGAAATATAAAGCGTATTCCCAGTGCACTAAAATTAATTTTATTGCCAAAAAAGCATGATTACGCCGGAGTCGTTGACATGCTTTGCGACATTGCCAACAAAGCGAGAAAAGACGGACTTCTTTCACTTGAAGCGGAAGCGGACAAGATGTCCGACCATTTCATAAAAAAAGGGCTTGGCTACATAGCAGACGGTGTTGACCCGGAGTTCTTAAAAAAGGTTCTGTATAACGAGATAGAATCAGAGTATAAAAAACATGAGGATGCCTCAAAAGTATTTGAGAGCATGGGTGGTACTGCGCCTACAATGGGCGTTTTAGGTACGGTTATGGCCATGGTTACAACTTTAGGTAAAGGTACAAGTGATACGGATGCGCTTGTTGTAAGTATATCCACAGCCTTTCTGGCTACGCTCTTTGGTATCGGTTCCGCAAACCTTTTGTGGCTGCCCATAGGTACCCAAATTAAAGTCGTTGCGGAGCAGGAAAGCGATTACCGTGAGGTTATTGTCGAAGGGCTTATGGCTATTCAGGCAGGTGAACCATCTTCAAGGCTTAAAGACAGACTCTATGCTAAAATCGGTGATATTAAAAACGGCAAATCAAGCTCAAAAAGCAAGAGCAATGAAGAAGAGTGAAGCCGAAGAACTAAATAAATATGGAATTTTCGTCTTTGGGTGAGCAAAATTCAAATTGGTTTTCATGTAAAGACGAAAATTCCATATAACTTTAGAAGAAGGTGATTGAGTGCGAGGCAATGAGCCTGAAAAGGACAGAAGTGAACGATATCTGCTCACGTATGCGGATTTAATGAATCTGCTTCTTATATTGTTTATAGTGCTTTTTTGTACTGCAACAAAAGACGTAGTTAAGACAAGCGCCGTTATGGATGCAATAGCTAAAAGTTTTAATGGTCCAACGTCTTCTGCAAGTTCGAGTGCAACTGGAACGACCTCAAGCGGAACAAAAACGGCTGATTACAGCGAATTTTATAAGCAACTCTATAACCTTTTCAAAGGCAATGGCATGCTTGACAAGGTTGATATAACGCAATCCCGGGATGAGGTAGTTATTACATTGAAGGATAATGTCCTTTTCGCACCGGGTAAAGACGACCTTGATGGTAATGCCACAAAGCTTTTGACTGCAATGGGCGGGCTTTTGACTAAAATTAAATATGGGCAGATGCAAATAGAAGGTTACACAGACTCTGATCCCATTCACACTGCACAATTCCGTGATAATGTCGAGCTTAGCCAGAAGCGCGCTTATAATGTTTATAATGTATTCAGAGAGAGCGGTGTTGACACCAGAACGATGCAGCCAATCGGCTATGGTGAGACCAAACCTATTGCAGCAAATGACACACCGGAAAACAAGGCAAAAAACCGCCGTGTTGTAATCACGATCATGGGCAAAGGCTTGACTCCGTCCGATGCTACGCTTACCGCGTCACAGCTTTTAAATGAGCAGATAGACGCAGCAAAAGGAGCGTCCAGCGCAGCATCTTCATCATCAGGCAAATCATCATCAAGCGGCGTTACAAGCTCAAGTTCGGCGGCAAGTTCAAGTTCCATGGCAAAGAAGTAACCGCATAAAAATTATAAACAACAGCTTTGGGGCGTGTGGTTTTGCCATGCGCCCTTTTAGATAGGGCTGTTCTATCTGCATTTTCCTTGACTTTACGCCTGCAAATTGATAAACTTACTATGTTTGTTAATATAAAAAAATTAATCAATATAAGTTATACGGAGGAATCATTAATGCTTGCAAACAGTGAAAAAACCATGGATAAAGTTGTTGCACTTTGCAAAAACAGGGGCTTTGTCTATTCCGGCTCGGAGATATATGGAGGTCTTGCCAACGCGTGGGACTACGGACCTTTGGGCGTGGAGTTCAAAAATAATGTCAAAAAGGCATGGTGGCTGAAGTTTGTGCAGGAGTCGCCGTACAACGTCGGTCTTGACTCTGCTATTTTAATGAATCCGCAGGTATGGGTTGCCTCCGGTCATGTCGGCGGATTTTCGGATCCTTTGATGGATTGCCGCGACTGTAAAACACGCCACCGCGCGGACAAGCTTATTGAGGATCAGGCGGGTGTTACCGCTGAGGGGTGGAGCGCCGAGCAGATGTCGGATTTCATCAAGGAAAAAGGCATCAAGTGCCCGGACTGCGGCTCTAAAAACTTCACTGATATCCGCAGCTTTAATCTTATGTATAAAACCTTTCAAGGCGTAACAGAGGACGCAAAATCGGAAATCTATCTGCGTCCGGAAACTGCCCAGGGCATTTTTGTTAATTTTGCAAACATTGCCCGCACAACACGCAAAAAGATTCCTTTTGGCGTAGGGCAAATCGGAAAATCGTTCCGCAATGAAATTACACCGGGAAATTTTATTTTCCGTATTCGTGAATTTGAACAGATGGAGCTTGAATTCTTCTGCAAACCGGATACCGACCTTGAATGGTTTAAATTCTGGAAAGACTACTGCGAAAACTTCCTCATCAATCTCGGCATGAAAAAGGATAACATGCGCCTGCGTGACCATGATAAAAAAGAACTGTCGTTTTACTCCAAGGCGACAACAGATATCGAATATCTCTTCCCGTTCGGCTGGGGCGAGCTGTGGGGCATCGCGGATCGCACGGATTTCGACCTTAACCAGCATATCAAGCAAAGCGGCAAATCGCTCGATTATTTTGATCAGGATACTAATGAGCGTTATGTGCCTTATGTTGTTGAGCCGTCTTTGGGCGCGGATCGTGTGGCACTCGCGTTCTTGGTCGACGCGTATGACGAGGAAACCGTCGGCGAGGGTGACACCCGCATCGTGATGCACCTTCATCCCGCTTTAGCACCGTTCAAGGCCTGTGTGCTTCCACTTTCCAAGAAGCTCAACGAGGGCGCAACAAAGATTTATGACGAGCTGAGAAGCAACTTCATGGTCAGCTTCGAAGATTCCGGTTCAATAGGCAAGCGTTACCGCCGTCAGGACGAAATCGGAACCCCGTTCTGCATCACCTATGATTTTGAAACCGAAAACGACGGCTGCGTAACTGTGCGTGACCGTGACACTATGCAGCAGCAGCGTATTCCTGTTGACTCGCTCATATCTTTCATTAACGAAAAACTTAAATTTTGATCGGAATAAATTGTTGTTTCAAATTGCTGTAATCAAAATAGCGCCGCCAAATTTTTGGCGGCGCTATTTTTTTGCTCACTTGTCCATCTATCGTAAAGTCGAATAATAAAGATAAAAATGGAGAAAACAATAATTAATTGTGTAGTGTAACTGCCGTAATATCTTTGATTTGAAATTAAAATTTTGTTTTTCTTAAATTTGTTCTTTTCATTCAACAAAACAACTAACAAATAGAATAAACAACGAACAAAACCGACTTCGATAAAGGCTGGTGAGGCTAATGAGTGATTCTTCAACTAAAGGAATAATAAAATATTTCAAATCAAAATTTGCTGCAATAGGCAGTTCAGGCAACAACAAGCCGGAAGCCGGATGCACACCGGAATATACGATGTTGAAAAAAAGCCTGATTTCCAACATGACGTATATTAATGGTAAATTTGACGGCTGTTCTGACTTTGTTTCGAAGGAACTCATAACATGCGGGCGTAAGGCAGTTATTATGGAGATTGATAACATGATTGACAAGCTCCAGCTCACGCAAGGTGTGCTTGCTCCGCTTGCAGACGCCAAGCCCCCTGTTTCTCTTACCGACGACGATGCGGTTTTCAACTGGCTCCGTGACAACACTTTTACTTTTGTGGACCAAAAAGAGGCATTTTCATACGAGGAAACGATTGGCTTTTTGATGGCTGGCTTTGCGGTGCTTCTAATTGAGGGCATTGACAAGGCTATTGCTTTCGGCCTTCAGGGCTTTAAATTTCGGGGCATTGATGAGCCAAATACAGATAAATCTCTAAGGGGTTCTCGCGAAGGCTTTGTCGAACCCCTGCGTCTTAACATGATGCTCGTAAGGCGGCGTGTGAAAAATCCGAACCTTAAGTTTGAAATTTACAATCTCGGAAGCGAAAGCAGAACTGACGTTTGCGTAGCGTATATAAAAGGCACAGTTGCCGAAAGCGTGCTTAATGAAGTAAGACACCGCTTGCGTACAATTGACCTCGACACTTTGCTCGCATCAGGGTATATTCAGGCATTTTTTCAGGATGATCCGTTTTCGATATTCAGCACGGTAGGAACAACCGAGCGGCCTGATGCTTTTTGCGGAAAGCTTAGTGAGGGCCGTGTAGGTATTATTGTGGATAACACACCGATTACCCTTACAATGCCGTTCTTGTTTGTAGAAAACTTTCAAAACATGGATGATTACGCAGTTGGACCGTATTATGCTACCTTCACAAGGATATTAAAATATCTTTCTTTTTTTACGTCAGTACTCATTCCAGGGCTTTATGTTGCGATAGGAAGCTTTCATCAGGCGCTGCTGCCCTCACAGCTTTTATATGCGCTTGCCCAGTCTGAAGAAGCTACGCCATTTACACTTGTATTTGAGGCGCTTTTTATGCAGGTAATCTATGAAATGGTGCGTGAGGCGGGGCTAAGGCTTCCAAAACAAATAGGCTTTGCCATTAATATCGTTGGTGCCTTGATCATAGGTCAGGCGGCTGTTTCCGCGGGGCTGATCGGAGCGCCAATGGTTATCGTTGTTGCCATAACTGCGACGACCTCTCTTATTACACCAACTTTATATGAACCGGGCGTGGTTATGAGGTTCATGTTTATCGTTTTAGCGGGCATGGCGGGTATTTTGGGTCTAACGCTTGGAGTTGCTTTTTGTGTTTATTATCTGTGCTCGCTTAAATCATATGAGGTGCCTTATACAGCACCAATATCACCGTTTAATGGATATGCATGGCGAGATGTCGTAATTCGCTTGCCGTGGAAGATATTAGCAAAACGAAAGATAGCTGCGCAGGATTTACCCGGCTCAAATGTAGATAAAACGATAGGATGAATGGAGCAGACGCATGGAGAAGAAATCTTACATTTCAACGGCACAAATAGTCCTTGTACTGTTCATCACAAGGCTGCTGTTTTCATCAACTTATATGTCTGTATTAAAAACGGGGAATTATATTCAGGATACTTTATTTTCTATCCCTATTATTTTTATAGTGAATTTTATAACGGCCATTCCTTTATTAATGCTTTTAAAAAGGCATCCAGGGCATAATCCGGTTGAGTGTACCATGAAAATAGCAGGCAAAGGCGTAGGTTCAATTGTTGCTGTTTTTTACTATTTGTTTTTCCTGCTGAACGCGGCAGTTGTGACCGGAAACTACGAAAACTACTTTTCTGCGACGATGATACCCGATGTAAATTCTTTTTTAGTGGGATTTATAGTTCTGATTGTGTGCTTATACGGTGTTTTAAAGGGTATAGAAACTATTGCGCGTTTTGGAAGCATAGTTGCGATAATTTATATGATTACGCTCATTATAATTTTTATATCTCTTGAACCAATGATGGATTTAGATACTTTAAAGCCTGTGTTTTATACGGGAACATCATATTTGATGAGCAGTTCTATTATGAATTATAACTTGAGCATTCAAATTTTGGCGTTTGCCTTTCTTGCGCCATACATGCGGCAGGGCGGAAGTTTAGGGAAGGCTTATGCCGGATGGAATCTGTTGACATCAATAATCTTGTTTATGCTGATGTTTTATATTGTAACAGTAACCGGTTCTTTTGGCGCGGAACAAATGTATCCGTTACAAACACTTGCAACTCTTACGAAGATAAGTTCTTTTGAACGGCTTGATGCGATTCATATGGTTTCATGGATATTAAACACAATTATTACAATCACGCTATATATTTATCTTGCAATCTCATGCCTTCTAAAAACAGGGCTTAACAAGCATCGCAGAGTTTTAGCACTTGTTTCCGGTGTGGCTGTATTCTTTGTGGCAACATTTCTTTCCAGGAACTTCAATTTTCTTCAAGTTGTTATCGATAGCGGAGAGTTTTCGATTGCCATAACATTTTTTATCATTATAATACCGCTTATAGTCCTCATGGCTGATGTGATAAAAGGGAGGGTAATGCAAGATGCAAAAAACGAGTAAAAAAACGGCAAAAAAGATAATTGCCCTGATTGCTTGCATGCTTATCCTGCCTATTGTTTTGACCGGCTGTATGCCGTATGAAGAGCTGAAAAGCGAGTCTATTGTTGAGGGCATGGGAATCGACTATGGCGATAATGGCTATAATATTACGTTTCAAATATATAACCCAAAAAGCGGAGGGGGCGGAGGCGGTGGAGACAACGGCAAAAATAGCACTTCCAGCACGGTAACAATACTTCAATGCAGCGGAGCTTCCCTTTTTGATGCGGTTCGAAACGCAACTTTGCAAAACGGACGTAAACTGTATTTTTCAAATACCCGCGCATATGTTGTGGGAGAAGAAGTCTGCAAAGAAAACTTTAACAAGGTTCTCGATTTTATGGAGCGCAATCAGCAGATTAGGCCAAGCGATCATATATATATTGCGAAAGGGAAAGCTGCGGATGTAATGCTGTATCAAAAAGATGGAGAGATTGTGCCCGCCGTTAATCTTCAGCTGATGTCTGAAAATAATGTTCAAACATCAAAAGTTGAGGAGGTGCAGCTTTTTGATATTTTTAAAAATACAGCAACCGGATGCACGGATTCAACAATTTCGGCAATTGCAATAAAAGAGGAGAACAACGGTGAGAAAACACTTGAAATGGATGGTTCTGCCGTCCTTCACAATAATCACTTTGCAGGTTACCTTGACGATAAAGAAACAAGAGGCTGCCTTTGGATTAAAAGCAAGGCGCAAGGCGGCGTTCTAATTCTCAATTTGCCGGAGGGCGGCACCGCAAGCATGGAGATTATTAAAAGTTCCAGCAAGGTTTCTTTTTCAGGAGACGAAAAAACACCGGCTGTTACCGTCGATATATCATTTCACACCAATTTGGTTGAGTTGCAGTCGCAGGAAAATTATACAATTGACGGAAGTTTTCTTTCCAATCTGAAAAAGATTCAGGAGGATACCGTAAAAGCAGAGGCACAGGCGGCAATTGATAAAGCGTTAAAAGATTATGATTCCGATGTTTTCGGCTTTGGAGTAAAAATTTTTCAGAATAGACCTGATATCTGGCACAAGATAGGCAGCGAATGGAACCAAAACGCCAAAAATACAAAGGTTGAAATAAAAGTGGATTCAATTATTAGCCATATTGGATTAACAAATCAGACTGCTTAAAAAAACACCGCTCTTATCGTTATACGATAAGAGCGGTGTTTATAAATTGCGCGATAAAAAAGAAGACTATCGCAAAACAAGTAATAACGATAAGTATAGTTTCTATGGCTTTAAACACTTTGAAAAATTTGAATTTTCCTAAAATCAAACGAGAGAGCCTGTAAATACATTCATAAATACAAAGAAAATACACTGCGATTCCCGCGTGACTCATATGCCAAGCCTCCGCTATCTGCCCATGTGACATATAAGAAAAGCACCGGGTCATTCCGCAAACAGGGCATCTGTAGCCGGTCAAAAGCTTGAAAAAGCAGATGCCTCGAAGCGGAATAGGAAAATCTAAAATATGCAGCGTATTTAGTGTTCCGTCTGATGTGATTAAAGCTGAAACAACTATCGGAAATAAGCAAAGAATAAAAAGTGAGAAGTTCAATGCACGTTCACCAGGCGGAGTCTTAGGCTGTAAATCCTTAGAACAGGGAGCTTGATGAATCATAAGCGCTTCCATAATCATGTGTATTCATATAATTTTGCATATAGTTAATAAATTCACCGCCGTTAGCAATGAGAAAAGCAATCACTATGATGGAAAAAAGAATGGAAACAGCTGCAAGGATTATACCTGCAAGCGACATACCCGAACCCTTTTGTTTTCCTTCAGAGCTGTTTATTTTATTCTTCGAGATAATACCGAATATGAGAGAAACTACACCAAAGACAAAACCAAAACCGTAGCAGCATGAAAACACAACGCCGATAATACCAAGAACAAGAGAAGCAATCGACATACCGTTTGTAGTCGGCTCCGGAACGACGTTATTGTTATTGACATTCGAATATGAATACCATTCATTCTGAGCGGGAGCGTTGTTGTACTGCGGAGGAACATTGCCGCCCTGTGGAGGAATTGAGTTGCCATAACCGTTTTGAGGAGGAGTCGGGTTACCGTAGCCGCTCTGCGGAGGAACAGGGTTGCCGTAGCCACTCTGCGGAGGAACCTGATTGCTGTAGCCGTTTTGAGGAGGCATTTGATTCTGGTTGCCATAATCATTCGGTGAGTTTACGTTGTTAAAATTTTGTGGCGGAACTGTTTTCTGGTCGTAATAATCATTGGTTGGCGGAACGTTATTTTGGCCGTCGTTTTGTGGAGAAACATCATTTCCAAAGCCTGCCGGTGCGAAAAGATAGCCGCAATTTTTGCAGATAATGTCTTCGTCTGCGCACGAGCTGTTGCATTTCGGACATTGTTTCATTTCAAATAACCCCTTTATATTAATTTAAATTATCAAACAAAATTATTGCTTTTTTGTTTCACCACGCCCTCGGCGGGGAGAAACATCCCCTGATTTTCTTTTTTAAAAACAAGATTTATTAAAGTGGAGATAACGGAGTCACATCTGCAAATGCTGTTATTGCATAGATAAAAAGGCTTAAATGATATATGTTTTCCAATTATTGTGACTGCGATTCAAGCCCTGTTAATCTTCAGCATA
The DNA here is from genome assembly GCA_002306975.1 of Ruminococcaceae bacterium UBA1320. Lineage (GTDB taxonomy): Bacteria > Bacillota > Clostridia > Oscillospirales > Ethanoligenentaceae > Ruminiclostridium_D. The sequence goes on from DBTI01000073.1 coordinate 9,731, forward strand.
ATGTGACAACTTTACTGTGATAAAATTTTATAAAAGCTTATGGAGTTGTTTTATATCGGCGGCAATGGCTGTAAAGTGACTTGCTTCAAGTTCTTCCGCATTGCCATAGCCATAAAGTACCCCAATGGCGTCTATTCCCGCTTCTGCCGCTCCCTGTGCGTCAAACTTGCGGTCACCGACAAGAACTGTGTTTGAAAAATCGGCCCCTCTGATGGCGCCCATGGCCTTTAAAACAGAATCTTTTTTATCCCACGATGTTTCGATGCTGTCCGGTGCGCCGGCGACAACGTCAAAGAAATCGCCAAGCCCGCAGTGATCCATAACAATTTTAGCAAAGCGCTGATTTTTGGAGGTTGCGACGCCAAGAATGCGCCCCTCTTTTTTTAACTGCGCAAGCAGTTCCTCGATGCCCTCAAAAATTTCAAAGTCATATAATCCGCCGCCGCCATAATGACCGCGAAAGACAGTAACGGCTTTTTGGGTCTGTTCCTCTGAAAGCCCGCAGACATCTTTAAAGCACTGTTCGAGCGGAGGACCCAAGAAGCTGATCAGCCGGTTTTCCGGAGGAAGCGGCAGAGAAAGCTCCTCCATTGTCTTCTTTAAACTTCCCAACACGCCGCTTTTTGTATCGATCAATGTGCCGTCAAGGTCGAAAAGTATATTCTTATAATGATTTATCATAGTGAATGCGTTAACTCCAGTACTCTTTTAGTATTGTGTCATAAGCGGTGTAAGTATTAATTATTTGACTATAGAATATTATGGTTTTAGATTATCAACCTAACATTATAAGTTACAGTCTAAAATTATTACTTTAAGTTACTCCCAATTAATTATATCTGATTTTCGAAAAAATATAAAGAAGTTTTTAATAGTTAAAATCATCAAGAACGCCTTTGTACGTTATTTGCCGGTTTTTGAAGTGTTGACAAAAAAACGATTGACATTATAATATATAAGGTTGCGTTAACGACATAATGAACAAAAACGCAGTGGCGGAGGATTTATGGCTAAGAATTATGATTATGCAATAATCGGCGGAGGTATAGGCGGGCTTATGTGTGCCTATCGGATCATCGAAAGAAAACCGTCAGCCTCAGTAATTCTTATAGAAAAGGGCGCGGACCTTTCAAACAGGAACTGCCCCATTATATCAAAAAAAGCGTCGCGGTGCGTCAAATGCCCCTCCTGTGCTATCATGGAGGGCCTTGCCGGGGCAGGCGCGTTTTCGGACGGAAAATATATCATCTCTTGTGAATACGGCGGCTGGCTGCCCGATTTTATGGCACAGGAGACAGTACTTGACTATATTGAGCAGGCGGACAAAATCCTTGTTTCATTCGGCGCGACCACCGAGCGCTTTAACCCTGACGACGAGCTGAAAAAGAAGTGCCTTCAGCAAAATTTGCACATGCAGCAGGCTACGGTAAAACATCTTGGCACAGATTCAAACCTTGAAACAATGCTTAAAATGGTTGAGCATATAAAGGAAAGCTGCGAGATTCTTACCGAGACCGACGCTTACGACGTTGATATAAAGGCCCACGAGATCATGCTGCGTAAAAAAGACGGGGCGGAAAGCTCGATAACCGCAGACAGTGTTATTTTCGCGGTGGGGCGCGCCGGCAGCGGCTTTTTCAGCGACTGGTGCCGCAAAAACGACATTCCGCTCACCAACAATCAGGTGGATATCGGCGTGCGCGTCGAGCTGCCCTCAATGATATGGGAAGATTTTTCAAAGAAGATATATGAGCCGAAAATCTGGTACCGCAGCCACGGATATGGCGACATAACGCGCATGTTCTGCTTTAACGAGCGCGGCAGCGTTGTTACCGAAAACACACGCGGCGTGCTTACCGTCAACGGTCATGCCTTCCGCGACGAGAAAAAGAAGACGCGCAATTCAAACTTTGCGCTGCTCTCAACGATCCGTTTTACAAGCCCGTTCCACGAGCCTATTGAATATGCCCGCCACGTTGCAAGCCTTGCCAATCTGATAAGCGGCGGATCGGTGCTTGTGCAGCGTCTTGGCGACCTTGAACTTGGCAGACGGACCGACGAAAAAAGGCTGCGGGCATGCACAACAAGACCAACCCTTGACGCGGTAGCGGGCGATTTGAGCCTTTGCATGCCCAAACGCCAGCTTGACAATATCGTTGAAACACTGCACGCTCTCAATAAAGTGGCGCCGGGCACGGCGAACAGCGACACACTGCTTTATGGCGTTGAGTGCAAATATTATTCTGCAAGACCGGCGAACGAGGATTTCGAAATTGCGGGCTGCAAGGGCATTTACGCCATCGGCGATGGCGCCGGTTTTACGCGTTCACTGTCACAGGCATCCGCAAACGGTCTTTATGTAGCTGATAAAATCACAAAATAAAGGGACTACTGATTAAGTGCTTGTCGCCGGATTTGCGAGATATTTTGACGATAGACAAATACAAGATGTCGTGCCATACTTGATGTATGGCGCGATAGCTTGTATGCAGTATAGCGGTAAATTATCCGCAAAGGCGGTGGCAATGATTTATTCAATAGTTCCTATAGTTAACAGATATATTCCGCAGCGTTACAGTCTTGCTGCGGAGAAATGGAGCTTTTCAATGAAAACGATTATCTTGACGGGCGGCGGTACAGCAGGCCACATCACGCCCAATATCGCGCTTATACCGAGGCTTCGCAAGGCGGGATTAAACATTCATTATATCGGTTTGCGGGGCGGCATGGAGGAAGGGCTGATTGCACAGCAGAATGTGCCGTTTCACGGAATAACGGGCGGCAAGCTCCGCCGTTATCTTGATATAAAAAATTTCACCGACGTTTTTAAAATAGGAGCGGGATTTTTTGAATCGCTTTCGATCATACGCAAAGTGAAACCCGACATCGTTTTTAGCAAAGGCGGATTTGTTTCGACGCCTGTCGTTTGGGCGGCGCACATCTGCCATGTTCCTGTTGTGGCGCACGAGTCCGACGGAACAGTCGGTCTTGCAAACAAGCTTTCGATGCCCTTTGTTCAAAAGGTGTGCTACACTTTCCCTGAAACCGGCTCGCAGATCGGGGACAACAAGGGCGTTTTCACAGGGCTGCCGATACGCGACACGCTGTTATGCGGCGACGCCGCGCGGGGGCGCAAACTATGCGGCTTTGAAGGCGGCAAGCCGGTTATTGTGGCGACTGGCGGCAGCCAGGGCGCACAGTTTATAAACAACACGCTGCGCGACTGCCTTGACACATTGCTGCCTAATTTCAACGTCTGCCACATCTGCGGCAAAGGCAACCTCACACCGGAGCTTGAGGGAAAAGCAGGGTACTGCCAGTTTGAGTACGTGTCGGATGATCTGCCGGACATTTTCGCAATGGCCGACATTGTTGTTTCCCGCGCGGGGGCGACAAGCATTTTCGAACTGCTTGCCCTTAAAAAACCGAATTTGCTCATTCCTTATTCGCTTGCCGCAAGCCGCGGGGATCAGATTGTAAACGCGAAGTCTTTTCAAAAGCAGGGATTTTCCGAGGTGCTTGACGAGAGCGGAGCAACAAGGGAAAAATTTCTTAACCTCATCAATTCCATCTATGAAAACAGGTCGTATTATATAGACAAGATGGAAAAATGCGAGTTTAACAACGGGCTTGAAAATGTTTTTAATGTTATATGTGAAATGGTGAAGAAATAACTGAATTACATATTTGAAACGGCAAGGCACCCAGCGTCGGGTGCCTTGCCGTTTTGTTTTTCTCTTCCCTGAAGAACAGAGGAGGGTGCCGCCTCAGCGGCGGGAGAGGTTGAGAGGGTATTTTTATTTTTTTGTTTAAAGGAAATAATTCTAATTTCTATTTTGCCACATGTGCCGCGAGTGGCTAATTTTTTTGTTTAAAAGCACATTCTTCGAAAGACATCTTTGCCACTCACGCCGTGGCAGGCGGTTCCTTTTTTGCCGCCAAAAAAGGAACTAAAAAACCGCGGGGCTGCCGCCCTCAACCCGCGGTGAGGGCACCGACTCCGGTCACGAACAAGTACGCTACCGCTCTACTTACAGATCTCTCGGCGCAAAGGCATTGAAACTCGCGTTATGCTCAAACATCAATGCCTTTGCGCCGAAAACAAAAGGCTCCGCCGTTTTGTTTTCGGTTCCCTCCGTGCTCTTCCCATTCTTGTCCGGGGCTTTCGTGCCCTACGCGGTTGCGTGGCTATAAAGTAGTGTTTATCTAATTGCCTTTTCTGTGGCTCTTTTGTGCTGATTGCTTTTTGGTATATTTATAATGTTGCTTATTCTGTGATTTCGCAGTTCTCATTTAAAGAGCATCTTTAAACCCTAATCTTTGAGCTGCTTTATAGGCACGCACCGAAGTGGGCGCTTTGGCGCTGAGTTTGTAGCCGAGAGAAGCGGATTTGAGAAATTGAAAATTTCTCGAATCAGGCAAACAAAAACTGTGAGGCCTGAACCTTATTTCGGCCGAACGTATTTTTTTGTTTGCCTGCCGCGCAGCTATAAAAGGTGCGCTACTGT
>DBTI01000093.1:0-12933 GCA_002306975.1 Ruminococcaceae bacterium UBA1320
CGGGAATAAGAAAATTATCCTTTTCCTATCTTGATTGGAATTGCGGCAATTTATATTGATTGGAATATTGTATCTATTATTGTCACGCAAATGGCAGTGTTTACCCTTCCGACGCCAAAAAAGCATCAGATAAGTCTGTTTTCAATCACTCTCAAACATATTATCTTTGTTTAGCGATTTTGTCAAGTTGCAAATTTTTATATACGGAATAGTAAATCACGATTCATTTTTTATGGAGGATTTTTTTAATGAAAAAGACAGCGTTTTTGTTTTCCGGACAAGGCTCGCAATACCCGGGAATGGGCAAAGAGCTTTGTGAAAATTTTAAAGAGGCAAAGGAGATTTATGAGGCGGCGTCAGTGCAATTCGGTTATGATGTGTTAAAGTTGTCGTGCGACGGCAGTGAAGAGAAACTTTCAAAAACCGCGGTTTCACAGCCGCTTATCTTTACACTTTCCATGGCGGCTTTTTCCGTACTGCGCGCAAACGGCGTCAAATTTGATGCTGTCGCCGGTTTTTCGCTTGGTGAGGTTTCGGCGCTCACCGTGGCGGGCGCTATGAGCCTTGAAACAGGCTTTAAGGTTATCGCTGAACGCGCCTCCGCAATGCAGTCCGCCGCCGAGTCTACACCTGGCGCTATGTTCGCCGTTATCGGCGCTGCCCCCGAGGTTGTGGAAAAGGCTTGCGCAGACGTCAGCGAAAAAAGCGGCGGCTATGCCGTTCCGGTCAACTACAACTGCCCCGGTCAGATTGTTATCGCCGGTGAGGAGGAGACAGTCAATGCGGCAGCTCAGTCGCTGAGCGACGCCGGTATTCGCGTTGTGCGCCTCTCTGTCAACGCCGCGTTCCATTCAAAGCTTATGGCTCCCGCCGCCGCGCGCTTTTATGATAGAATAAGCGGCTTTTCCTTCGGCGGCCTTAACACAGATTTTTACTCCAACGTTTCGGGCGACAAATCCGACATAACCGACCTGCCCTCATACCTCAGGGTCCAAATGACAAGCCCCGTAAGGTTCTCGCAGGAGATGGAGTCGATGTCACGCGACGGGTTTGACACATTTGTCGAGTTCGGGCCGGGCAAGACGCTTTGTGGCTTTATCCGCCGCGGCTTAAAGGGTGCTTCATTTAATAACATCGAAGATTTGAAATCAGCACAAAAGTGCATACAGGCCTTTGAAGCCGGCGCAGATTGATAAGAAACGGAGTATTAAAAATTGGACGATATTAAAAAACTGTCATTCAGATTGATAGGCTACCCGCTCGGTCACAGCATGTCTCCTTATTTTCACCAAAAGCTGTTTGCTCTTTCGGACATCAACGCCGAATTTGACTATTTTGAAATAGAGCCGGACAAATTTGATGAGAAATCCGCAAAGCTGCGCGGCCTTGACGGCTTTAATATAACGATTCCATACAAGCAGCGCATCATTCCTCTGCTCGATCAAATCGACCCGCGCGCAAAGCGCTGCGGCGCGGTCAACACCGTTAAAAGCGAGGGCGGCAGGCTTTTGGGGTACAACACCGACGCAATCGGCTTTTTGCGTGCGCTTGAAGACGCGGACATAGGGCTTTGTGGGCGCGTTTTGCTTTGCGGTGCGGGCGGGGCGTCACGCATGATGGCTTGCGAAGCGCTTGAGCGGGGGTGTGCCCTCGTGATTGCGACACGCGACGGTAAAAACGCACAGGCGGCAAAAACCGACCTTCTGAAAGTTTTTCCGGATGCGGATATCTCCGCTCAAAAGCTCGACGAGCTTAGCGGTCGTTTCGATTTGATTCTTAACGGTACACCTGCGGGTATGTACCCGAAAACCGAGGGCTGCCCTGTTTCTTTGACTGTCATAAATAACGCCGCGGCGGTTTTTGACGCAATCTATAACCCCTGTGAAACCACGTTTGTCAAAGCCGCCCGAGCAGCGGGGGCAAAAGCCGCCGGAGGGATCGACATGTTTGTCTGGCAGGCAGTCGCGGCTGAGGAAATCTGGATGGACGCACATTTTGCAAAGAGCGACATAGAAGCGCTGAAAGCGGAAATGATTGAATACATCGGTTCGCATTTTAACGCGGGCGGCGGCACGAAATGAAGAATATTTATCTCTGCGGCTTCATGGGCTGTGGGAAATCGACAGTCGGGCTTGCCCTTGCCCGCATACTCAACATGGAATTTGTTGATATGGACACTTTTATTGAAGAACGCGCCGGGCAAAGCGTTTCGAATATTTTCAAAAGCGAGGGTGAGCCACGGTTTCGAAGCCTTGAAACGGCAGCGGCACGCGAATTTTCTGAAATAGGCGGGCTTGTTGTCGCAACGGGCGGCGGCGCTGTTCTTTCAGACGAAAACGTCGCCGCCTTTAAATCCGGCGGAATCATTGTGTTAATCGACGTTCCGCTTGAGGTGATTGCTGCGCGGCTTGAGGGCAACACAACCCGGCCGCTGCTGCAAGGGCAGGATAAAACGGAGGCGATGCGCTCACTTTACAACGCAAGGATGCCGCGCTACCGCGCCGTTTGTGATATAACCATAACAAACTCCGATAACAGGGATGGAATCTTTATTGCAAAGGAAATTGCAGAGAATACTGAGATAAAAGAACTGTTAAACCCGTAATTTATCAAAACGACGCGTTTGCTGCGAATTGTAGCAAGCGCGTCGTTTTGTTGCCTATAATAACTTTATTTTACCGCTGCAGGCAGCGCTGTCTTCATCATTTCAAGCCCTTCGGCATCTATGTTTCCCGTCAATTTAATTGACCTTTCAAATTGATGATAGGCTGATTTAAGGCAGCCGTTTTTATAATATGTCTTAGCCAATAGCAAAAGCACCTTATCGTTATCGACAAGGTTTAAAAGCCCCAGTGCTTTTTCAGATTCCTCAAAATGCTCTGTTCGGAGAAGATTATCTAAAAGGCCAAAAATAGGTCCGATATATTTTTGCGACGCTTCTTCGCCTTCACAGAGTGGCGTGCAATTTCTGCTTCGCGCAAGAAGTGTGAATTTTGAAAGCACCTGGTAATATTCGTCCTTCATGCCGCCTTTTTTAATATTTTTCGCGCCCTCAAAACTGTCGCACAGCGCGGCGAAAAAGCTTGCTTTTTCGCCGAAAGTGCCTCTTTGGGCAATCGTAAACAATTCTTTTGCCTTTTTAAACTGCTTTTTATAAAAATAGCATTTGCCCTTGTAATATGCCTTTTGCGCCGCATCGCTCCCGCTGCTGTCAAGGGTATCCGCCAACTCAAGATAATAAAGCGCGGTATCATACTGCCTGTTGTCATAAAATATGTCGGAAAGCATAATGCAAGCCCCCGCGCCGCCGTATTTTACGCAAAAGTTAAGCTTGCTCCTCATTGTGTTTTCATCATAACCTTCTAAAGCCAGATCACTGTACATCAGGAACAGCACCGATGGCGTTACACCGCCTGAAGCCACCGCTTTTCGGCAGTGGTAAAGTGACTTTGAAAAAAGTCCCATACTATAGTAGAGCTCCGCGAGCATAATATGAGGACGAAAGCTACCTGTACCAAAAAGGTTGGCAATCAGCGGTGGCGGGTCGCCCATTTTAATGCATTTGTTAAGCGAGCGGACAACTTCCGCCTTTTTGTTTTGCTGTAGTAAGATGTCAGCCCGCAAAAATTCAATGTCTGTGAGGTTGGGGTAATATTCAAGACCTTTGTCAATAAATTTGTAAGCGTCGTCTGTTTTGCCAAGCATCTGCATGCAAATCGCTATTCTGAAAAGAAGCTTTGACACCAGTGTGCTTGTTGCGTTGCAGATTTCAAGACTATGCTTAAATATTTCCAGCGCTTTTTCAAAATCCTGCGAAGCATAATATTCGTTGCCAAGATAAAAAATCATCAGCGGATCTTCGGGATTTGCTTCAAGCTCCTTTTCAATAAGCCTTATATTTCTGTTGCGTTTGTCCTTTGATGTAACCGCCTGATGAAGATAACCGTAATGATAAAACCGGATATCAGCTGTCTGGCCGGGAACATCAGGCGTATCTTCCCCTACCACAGGGTGTTCGTGAATATTGCCCTTAAAATGATAGCCAAGCCCGTTTTTTATCAACCTTACGTTAAGGTTAAGCAGCACGTTGTTAAGATCAGGCACGTTCCCCGTAAAGCATAGTGTTTTCATATAATAAATCGGGGCAGGGCCATCACTGTTTATAATCTCACGCAGTAGCCCCGTGTCTTCCTTTGCAAGTTCATCATCCGCATCCATAATTAATATCCAGTCTCCGCCGGCTTTTGACATAGAATAATTCCTCGCGTCGGCAAAGCTGTCGTTCCATTCATAATCAAAAATCCTTGCGTCATAGCTTTTGGCGATTTTTTTCGTCTCATCGGTGGAACCGGTATCAACAATAACCATTTCGTCGACGATATCCTTTACGCTTTCAAGGCACCTGCCAAGAGTCTCCTGCTCATTTTTTACAATCATGCACAAACTGACCGACAAAACAGCACCCCCTTGTATATATACATAGGCAGGCGGCGCGCCCCGCAATTATGCAGTGCGCGCCGCGATACTTAAAAAACAATTATACTTGTGCGTTATAATAAACACTAACTGTTCCACCGGTTGTCTGAACAGAGATTCTTGTAAAATCAAGATATCTCTTTGTACACAAAACCGCTTTCCCTCCTGTTGGCGGAACCAAGGTAAACGTTCCGTCAGGTGCGAAAAATTCATTGGTTGTTGTGGGTGAAACTTCAAGCTGAACGGTTGCTGTGTCTGCGCTCGTGTTATAAACATAATAAGAGTAGGTTTTCTGCTGTGAGGTATCCATCACCAGTGTTGCTGTTGCCGCCGCGGCTGTAAACACAACGAAAGACGCTGTCGCCGCAACTCCCGCAATGGTAACGGAAGCGCTGGAGACTTGAACAGAACCGCCGGCAATTGTGATCGTACCACCTAAAATTGTAACGGTACCTTGTGATACCACAACTGTGCCGCCGATTTGCAAATTACCATCAGTATCGGTAAGAAGAGGCAGTATACCCCCCGTTTCATTGAAACCATATATCTGAGTCTTTAAATCAGAAGCTGTTTCGTCGAAAGCATAATTATTTGGCATTTTAAAATATCCCCCTATAATAACAAGTGACAAACACTTGTTGAAAATTTTGGCCTCTATCCCATAATATTAAAACCGTTACCGATTTGTGATTTTCTAATTAAAATCCTGACTGATATACTTTATCTCTACAAGAGTATTCTGATCACTTTCCAGCCTCACTCTATAATACTTTCCATAAAATTTAACAGCCAGCGCGGCAGTTTTTTCTGCCTCCACGATCCTCTCCGCACCAGCTGCCCAATTTATTTCGTCAGCGCTTGTTTCTACTGATGCTTTCACGGACTGCGTTCCTTTATTGGTTACAAAAAAAGTGGCTTCATTAACCCGCTCGGAACTGACAGCAGGTGAAAACTGTATTCCTTGAAAACTGAATTCCCAGTTTTGTTCTATTACGTTTAAAATTGAGGATTTTACTATTCTGTGAACCGGATCACAGCCAGGAAATGCACAGCAGATAATCAGATGAGGCTTAAATGCCCCGTTATACTGCGGTATCCCGGATATATCAAAAAGAGAAATCTTGTTTTCCTCAGATTTTAATAAAACGCCTTTATTCTGTACCGACCCTCTAATCCAACTGTAAAAAGTGTTAGTTATATTAAAATCAATCCACCCGCTAAAATAGCGACCGACCTCAAGTGCGGCGGTCGCTTCTGCAAATTGCGGCTGGTTAATAAAAGTGGTATTGCCGTCAAAGCGGCTTTTGAGCGGTATTATATAAAGGCAGGTTTTTTTATCCCTGGCAACAAGCCTGTTCACATAAAGCCTGAGTATCGCGTAGCTAACATTTGCGTTTGCCGGTATATCCTCTATATTAAAGCTTAAAAAACTGCGGAACAGGTTAATTCCGTCAAAGCCCGTCAAGATTCTGTTATTCGAAATATTGCTGTCAGCATAGCGGTCGGAAATCGTCAAATGACAGGCGGTGTCTATTTTCAAATTCTGAAAATTCATTTTAGTTCTCCTTTCAGAAAATTTTACTCCTATTATAAAATATGATGTTTAGAATATTTGTGATAAATCTTGCACACCATATGTGATGCTTCTTCGCTGTAGTAGGCCAATATTAAAGCAAAAACGCCTTCAGGTAAAAACCTAAAGGCGTCTTAATAAAATCAAAATTTTTCTTGAAACGTTTGCGCTTTATGGCAAAGGGCAGCCACAAACGTCTGACATTTCAATATAAAGCGAAGAGAACCTGTCTGCAAGATAATCGGCTCCGTTTTGCGCGATATAATCAGGCAGATCATCATTTTTTCGCAAAGGCAGCGTAAAAGCTACCGTTGTTCCCTTGCTTTCACTGCTTCTCACCGCTATCGTGCCACCATGCTGTGTTATGACAAACTTGACTATCGAAAGCCCCAGTCCCGCTCCGGAAATTGACGATTCACTTTTATAAGAAAAATAAGGCTCGAATATGCGGCTTAATATTTCGCTGTTTATTCCCTCGCCTTTATCTGAAACACTGACCACCACTTTTTCACCCTGCTCTTCGAGCTTGACGCAAATGCGGTTTCCCTCCTGCGTATATTTGCAGGAGTTGGAGATAAGGTTATAAAACGCAAGCGTCAGCCTTTCCGGATCAAATGAAGTTACGATACGCTTTTCAGGCACAACACATTCAAGCGGAATGCCGATAGACCTTGTCAATATTCCCGCGGCTTCGCACAGGCTGCGAACATATTCGCATAAATCCCCTGTCTTAAGGTTGAGCTTTGCAATGCCCGAGCGATACCGGGAAACCTCCGTGAGGTTATTGGAAAGCCTCAAAATCCGATAGCTGTTTTGTGTAATCAGCTTGATATAAGACTTTGTAATATCATCGTCACTGCCTTCAAGATGCCTTGCTATAAGCCCAAGCGTTGAAAAAATCACCATAAGCGGCATTTTATATTCGTTTGAGAAAGCCGCGATAACATCTTCCGGATGCTTGCTTGGCAAATTATACTCACCAGTTCCATCATAGCCAAAAAAGACCTGACAGCCCACAAGATCTTCATCTTCTAAAACGGGAATTAATTTGATGGAAACCTCATTAAAAGGCTCATAAAGCTTTTTAGCCAAAAATGATTTGCCACTTTTAAGGATTTCGAACAATTCCGGAATCTCATATTCGTTTAAAAGTTCAAGAACGCCATCTTGCAGAGTAAGTGAAGGAAAACGTTTTATTGCCTCATTATTTGCCCAGCAAATATTTAGTTTTTCATTTGTAATAGCAATAGGGTCCATAGTATTCTCATACATGACCTTGCTTACATAGACAAACTCGTCAAAATTCATTTTAACACATCCAAACCATAAAAATGGCACAAATAGACACCTTATATTATTATATCAATTTTTTAAATTATTTTCTATACCAAAACCAATAATATATATTATAGCTTTTTTAGAAAAGATGATGTATTTTTTTTGCTTTTTCCCCGCATTCAGCAGTGAAAAAGCGGACATACCATTATTGCCCTTTTTAAAATATAATTTCTGTCGATAATAAACCTACAGTCAAAAGTCACAAATTGAATTAGAAGGAAAAATCAAAATCATATAATTTGATAAAAAATAAACAATCTATTGTATTATCTCACGAAATGATATAAAATATGATGAGGAAAATAGTAAATGGAGGTTTTAAAAATGGGAATTAAAATCGGTATCAATGGCTTCGGCCGCATCGGCAGACTGGTTTTCCGCGCAGCAACAGAGAGTCCTGACCTTTATGACATTGTTGGTATAAATGATCCGTTTATCGATGTCAATTATATGGTCTATATGGTAAAATATGATTCAATGCACGGCAGATTTAACGGCGAAGTTAAAGCTGAAGACGGCAAACTTGTTGTTAACGGCCGCAAAATCAACGTTTACGCACAAAGAGATCCTGCACTGATTCCTTGGAAAGATTGCGGTGCTGATTATGTTGTAGAGTCAACCGGCGTTTTCACAAGCGCTGAGAAGGCTTCTGCTCACATCACAGCCGGCGCGAAGAAAGTTGTTATCTCTGCTCCTGCAAAGGATAAAGAGACCCCGACCTTTGTTTGCGGCGTTAACTTTGATAAATACACCAAGGACATGACAGTTGTTTCAAACGCTTCATGCACAACAAACTGCCTTGCACCTCTTGCTAAAGTTATCAACGACAAGTTCGGCATTGCTGAAGGCTTGATGACCACAGTTCATTCAACCACAGCAACCCAGAAAACTGTTGACGGTCCTTCAATGAAGGATTGGCGCGGCGGCCGTTCGGCATCCGGCAATATAATTCCTTCATCAACAGGTGCTGCAAAGGCTTGCGCTCTTGTTATCCCTGAGCTTAAGGGCAAACTCACCGGTATGTCATTCCGTGTACCAACCCTTGATGTTTCAGTTGTTGACCTCACCGTAAAGCTTGCAAAAGAAACCACCTATGATGATATCTGCACAGCCATCAAAGAAGCTTCAGAGACCACTATGAAGGGTGTTCTCGGTTACACAGATGAAGACGTTGTTTCAACTGACTTCGTCAGTGATCCCCGCACTTCAATCTTCGACGCCAAAGCGGGCATCATGCTCAACTCAACATTCGTCAAGCTTGTCGCTTGGTACGACAATGAGTGGGGCTATTCAAACAAAGTGCTTGAGCTCATCAAGCACATGTCAGCAGTTGACGCGAAGTAATTTCAAAATAGCGTTAAAAGCGCCGCCCGTTTGGGCGGCGCTTTTTGTGTCTTTAACAAGTTTACTATATATAGCAGACTTATAAATTGTACTGGGATTATTGTATCCCCCCGCCAGAGGCGGGGGATACAATATAAAAATCGCTATATTCTTCACAAATCATGCGCTGAACTGTATTGTGTCGTCGTCTTTCTTATTTTGACGCTGAGAATATATGATGTGCTTTTCAAAAACAGACAGCGATGAGCAGAAATAAGGAACGACATATAAAGACGGCACCAGGAAGATACAGGTTATAAACCATCCGGTATATGACAGAATAAATTGGGTGATTTCCCATCTGAATTTGCGTGTATATTTTATAGAGTCTTTTATAACCTCCGAAACCTTTCTGCTGTTGTCTTCAACAATCAGAAACATAGCGGTTATATACTTCGAAGTAATAAATATAAGAAGCAAAATACCGCCGAGCATCAAAAGCCCGCCCAACATAAACAGGATACCCGCAATGAGAAGCTTTTGAACCTCTATTGCCGAAAGGTTTGATTGCTCAAAATTGATGCCGTTGTTGTAATAACTGGCTGCTGCAATCAAAACAGCAGGCACTCCGCAGGTTAAAATACCCCATAAGAGTGTGCGAATACCGATGTTAATGCCAAGCAGCAAGCTTTTCCCATAGAGTTTGCCCGAACCATACCATGCGAATATATCACCGACGCCTGTTTTTTTACCGCCTGTGAGATTCCAGTACCATTCAAGCATACCGAGCAAAAGCGGTGATAAAATAAGAAATGCCAGTGCACTGAATACAATCTGAACGATAACTGCGTTTATATCTGCGTTAATGAGCCTGTCAGATGTAAATTTAGCAATATTAAAAACGCTTCTGTATGCGTCGTCAAGCCCCGAAATTCCAAACGAAAGCAACGAAAGAATAAGAAAGATAACGATTGCCTTCATCCACGAGCCTTTTAGGGCATATAATCCGTTTAACTTTGCCTGAGACCTCAAAGACATTTTATCAACCCCACAAAACAAATCAAATTTTACGGCGGACCTACCTATGAATATAGATTAAAAAAGCCTAAAGCAATTACAAAATCAAAGTGAAATAATTTTGTTATTTCTCCCGCTTTTATTTGAGATTGCAATAAAGCCATTGTGTTTTAGTTAAATCATTCATCAAAATCGCAGACTTTAGACTTAAATCCACGTTAACGTTATAATTTTACTCTAATATTTTCCGAATGTCAAAAGTGTAAATGTTAATTTTTTGTTACGTAATACTTATCCCGATTAGAAATATAGAATAAATTTTTTCGGAAAAAGGTTGAATATATGCCATTTCTTAGCGGGATTAGTATAACGGCTTACCTGTATTTTTACCATTTGGTCAAAATAATAATCACCCCGAAAGACGGACTTCCATTTTTTGTGTCCGTCTTTCGGGGTGATTCAATTTTCGAAGCGGTTAATTCTTTAATCGGGGATCGGATCGATACCTGATTGCGCCTTTTCCATATTATCATCGTTGGCTGGTATCTTGCAGGGCTGGCCGTTTTTATCAAGATAGATCACATACATTGGTATTTCAACACTGTCTTTACTCGAGCGGTTTGCGAATACATCCGCAAGTGCCTTTATTCTGGATGTTGAATCAATATTCCACTTTGAACTGTTGGTATTTGAAGAAAACGCATAAGAATCAATATTGATTTTCCCATTTGAGGAGTTCATGATACTACTAATTTTATCGTTACTGTAGTTTCTTACGTTTTCGACGATTCCAAATGAAATATCCTCAACACTCATGTCGTCGGTGCTAGTTACAGCGCCCTTATCGGCAATACTGACATCGCTGATTGCAAATTTAACAGTTCCGCCCGCATTGTAATTCTGGTCAAGAAAATCCTCTATTCTTTTGGAATAGGTTTCTACCTGACCCGACGCAATCGGATTGCTGACCGGAGACCCAGCAACGTCATCTTTCTTTGCCAGAACGGCGACGCTTACGGTCTTTGAATTGTCTTTTGCAACATCCGCTTTTAGTACCGTTTGCGAAGCGGCACAGCCGGCAAGTGAAATTACAAGAGCGGCACAAAGTGAAACCGCCGCAAGGCCACGACCGGATTTTTGATAATTCATAATATGAACCAGCCTTTCTTTCAGCATCGATTTTCCGTCGTACAGCGCCGCAGAAAATTCTCCGCTGGGTATTTTGGAAAAAGACACACTGTTGAGAATGGCATTGCCATAGCATTTTCGCTGCTCATGCTCAAACCGGTTTACCACAAATTCATCGCAAGCCATCTCGGAACTACGGTTCAGCCAGGCGGTCAGCATATAGCAGAGTGGGTCAAACCAGTGAAACACACATGCAACGCTGCAAAATACCTTTACGGCCATGTCACCCCTTCTGCAATGCGTCAGTTCGTGACTGAAAATCAATTCTAATTCCTGATCGGATAAACTCAAAGAAGCCTGCGGAATAAACACCTTCGGATGCACGATGCCCGTAAGAAACGGCGTACCCGCCCCTTCACAGGAAATTAGAGCAACCCGTCTTTTCACTTTCATTTCTAAAAGTGATCTTTTAAAAATTGCCCTTGCTCTGTCGCTTTTAACAAGGTGGCTGCTGCGCCCCAGTTTCTTCAAAAAACTCCTGTATTTAGAAAGTTTTATGCAGGCAAATCCCCCCGCGACTACCAAATAGACAATTGCGGTTATCTCGCCCACATCCATATTTTCTTTCGGCACCGCCCCTTCATTGCGTGAACTCTGAAACGATACCGGAAGGGTTCTCACTGTTTCCATTGCCGTTGAAAAAGAACCGGTGGCGGCATTGTAATCAGAAACAGCGTGACTTTGCGGCGCCTGTTTTGCAGTGAATGATACCGGAAACTGAACATACGAAAGCGGCACAAAAAACAGAAGCAGCGCCACAACACCGACACAATAATGCCAGCGCGCACTGAAAACCCTTTTTGTCAGCGGACTAAACAAATATAAAACAAGCGTAATCAGCCCGCCGGAAAGTGACATAAGAACAACGCATTTGAGAATGTTGAAAAGCACTTCTATCACCTACCTTTTGTCAAACCACTTTTTCAAATCCTCGATTTCTTCTGGGGACAGGTCATTGTTTTCATACAGCGTTGCGACAAAATTACGGATGGAACCGCCATGCATCCCGTCTAAAAAGTCCCTGGCCACGAAACTTTTATACTCGGTTTTTGAAAGCAACGGTTCATATACATTGACCTTGCCGCTTTTTTCGTTTTTTAGCAGCCCTTTGCCGCAAAGGCGGCTCAAAAACGTGAAAATCGTTGTTTGTTTCCACTCTTTTGTGACTGAAAGCTTCTCTATAAGCTCAGCGGCGGTGAAGCTGCCGTCAAGCTGCCAGATGGCGTCCATCACCCCAGCTTCCGCTTCTGAAATGTGCGCCGGTTTTTTCATTTATATCACCTCACTTTCCGTTCTACACTGTGTAGTATGATTATAATACTACATCGCGTAGAATAAATCAATAGGTTATTTAAAAATATTTGGAAAATCAAAAGGGTTGTCTATATAAGGATCTGTTCATCCTTAATATACGACAACCCTTTTCTTATTATGAGATTATATTATTTGCGCAGCGACCTGTTTATTGCCGACATAATCGCCTTGATTGAGGCGACGCTGATGTCAGAGTCAATATCCACACCGAAAACATGGCTGCCGTCCGGTGTTTTTAACTGAATATAGCTCAATGCCAGTGAGTCGGAACCGTCTGAAATCGCCTGCTCACTGTAGGATACAAAATGGTACTTGTCAAGACCGATACCGCCGATTGCCTTGAAAAAAGCATCAATAGGGCCGTTGCCGCTTCCGGATATCTTTTGGTCTTCGCCGTCAAAACGCACCGAGCCTTTAAACGTAACGACAGTGCCGCCCGATTTGCTGCTCTCATGCGTAAATCGGTAGCCCTTGAGTGTGTAAGGTTCGCTGACGCCGATATACTCGGTTTTGAAGAGATCAAAAATATCCTGTGGTTTGAGCTCTGTTCCCGCCTTGTCGCAAGCCGCTTTGACAATCACACCGAAATCCGCGTGCATTGCCTTTGGCAGGTTGTATCCGTATTCCGTTTGAAGGATATAGGCGGCGCCGCCCTTGCCGGACTGGCTGTTTATTCGGATAATCGGCTCATATTCGCGGCCGAC
>DBTI01000093.1:13178-13737 GCA_002306975.1 Ruminococcaceae bacterium UBA1320
TAATCGGCTCATATTCGCGGCCGACGTCGGCGGGATCAATGGGCAGATACGGCACTTCCCAATACTCTGTTCCTGAATCGCGCATATAGGCCATGCCCTTGTTGATTGCGTCCTGGTGAGAGCCGGAAAATGCAGTGAAAACAAGGTCGCCGGCGTAGGGATGCCGCTTATGCACCTGCATTTTGGTGACTTTTTCATAGATTTCTCTGATTTTGCGGACGTTGCTAAAATCAAGCTGCGGGTCAATCGCCTGCGTGTACATGTTAAGCGCAAGAGTCACTATATCAACGTTTCCTGTGCGCTCACCGTTGCCGAAAAGTGAGCCTTCAACACGCTCCGCACCCGCAAGCAAGCCGAGTTCAGTCGAAGCAACGCCTGTTCCCCTGTCGTTGTGCGGGTGAAGGCTGATTATCGCGCTTTCTCTGTTGCCTATATGCTTGCAGAAATATTCAATTTGGTCGGCGTATCCGTTCGGTGTGCTGCATTCCACCGTTGTCGGAAGGTTGAGGATTATTTTGTTTTGAGGGGTAGGCTCGAAAATCTCCATAACCCTTTCGCA
>DBTI01000106.1 GCA_002306975.1 Ruminococcaceae bacterium UBA1320
CGGCGGGGATATGGTAACGATCAGCGGCGGCACAGTTACGGCAACAAGCGACAAAAATGGCACTGATATCTGCGCTGGTGAAGATAACCGTGGCGGTACGATAACGATTAACGGCGGTTCCATCAATGCATCAAGCGTTATTTATGCACCGAAACTTAGCGACACCAACAGTACGCCGGTTTATAAAACATCGGTCAGGTTGAATGGTGTCACGGCGGTTACGCCGGTAACCTGCACAGCGAACGGTTCAACCTTTTCGACAGAGACGGATTCAGGTGGTACTCTGTATTTGTGGCTTCCAACTGCTTCACAGAAGATCAATATAACGAATATGAGTACTAATGCCGATTATATTATAATGGGTGAAGGGGATAGCACAAAAATAAACTGTTTTACCGCATATCTCAAAACAACCGGAATTACCGTTACGGGCGAAAATAACGCGACAAGCGTGCCAACTGGAAAGACCCTTCAAATGATCGTTTCGGCTACACCAACCGGCGCTTCCACCGCTGTTACATGGTACACAAAAAGCTTTTACGCAAAAATCGATTCTAACGGATTGCTGAGCGCGTCTGATGTAATAACCGTACCTGGAACTGTAACGGTTGAAGCAACTTCAACAGACGGCACCGGTATCAGCAGCACGGCAGATATCACAATTTCATTGTTGACAGTTACCTTTGACAAAAACGGCGGCGACACCGCTGCAAACCCTGCGAGTGCCACGACGGCCTATGGCGGCACCGTCACATTGCCGACAACCAACCCGACGCGCTCAGGCTATACCTTTGATGGATGGAGCACCAAGGCGGACGGCACCGGCACGACGTTCAACTCAACTATAAAGCTGACAGACTGCACCATAGTTTATGCCATCTGGACATTGGACAGTTCCAGCGATTCTTCAAGCCCCTCTTTGTCAGATGTGTGAGTTACAGATAGGACACCCATGCGCAGGGATACCGGATGACAAAGCGCCGTGTCCGACGGAGCGGTCGCGGAAACCAGTGTCAAAGCCGTAGGCTTAAGGGGATCGAGATACGGATTGTAAAAATAGAATTATAGACTTCTAAACAAGAATCATTTTTTGTGAAACACTCCGCACTTGAACCGGAGTTCAACAGTCCGGCCAGCGGCGCCAAAAAAAATCCATGTGTCAGGGTATGAACCTGCACATGGATTTTTTATTCTAAGTCGGTGGTCTTTTATCCAAATACATATTTTTCAAAAGCAAACTGAAAATTCATTAGATTTTTTTCGCTTTCCTCCTTGACAACAGAAAATTCGCAGTATAATATTGAATATAAATTCAATGAATTGAGGTTCAACAAGTGAGTATCCGTGACGAGCAGCGCGAAAAGCGCAGACATGAAATCCTGGAGACGGCGCTTGACCTGTTTATCCGAAAGGGCTATGCCGCTACAAAGATCAGTGACATTGCACAAAGCGTCGGCATGAGTGTGGGGCTTATGTTTCATTATTTTGAGTCGAAGGAAAAGCTGTATGAAGAACTAATTCGATGTGGCGTTTCGGGGCCGATGAGCACGATGGCTCCGACAAATAAAGAACCGCTTGAGTTTTTTGAAGGTACTGCGGAATTGATCTTTCAATATGTTCGTGCACAACCGTTTGTCGCGAAAATGTTCGTGCTGATGAGTCAGGCTTTTTTTAATGAGGCTGCGCCAAAAGGCGTAAAAGATGTTCTTCAGGAATTTGATATATATACGCCGACTTGCCTGCTTATGAAAGAGGGTCAGGCAAACGGTACGATTCGGGAAGGAGATCCCTATGCGCTCAGCATTGCTTACTGGTGTGCCATTCAAGGCATCGCAGAGCAAACTGCAATGAATCCTGAACTGCCATGTCCGGAAAGCGATTGGATTGTAGACATGATTAGGAGGAAAACGAAATGAAAAAGATTATAACCGTCGGAGACGGGATGTCAAGGTTATCGACAGGCATTTATACCTTGCAAAGCGGATTTGATGTGACAATCTACGAGAAGCATACAATTCCGAGTGGAGTCTCCAAAAGCTGGACAAAAAAAGGAGCTTGAATTATGATTATTGATATTCACGCCCATGCTGACGGTAATTATGGCTCTGTTGATTCCATAACGAATATGGCCGCAAAATATGATCTGGAAAAAATCGTATTATGTACAAGCCCCAGAAACATTCACAATCAACAAAAACCACCAAACCTGCCTTTGAAACAGACGCCTGACAGCATCTATATGATGAATCGTATGATGCGGATGGCTTACAACCATTTTCTCAAGGGTGACGGTGACGGTAATCAATTTGTCCATGAAATAAAAAATCAGCTCCCCGATTTGGTTATTCAGTTTCTGTGGGTAGACCCGCTTGACTTCGGGCAGATGAATGAATTAGAAAATAGTATTCTTACCTATCAGCCGAAGGGTATCAAACTTCATCAAGCATGGAATAACTTTAAAATTGACGGCAGAGAATTTAAAGAACTGGTCGATATTGCGTCATCACACGAACTGCCTGTTTTTATTCATTTATATTCAAAAAGAGAAGTTTTGAAGCTGCTGCGTTTTATAAAGGAAAACCCGAATGCAACATTTATTATCGGGCATTTGACCGGAATCAACCTTTTTAAAGAAAGCGGCGTAAGTCTAAAAAACATATATTTTGACACTTCAAGTTCCAATAGAATTCAGGGCAGCGATATTCTTGATTCAATCAATGCTTTCGGTCATGATCACATTGTTTTCGGCACAGACACTCCTTATGCAAGCATTGACGACCAGATTGACAGAATAGAGCGTCTAAAGCTATCGGATGGCATAAAGGAGTATATTTACAGCCTGAACGCGAAAAAAATCCTATCTATATAGGCGATGCCCAGCCATTACGCGGTGTGTTCCTCTAATATTTATTTCTCCGTCAACTTATATCGAAGATTACAAGAGATTAAAAATACATTACTCTATTGCCATCTTGGCGCTTGCATATACGTTTTATATCTTTTTTGCCCACACTTGCCATAATTCTTTAAACCCTTAATAGATGGCTGATTTATGCCATTTGTTAAGGGCCTTTTATTAGAAATCCACCAAGGCGCAGAATAATATAAACCGACGAGAAAATTTCCCCGCCGTTTTAATCTCTTGTTATATCAATCAGGGATGAAGGCAGCAAATCAGAAAAAATTTTGTTTTACCTCTAATTATTCTAAAATAGAGTATACTATTTATATGTGTTCGTTCTTGAGACGATAAAACACGGGGAGCCGCAAAAGCGGCAGAATGGAAACAGAAAATGTCACTTAACAAAATCGAACTTCACAAATACAGTCTGGGAGAGGAACTGATAAATTCAATCTCACATGGCGTTGGTGCGCTACTCTCAATAGCTGCTCTTGTGGTCGGAATCGTATTCTCGGTTTTATATAATGACATATTGTGCGTAGTGAGCGTTGCTATTTATGGGTCTACGCTTGTATTGCTTTACACAGATTCTACAATTTATCACGCGCTGCGCCCTAATTCAGGCAAGAAAGTATTTCGCGTCATTGATCATTGTTCAATCTTTTTTTTGATAGCAGGCACATATACGCCTTATACCTTAGTTACGCTAAGAGGGCCGCTCGGCTGGACATTTTTTGGTATCGTCTGGGCTATTGCGGTGCTGGGGATTACGCTCAATGCGATTGATCTTAAAAGGTTTTCAAGATTTTCGATGGTCTGTTATCTTGTAATGAGTTGGGATATTATTTTTGCTATAAAACCGCTTCTTGCGCATATGGCTCCCGGTGGATTGATATTTTTATTAATAGGCGGAGTGTTTTATACAGTGGGCGCTGTTCTTTATCTCATTGGACGACGTAAGAAATACATTCATTCTGTCTGGCATTTCTTTGTAATCGCCGGTAGTGCCATGCACTACTTCTCAATTCTGTTTTATGTGGTTTTAGCAAAACCGGTAGCATAATGATTTACACAGACGAATATCGAAAGCACTCAGGAAAAATTTTTTCTGCTTGAGACCCAGCATGTCAACAGGCTTTCGGTGTATCGCCGCAAGCCTGCTTTTTTATGCACTTTTACAAACAAGTACCTCAGATCCATCGGATATGAGACATATCCAAAAGATACGAGGTACTGCACGTA
>DBTI01000153.1 GCA_002306975.1 Ruminococcaceae bacterium UBA1320
GCTTCATCAAGGACGAGCATAAGTTTGTTTTCAGGCGCGCTTTGCAGCCATTCAGCTGTATTCTTCCAAATATTAGATTCTCGTGGCCTTAACAACATGTATTCAAGCATAGAATAGTTCGTAATGAGAATATCTGGACACAAATGCTGCATTTCAAAACGCGTAATCATCTCAGCATCTTCCAAATCAGGTACATGGTTGCCTTCGTGCAGATTTTCAATGAAAGCAGCAAGGTCCTTCTTAGCAGGGATTTTCCCGTCTTTTTGCAAATCACTATAAAATTTATTTAGTTCATTTTCGGACGGCAGCATATGGGAAAGTGTCTTGGCAAGTTTGCGATCTTCCTCTATCTTCGGTGTATCACCTGGATAGGGGGTTCTTCCTGTATACATTCCAAACTGTGGGCGGCGTGTTTTTTCACCAGACGTTTCTCGCAAAATACGCACAAATTTTTCTTCAGGATCACCAAGCAATCTGCGTAAGCGGCTGAGCTGATCGGAAACGAGAGCATTCATTGGATACATGAGGATTGTTCGAAGACCCCTTTGTTCCCATGTTTGCGGACTTTCTTTTGCTTCAGTGCACAATTTTGCCAAAATCGGCCACAGAAAGCATTCGGTTTTACCAGAACCAGTACCGGTAGCAACAAAAATATCTTTACCATCAAAGGTTTCCTGTAGTGCAGTCAGCTGATGCTTAAAGGGAGATTCAAAAACGCCCATATTTTCGTGCGACAAATTTAGAAAAAATGCCTTGAGCCATGTCGGAATGGATAAAGTTTCGATTCCATCCTTTACAGTAAGATATGCGGGGGACGACTCGATATAAGGTGTTTGATAAAGTTCCCCCTCCTTATCCAGAAGAGGCTCAATAGCATCCAACAGCAGCGGACTTTTTCCAAAATACTGTGCTTTCAGATAATTCTCGAGTTCTCGCCTTAATGACTTATGTACCTCATTTGCCATTATCGCCATTTTTTACGCCTCCAGTATGTTGTACCCAAGATTCAATAGCATTATTTTAAATGCGGGGTACACCTCTTTTGACATTTGTCGTGTCCATTTTTCCTCAATTGACTTGACAGGCCAGCTGTAAAGTTTATAGAAATGCTCTTCTTCAGGTGGAAGCAAATATTTTATCGATATGGTTACAAGATCACCGTCCGGTGATACAACGGCTTCCGGCGGAACACCGATTCTGTTCATTAGTGCAATAGACAATCGAAGATACGCCGTTTTTTCTGTAAGCCATGGTTCAAGAGCTGCATATTCGTGCCTACCACTATTGTTTCTCAGTAAGATATATCTATTTACACATAATCCTTCTATTTTTGCCATTGTAATGTCATTGTCAGACCACTTTGTTATCCAGTATGGTTCATTCTGCCTGCGGCGGACATTTAAAAAAACCGCCTGTTCAGGCAAATATTCCAGCTGATTCCACCTGCGTGAGAAATAAATTTCTTTCCACCATTCCAAAATCCGCTGTTCTGGAATTGCAAACATCTTTGATATCGATGTTGCATTCTCATTAATAAAAGGTGAAATTCTATAAAATCCAAGACCGCTCATAGCCCATTTTTCACCTGGAATGATACCACGTGCAAATAAAATACTTTCATATTGCCCAAGTTTGCATTTTGCAGGGCAAAGCCGGTTTGCTCTGTGTAATATACAGCCTCCGTCGAGATAGATAGTCCTCATTTCTTCCGAGAGCTTTTTCGAAAGCTCTTCGGTTTTGCAGTTCCAGTTGCCATCAAATGTGGGCACCAGTGATTGGTAGCTTTCAACAAGCTCACTTCCGCGTGAAAGTAGGTGCTGCATTGAAACACTTTGAAAACCATCAAGGCTTTCTTCATCCAGATCATATAACGACATGATCATACCACTACCAACCGCACTGAATATAACCCGCAACTCCCACTGCTCTATAGGCTCCACTCTGCCGCGTTTAACAGAAATATCCTGAGATATTCTTGCAATCACTTTGTCAATTGTTTTGCCGCTCATTTTGTATCAGCACCACACAATTCAAGTAATGCCACCTTATCGTTTTCAGTGAGCGCTGTATCTTTGCCGATATCTTCAATCATCCAATCATTAGCACACAAATTCAATGCAAGAGGCAGAATCTGACACAAGTACTTCAAAAGTCCCCCCTGATTTTTGCAAATCTCTATGGCGTTTGATAAAACTGCATTTGCATGACGTTTTGCAATCGGTGAAAGCTTAGGGTAACGGGCACCTGACTTGCCCTTAGAACGATACAGCAAGAGACTTTCATCGGCGATGCCTCCGATCCAATCTACAGATAAATCTTCTGTCACAAAATAGCTTGTTAAAACAGGAAGCATATAGTCATAAAGTCCGGCTGGCTCAATACTTAACTCTTCAGCGATAGGTATAAGCAATATAAATACATGCTTCTTATTTTGCACAGTAGGCAGAAGTTGCCCAATCCAGCGGCTGTCAAGTGGATTATCTATGGCAATTACAAGATCGTTTTCTCCGCTTATAGTACGGCCCACTAACTCTTCATTCCACTCACCAGCACAGCAAAGATGTGCTGCCGTTTTATTGCAGAGTGTTATAGATAAGGCATCTGCAATATCACGACCGTTTGGACCCGCCAATATCAGCGGTATCCGTTCACGCACTGCTGCGCACAGGTATGACGCAAGTATTTCTCTATATTCTGTTCCTACACCGACACATTTCAAATTATTTTTCAAAATGGAGACAATTGCTTCTGTATTTGAAACCTTATCCGGATTTTCATCCACCTTTTGACCGGGTCGGTAAAGTTCTGTTACGAATGAAACGCTATTTGCTGTAGAAGCCACCATTTGTGCCGTTTCTGCCTCAGCAGACACAGTTGCAAGGTGTTGTTCCATTTCTGAAATTTCTTTTTCTAAACTTGCCTTTTTTAAAATAAGGGCGTCTGTTTTCGATTTTAAACTTTTTTGTTCCTCTTTTTTTTCAGTCAAAGAAGCGATGGTACGGTTCAATTCATTGTTGGCAAGGAAAAGATTATTCTGTGCTTTACGTAATTTGTTTTCATTCTCTGCTACCCAGGTTTTTTCTGCCGTTTGCATAAACTTTTCAGAAATTTCGCAGTGCTTTTCAATAAGATCAGCAAAAATACTATTGGTCTCTGCCTCATTTTTTAGGAGGAAGGCTTTTATTGCTGTTTGCCCATCCGCCGTACGCAATAATTCTGTTATATCAGGAAGTTTTTCTGCTTTGTCAAGTGCAGATTGCAGCGACTTCAAATTCAATTGAAGCTCTGTTGTTTTTTGACTTAGTAGTTTGTTTTTTGATTCTGCATCAGCAAGTTGACTCTGAAATTCTATCAAAGAGTTCTCCTGATTATTACACTTTGCTTGTTCTGTAGTGCATATTTTTTTGAGCGCCTTTATCTGTTTATCTGCGACTTCTTTCTGCTTATGTGCTTCAGAAAGTGACTTTTCAATTTGCAGTAAAGCCGCTTTTGTTTCCCCTAATTCTTCCTTTTTAGGTTCTCGTATTGAGATAAAAGTTTTATGTAAGCATGAAAGCGCGTTACGTACTTCTTTAGAAAATTTCTTTCCAGACAGAGTAATCACGAGTTCCGCCGATAGATTAATTTTTTTTAGGATTAGCATCTCCTCTATTTGGCATCCGGCCGCAAACAAATCTTCTGTGGTGTCCGTAATCCCTTCAAGTATGTCCGACACATTAGCATCACTAAGAATAGAATTTATCTTTTTGTCAAGATGAATCGCAAGGCTTATATTTTTTTGCTTATAAATTTCATCAAGATAAATAGCGCAAATCTCATCATGATTTAACTTTTGCGGTCTGCGCCAGCTATTCATTTTTATAATGTTTTTTGATTTCATTATTAGATCTTTAAGAATTTGCGGAGGAATAGCATTCAAAAGTTCCTTAATATGTTCCGTATCTGAACCAAAATTTTCAACCGAATATGTCATATGTCATCTCTCCTAAGCATCGAATTTAAAATTGCAATTGCATCTTCATGCACAAATCCATCACGTATACTCTTTAATAGCCACTGCTTTAACTTTGGATATTGCTTTAGCTTTACGGTAAAGCGAGCAATAGAATGCCCAACAGGAATAACATTACCCTTTGCCTGCCTCAATCTTTTTAACATATTTGCCTCTACTGAAATCTCAGTCTGTCTTTTTTCTCTAATAAAGCTGATTTTTCTTTCGCAGTCCAAGCCCTGGTAAATGGCTATACTACAGCCAAGCCCTATTCTATCAAGTGTAAAGGGTCTGCCGCCATTAATTTCATAGTGTTCAATAATTATTTCAGACATTATCACATTAATATAACCGTCAAACGGTGCATGTATAACAATGACACCACCGTTCGGTACCGCATGATATGATGGCTCATTCAACTCATTACCCGCGATGTCCACAGTCAAAACCTTCTCTAAAATGGGTAGCGGAGCTATTGCTTGTTTTTTAAGCATGATATATCCGAGCGCCGATGTCTTCCACGACGAGCGACTGACAGAAACAAGCTGCTGAATAATTTCCGCAGATATTTCAATAAGGCTGTGAGCGTCATCAATTTTGTCACTTTGACATGCAGCTTTCCGTGGGTAGTGTTCAATACACCCATCCCCGTGAAGACATAGAAATACTTCATTTGCTTCATGCAGTACAACATGTGAATATTGTACTGCCGGTGGCCACAAAGGGACAAACCTTGTAGGGTTTTCCGTTAAGCTTACCCCAAACTCAATAAAGAAATTAGCCGCGTTTTGACAAAAATTTTCCGCAATGATGTTATAAGCGATCCAGCCATGATTTAGAAAAATTTCTTTTGTCTTTCGTATTTCCTTAGGAAACTTTAAACATCCAACTTTCTTAATAAGTATATATTCATGTCCGACTTCTGCATCAGCGTCATCGGGTAATCGATTTCCACTCTCGTCAAAAATAGTTCCTGATTGAGAAATACCATCTATTACACCAGGCCAATATTTATGCAATTCTTCATTTTCCTGAGAAAAAAATAATTTATATTGCTCTGCAATATTTTGCCTTATCGAATAATATGTACAAACATTTTCAGAAAACCTTTCGCGGTCTATAAGCAATGGAGCTGTAAGCGCTTTTTCATAAGACCCTTTTGTACAGATATTTACTGTTCCGTCCCTTTTTTCAATATCATCAAATACATTTGAAGGAAGAGGCAAAAATCCTATTTTTATCTCAAAATCACGTTCTTCTTTAAAAACAATTCTAACTGGCAGTGAAAAACCCAGTGAGTTATATTGACGATATGAGTAAGCTGAACAGCTCTTATCTTCGCAAAACTTTTTATCAGCATTTCTTGTATGTGTAAAAAAAGGATTTCCATTTTTGCTATACGTAAGCGCGACAAATTTATTGCAGCATTCGCATAAAAAGACTCTTTCACTGCAACTGATTCTATGTCCGTATATTTTCGCCGCTTCTTCCGGCTCAATATGAGCCCATTGATTACGGCCATTATCCCAAACGCATACATGTTTGAGTGTATGTTCACCATTTGCCATTTCTACACCTGTCCTTACCTTATTACACTTGCTGTAATTAAGGTTACTACTTCTATTTCGACAGTTTATTAACAATTTCCACATCTGCCGGGCAAAACTCATACTGCCCGAGTTCCGACGGTTCAACCCATTTAATATCCTTGTGAACATTCTTTTTGATTTGCCCACCTAAAATTTCAGCAATAAAAAACGTGAAATATATCTCTCGTTCTGGGTATTGGTATGACATCTGCTGATAGATTTTCAAAGGTCGAATGTCAATATCCAATTCTTCCTTGCATTCGCGGACAATACATTCTTCAAGCATTTCACCCGGCTCCAGTTTGCCACCCGGGAACTCCCATAGAAGTGAGCAGGAGCTACCCTCAGCGCGTTGGCAAATAAGGATTTTATCATTATGATATATAATAGCTGCGGTTACTTGGATCATTCTCTTACCCCACAATCAGCTTGTTTGTTTTCTTTAAGTATTTTGCCGGAATCGGCTTGTGCAACCGCCAGGTGATGTTCATTGGGCGGCTGCCGTCGTGTTTGATATAATCGGCAAGCCCTAAAAAGGTATAGGGAGCCGCTCCTGCAATATCGTTCTTGAATTCGCGGACAAAAAGCAGAACTTTGCTGTCAAGTTCTTTATGATGAATATAACGCTGGCCTGTTTTGGAATCTTCCGAGGTTGTACTTTGGCTCTGCCAGTGAAACAGTCGGTCATTGATGGAATAGTCGCGGTACATGGTGGTCGGAGAGTAATCTTTGTCTGCCTTGTTGAGCGTAATAAAGAAAACATCCATATTCTTATCTGGTAGGAACTTCACACCCTCACGTACTGTTGACGGTTTCAAAAAATCCATTGCCATAAGGATTTGGTCCCGGGTATAGGTACAGTGAAGGTCAAGTGGGCAATCAAAGCCAAGTTCCACCGGCTCATCAATAAAGTCGATATGGCGAAGTTGATATTGCAGCAACTCCATTAACTCCGCAAACAAAATAGGGCAGTTTTTGATTTGCAGCAGGTCGTCTTGAAGGCTGGAATCATCTCTATCTTCGGCAGCCTTTTGCCACACGGTAATCCGGAACACTCTCAGCATCCGGAGTTCAAGTTCAGAAATTGAAGAGCGTGCAGCAGACTCTATCTTTGGCAACACATCAATCAAAAATGCAAGCCACCGGCGTGAATCAATCGCGCAGATACGGGAAAAAGCCTTTGTCAGATGCGATTCCAGCGGCTCGTCAAAGTCATCACGCACACCGGCATCCACGCAAAGCCGCGAAAAGCTGTCTTTTGCGTAAATCGTGCGAATGTCAAGATGATAATGCTCCGCAAAATTCTCAAGATTCAGCGTTTTACCTGTATCCTCTTCAAAAGTGGCAATTCGTGTAATCAAACCGGCTCGATGTCCGAATGACTGCCGGATGTTATCAAGAATAATGGAACGCGCCTTTTTCTCAAGTTGAATGTAGCAGCCTTTTGGCAGAGAAACAAACCCTTCTTTAATTTCTCTCTGTACGCCTTTTGTTGTATTGCTGAGCAACGCCGCAAATTTATCCTCAAAGTTGTATTTCTTATTTGCCTGCCCGATAAAATCCAGAACCGTCAGGCACTCTTTGTTTTCGGTAAGGCGCAGGCCACGCCCCAGCTGCTGCAAAAATATCGTTAGGCTCTCTGTGGGGCGCAGGAAGAGAATAGTGTTTACTTCCGGTATGTCAACGCCTTCATTATATAAATCTACAACAAAAACAAACCGAACCTCGCCGCTTGTAAGACGCTGTTTGGCGGTATTTCTTTCCTCATCAGATGACTGTCCATTTAAAGAGATAGCAGGAATGCCTCGCTTATTAAAGAACTCCGCCATGTATGCGGCATGTGCGACGGAAACGCAGAATCCAAGCCCTTTAACGTCGTCAAGGTCAGTCACATATTTCAAAATAGACTGAATAATCATATCGGCGCGTTTGTCAGCAACCCCACGGTTCATAGTGTAGACATTCGACAATTCGGTCTTGTCATAGCCGCCCCGCGTCCATTTAACGCTGTCCAAATCCACATTGTCGGTCACGCCGAAATATTGAAAAGGACAAAGCAACTTGCGGTCAATGGCTTCCGGCAGGCGGATTTCTGCCGCGATGCGGTTTTCAAAGTATGACAGGATATTTTGACCGTCCATGCGTTCCGGGGTTGCAGTGAGCCCTAACAATATCTTAGGCTGATAATAGGTCAATAGCTTCTGATAGGTCGGTGCGGCAGCGTGGTGAAATTCATCAACGATAATAAAATCGTAAAAATCCGGCGTTGTGCTTGTGTCAAGTTGCTGCGAATTAAAGGTTTGAATCGAGATAAACAAATGGTCGATTTTCTCTGGACGGAAACTGCCGACGAACAAATCGCCGAAATTGTTGTCCTTGAGCACACCGCGGAAGCAGGAAATACTCTGCTTCAAAATTTCTTCACGATGTGCAACAAACAAAAGACGACAGGGCTTTCCTTTGCTTTCATTGCAGCACCGTTTGTAATCAAAAGCGGAGATAACTGTTTTACCGGTTCCTGTTGCGGCGACCAGCAGATTGCGAAAGCAGCCGCGCACTTTGCGCTCGGCATCCAGCTTATCGAGAATTTCTTGTTGATAAGGGTACGGCGTTATTTCAAATACATAAGATGTGTCATCGCCGCCTATACATTTTTCGGCGCGCAAAGCCTGTGTAAGTCTCGATTTCTGCGCCTCTGTATAGGTATCAAATTCAATGGAGTTCCAGTAGCTTTCAAACGTTGCATTTATTTTTTCTAAAGTGGTGGGCAAGTCCTTTGCCGTAACTTTTACATTCCATTCAAGGCCGCTGGAAATCGCGGCATTTGACAGGTTGGAGGAACCGACGTAGGCGGTTGTAAATCCGCTGTCACGATAAAACACATAGGCCTTCGCGTGAAGGCGTGTGTGCTTGGTGTCATAGGAAATCTTAATCTCTGTGTTTGACAGTCTTCGCAATTCCTCAACTGCTTTTACATCGGTTGCGCCCATGTAGGAGGTTGTGATAATGCGCAGATTGCCGCCGTTTTGTGTAAATGCGCTTAGTTCGTCAATAATCAGCCGCAGGCCGCTCCATTTAATAAACGATACCAGCATATCAATGCGGTCGCAGGAGAGTATCTCTTTTTTCAGTTCTGTAAACATACTCGGCTCGTGAATCGCGCCGGTGAAAAGGGAGCTTTGCGCGACAGAAGTATCGGGCCGCACAATCTCGGTTTTTTCATTGACAGCGCAAATACTGTTTTTTCTGTCAAATAGAGCAAGAAGCTGCTCGGCCCGCTCATCTACAGTAAGCAAGTCAATCGCAGCTTCACCAGTTTCACTCAAAATTGTATGTACGATTTTGTTGGCAAGGCTTATCTGACTTTGCAGATTCCCACCGTTGTCCTTTACGTTTTCAAGCCCTTTTTCAATGACTTCAGAAATGTATTTTGTAAGCACACGGGAGGCTTCTTCTGTATCGATTTGCTCAGTTTTGGCGAGCCTTTCCGCATGGGCGTCAAGCTCCTGCCCCAGTGCCTTATTGATTACCTGTTCATATATTCCCGGTTTGAGCATTGTATCACTCTTTTCACGTCTGTCATAAGAATATGCTATCTACACACTATGTAAATGCTGATTGAGTACCAGTCCCTCTTGTTTTCCGTTTGGGTATAGGTAAATCAGCTTTTGTCTATCGAAAACCGGATTTGCTTCGTGAATAATACTGTGATGATTCGGACAAACGATAAGTTGGTTGCTTGCGTCGTTATTAAAGCTTTTTACAAAATAGTCGATGTGATGAGCTTCTACTACATGTGCTCCGTATCCTTCACCGATAAACTCTCCGCAAATTTGACAACGATAATCTTAAAGCAATTTGAGATTGTCGCCGATTTTTCTGTTCAGCTTTCGGATTTTCACTACTCGTTCATCTTCAAGAATTTTTGCATCATTATCTATAGCATCGAAATCAAAGCTTGATTCCAAGACTCGCTCGGATTGATTCTTGACTGCCTGTTTCATCAAAACAATATCATCAGCCGCAATGGATTCAAAAATGTATGTATCTTCATATTCGGTTGTATAGATGGCAAGATACTCTTTAAACTCTTCAGGCAATTTTATCATGGTGCGATCTTCTTTGGTGCGCACATCTCTCTGAAGCCTTATAAAATTAAAACTTTTTAAGAAACCTGCTTGCAGTGCTCTTGCCAATTCTCCGTTACGCGAATATCGTATCTGCAGAGTGTCTTTGATTCTATTAAATCGTGCGTTGAAATTGACGTTTCGAATCTGTGCCGCATATTTTTTCCCATTCAAGTAGACGTTTATGGGCTTAACTTCTCCACGCTGCAGAAACTTCCCCATGTTTCGTGCAAAGATCACCTGATTTTCAACAGGCAAAGTTAGGCCTTCGGTTAACAAAGACCAATTGACCTCGGTTTTATATACGTAATGCTCGAAGCCTTCCATAACGTCATCTTCTTAAAATGAGTTTTATATACAGGAACTCTTCTATTTTTCAATCGCAATATATTTATCAGATATTCTATTATAATCCAATTACATTTTACTTCTTTCGACCTCATAGCGCAAGGTATGAAATTTGCAAATTCTATTCGCTCAATCGTACAATTTATGCTATCCAAAGCGATGGGCACCTTGTATCACAAAAGCTATTAAGTATTATGTTACACATTTAAGTGCAAAAAGGGCATATTCTCAAGGAAATTTGATAGTTTTTGCACGTAACAGAAAGGTATAGGTTGTTGATACGCATTGAACCTGAATGCGATGCTAATTCAATCTAAGAAGTACTGAATGGTTATGGTAGGACTCTTTCCACTTGGGGTTGTTTTTAAGATAATATCTTAACTCATTAACTCAGTTCATTTTTATATACCGATACAGTGTACTTTTACTAAGTCCAGTTGCCTTAAGTATTTCACTAATAGAATATTCTTTGCTATTGTACATTTTCAAAGCCACATCAGCTTTTTTATTATACTTTTTTGGTCTCCCGCCTTTACGTCCGCGTGCCCTGGCACTCGCCAATCCTTCTTTTGTTCGTTGGCTTATAAGGTCACGTTCAAACTGACTTATACCAGCAAAAATTGTAAAAAGCAACTTTCCTTGTGGTGTTGTTGTATCAATCCAGCTTTCTTTTAGACTTTTAATATCAGCACCAATGGCCTGAATTTTTTCAACAATATTAAATAAATCTTTTGTACTCCGACTTAAACGTGTAAGATCGCAGATAATGATAACATCGTCAGACCGGATTTGACCCAAAAGATTATCCAGTTCAGGGCGGTTTGCTTTTGTTCCAGTAAAATGCTCGCAGAAAATTTTATCAACACCGGATTCGTTTAACTGATCTATTTGTCGATCAAGTGACTGATCTTCCGTGCTAACTCGTGCATATCCAAATTTCATCATTCTTCACCCATAAAAATAGTACCATAAACGTTTTCATATGTAAATATGATACTTTGTTTATGGCACTATTTTTTGAGACCGTGCAAATCCTTATAGATCCGTTTCAATAACTTCTACTTGAAAAGTTCCAAAAAACGGTCGTTTTTAGGACGAAGCAACACAAATTTGTGGTTGCCTCGCTTTTTATTTACGATTGACTATTTTTCTAATTCATTTCTTACATCTCGCGCAGCCGATACCATGTTCTTGAGGCTTTGGCTGGTTTCCTCCATTCCACGGGTTTTTCAACCGCAGTCTGGGTTAATC
>DBTI01000151.1 GCA_002306975.1 Ruminococcaceae bacterium UBA1320
ATCGGCACATTCGGAGGCATCATCGGAGTGGCTGCCGGCTTTGGGCTGGTGCCGGTCGTGCGCCTTACCGGGATGACGGTCGAACCGATTGCGCTTGGGGGAATACTCGCACTTGTATTTGCCGTTGTGACCGGAACGGTGTTTGGATTTTACCCCGCATATAAGGCCGCGCAGTTGACACCAATTGAAGCCTTAAATCAGGAATGACAGGAGAAGTTAATGTTATGAAAATGATGAAAAGAACAGTGTGCGCAGTCCTTATCGTTATGTTAATCATGGTTCCGTTTGCCGGCTGTTCCTCAAAAAACAGCTCCTCGCAGGCGGGAGGAGCTGTGAAAATGTCGGATCCCGATCAATCAGGAGAGGAAGAGCGAAAAAACGGAAATACCACAAATAGCAGTACCGCAAGCGGAGCCGGATCCTCTTCACAGACTCAAATTCTTGGTAAGGTAACCTCCATCATTGGGAATGAGGTTGTGCTGGCTGTCGGAACGCAAACGAGTGATACAAGTACCTCGGAGTTCACACTTACAGGGGAAAGTAAAACTGTATCAATCCCAGTAGGGCTTACGCTTTCGAGTGCAGGTGCGGGAGCTTCCGCTGGGGCCGGTCTCGCAGGAGGAAACGGAGGAACGCCTTCTGTTCCCGCGGGCTCTCAACCCACAGCGTCGGCTGCAGGTGGAACATCTCCTGCAAAGTCTTCTTCCTCGTCCAAAACAAGCTCTCTCGCAAAATCAGGCGAATCCTCAATCACAAGTACTTTTTCAAGCATTACAACAGGCAATATTCTGCGCGTTACACAGAAGACAATTAACGGTACCCTGACAGTTGTCAAGGTAGCTGTCGTTTCAAAAAGTTAATTTTAAAATATATTGTAAAAATGACTTTATCGATTCACTTAAGAATATGAAAAATCACAAAGAAAGCCAGCGACTCAAAGTCGCTGGCTTTCTGATGCTAATAGGCTTGCTGAACAAGCCTACTCAGCTAATTCGGCAATGCGTTTGTTACAACCATCCCCGTAAAAGCCTCCATGATAACAAATGACGGATTTGACATCATAGGCTGTGAGCTTTTTTAAGGATTTGTGATACTGTTCTTCATCCAGACAGTTGAATTTCGGGGAATGCACCAGCAATCCGCCTTCGACACTGAAAGCGTCGCCTGCGATAAGCGTCTTACTCTGTTTATGGTATAGGCAGATATGCCCCGGAGTATGACCGGGTGTGTAAATTACTGTCATTCCACCGCAATAGGGAAGTTCCTCGCCATCTTCCACAACAGCGTCAACGTTTACTTTCAACTTTGGATAATTGGCCTTCAGACCTTCGCACAAATCTGTCATCTGTTTCAGACGTTCACCAGACAGCGTTTTTAGCTGATCTTCCATATGTGCCATTCGAATCGGCGGAAGTTCAGTCTCAATATAGGGTTTTTCTTTTTCATGCGCCAAGACTGTAATCTTTTGCGGGGAAGCTTTTAATAAACCTGCTAATCCTCCGATATGATCGGTATCGGAATGTGTAATGATGACTTTGCTTAAGCGCGCAAATGGTACTCCTGCTTTCGCAAATGCTTCACGAAGTTGTGGAACCTGATGTGGAAATCCTGCGTCTACCAATATGACTTCGTCCTTGTCCCAAATCAGTGTAGGATTAATCAGGCCCGGCCCGGTCATTAGGATCGCAGATATTTCAAGCATTTCTATTCCATTTGAAATTCTCATTCTCTTTTCGCTCCTTTTTGTATTTTATGGAAATTCTTTTGGTATATTGTGCGATTTCGTTGTTTTAATAAAATATACTCCATCTCATATCCTGCATCAATACGACCCAAAAAAAATAATAATTTATTTCAAATTAATATTATGATATAATGGTAGATAATAGAAAAGAATCCTTAAGTATTATTATAACGAAGATATGTAAAATAACAATATCAGGTTTACCGGATAGATAAAATCGATCGTTTTAAACGGGATTTTTATGAATACGGGACAGGAATGATTTCAACAGATTCGAAAGGAATTCAAAATGGAACTAAATAAAAGCAACATGAAAAAACTAATGCTGCTCATCGCCTTTGGTATTGCATTTTACTTGGGGCTGCAAAATTTATACCGTGTTTCCGAATTTGCAAATTTTATCGGCAATATTTTTGAGCCTATTTTGCTCGGTATGGCGCTCACGTTCATTTTGAATGTTTTGATGCGGCAGGTTGAAATGCGTCTTTTCGCCCCTTTGAACCGCCGATATACGAAAACATGGCTCAAAGTGCGCAGGCCGCTTAGTATCCTGATGACATTACTGATCGTAATTGGTATTATAGCACTTATTGCGTTCATAGTAGTACCGGAACTTGTCAGAACGATTACAAATTTAACGAATAATATTCCGGGATTTTTTAATGAATTGCAGAGCAGTCTTAGCAGTATCAACAAGGATCATCCCGATATTGGTGAGTACTTTAGAAATGTCAATATCGACTGGACCAATACCAGCCAGATGCTGGCGCAAACCGGGCAGAAATTTGCCAGTACGCTGGTGGATTCTACCGTCGCTATGACAACGAACTTATTCCATGGGGCTATTACGTTTATTTTGGCACTTGTAATCGCACTTAATATTCTGGCACAAAAAGAGAAACTGCAAAATCAGGCGAGACGGGTTTTATACGCGTATCTGCCGCATGGATTTACCGATGGATTTCTCCGGTTATGCAGTCTTGCAAACCGCGCCTTTTCAAATTTTATCGCCGGTCAGTGCACAGAAGCATGTATTTTAGGTACGCTCTGCTTTATCGGGATGAATATCTTTCGATTTCCTTACGCACTCCTTGTGTCGGTATTTGTAGCGTTCATGGCGTTAATCCCGATTGTGGGAGCATTCTTAAGTACTGTGATCGGTGCATTGCTGATCTTGATCGTCAATCCGATTCAGGCAATCTGGTTTGTTGTGTTTTTTGTTGTCCTCCAGCAATTGGAAGGCAATCTCATATTTCCACGTGTTGTCGCTTCGAAAGTCGGGCTTCCGGCGCTTTGGGTGCTTGCGGCTGTCACCATCGGCGGCAATGCGTTCGGCGTGATTGGGATGCTTATCAATATTCCGATTTTTTCCGTTTTATATATGCTCTTACGTGAAAATGTGGATAAGCGGCTGGGGAAATTAGACCTTGAAGACAAGCCGATACAAGGTGAATAAAATCGGAGTGTTGAATTTCAGCTAAAGCTTTTTAGTGGAAATTGGAATAAGAGAAATTCGTACCTCGAATAATAGATTTTGTAATAAAAACACATGCTGAGGGAAATCTATATTTGAGGTGAACATTATGAAAGTCAAAGATATTATGACAAAAGAAATTGCGAGTTTAAAC
>DBTI01000191.1:0-6843 GCA_002306975.1 Ruminococcaceae bacterium UBA1320
GTGGTCTTTCCCGCGCCGTTAGGGCCGGTGAGCGCTACAATACGTCCTGATTCCAGAGAAAAGCTGAGGTTTTTAACCACTGTATTTTTCTTGAAGGTTTTGCATAAACCCTCGACAGTTAAAGTCTGCATAACGGCCTCCTACTATTGTATGAATGAATTAATACAATAATACGATAAGACAGATGCTTTGTCAAGATTAATCTATAGCAAATAAAAAATTATATCTCCCACGCCAAAGGCGGGGGAGATAACATCCAGATTTACCGCATTATTTGAAATCGCAATAATATCAAATTGAAATTCAACCTTTAAAGTCTTCCGGTTTTGAGCTTTCTCCAAAATAATAGAGAATAGCCTGAGCAATACGCTCACTGGCTTTGCCGTCACCATATGGGTTAACGGCGTGCGACATTTTGCGATAAACCTCGCCGTCGTCAAGCAGCTCTTTCGCCATGCCGTAGATCGTGTCGGTGTCAATGCCTGCCATTTTTACCGTCCCGGCGGCTACCGCCTCGGGGCGTTCTGTTTCTGTGCGCAAAACAAGAACAGGCTTGCCGAGCGCAGGAGCCTCTTCTTGAAGCCCGCCGCTGTCGGTCATTACAAGAAAAGCTTTTGACATAAGGTTGTGCATGTCGTCAACGCCGATCGGCTCACAGAGAATTACGTTTTTTATTCCTCTGAGAATAGCCTTCGCTGTTTTTTGCACCGCGGGGTTAAGGTGGACGGGGTAAACAACCGTGACGTCAGGGTAGCCTTCGGCGATTCGGCAGACGGCTGTGCAGATGTTTTCAAGCGGCTCTCCGAGATTTTCCCGCCTGTGAGCGGTCATAAGAATAAGCCGCCCGTCAAACTCTGAAATTTTACGAAGCGCAGGGGATTTAAAGCGGTAATCCGCCTTTACGGTGTAGCCAAGAGCGTCAATAACGGTATTGCCGGTTATAAAGACGTTTTCAAATACATTTTCTTTTCGAAGGTTGTTACGGTTCGCCAAAGTAGGAGCAAAATGCACTGAGGCGAGTTGTGAGGTTATACGTCGGTTCATTTCCTCTGGATATGGAGAATATATATCATATGTGCGAAGCCCTGCTTCAACATGACCGACCGGAATATGCGCGTAAAAAGCGGCGACAGCCGCCGCAAAGGTTGTGGTTGTGTCTCCGTGAACAAGCACGATGTCCGGCGTGTCTTTCTGAAAAATATTCTCAACGCCTTCAAGCACACCGGTGGTTATATAGGAAAGGCTCTGTGAAGGCTTCATAATGTCAAGGTCATAGTCGGGCTTTAAATCAAAAATCGCGAGCACCTGGTCAAGCATCTGCCTATGCTGGGCCGTAACGCAAACCTTAACGTCAAAAGAACCGCTGTTGCGGAGTGTGAGCGCGAGCGGAGCCATTTTCACAGCTTCGGGGCGTGTCCCGAAAATCAACATAACCTTTATTTTGTTCATAAAAATCCTCCAAAAGTCGATTGGATAAACGTAATCATTGCGATTTCAAGTAAAATCGGAAAAGCAGGATGTTATCTCCACCGTTGAAGCGGATGACCTACGGCTGAGGAGGTAACAAAGCTATTCCGCTTTGATTTTGTAATTGCTATATAAAAAATTTGTTATCAGCTTATCATATTATACCAAGGCAGGGGTTTTTAATCAACAAAACAGGTGCTGCAATCGAGATATTGCACGAGTTATTCTTCTTTTGCGGGTTTTGCCGTAATAATACCTGTCCTATTTCGCATATAAATTGCAAAGGAGGGATGCAGAGTGAACGATAACAATGAAAATTATGTTCGCAGGCGGCCACGGCTGGAAGATGCAAGAGTAAACACCAGCAGGAAAAAAAGCAGCTCTTTTCTTACCGGCTTTCAAATCGGCGCCTGTGTGTTTGTTCTTGCCGCCGCACTGGTGCTAAAACAGTTTGGCGGGGACTATTATGTTACGGCAAAGTCGTATGTAAAAGAAGCGCTTCAAAACAGCATAACAAGCGAAGAGGTGACGGCGGTGCTACATAGTATAGGGGAACAGTTGCCTGACGCGGCAGAGGTGTTCAGCAGCGGTGTTACAACGCCAAAAAGTTCAAGTTCAGGCTCAAGTTCAAGTCAAAGCTCACAGTCAAAAGCAGTATCTAACGCGGCCGGCGGTTCGTCTTCCTCAGCGTCAAGTTCAACCTCATCGTCAAATGTTAAGTCCTCATCAATTCCCACCGATTCCGTATCAACGCTTAAAACATTGAGTTTTTCATCTGCAGGCGGCGAAGATCTGCCAGCAGTTGACAGCAGTGTTTCGGCGAATAATTCACAGCTTCCGCCGTCAACCGCGAGCCTTGCGCCATTTAGAGTTACGATAAAGCCTGTTATGCCTGTTAACGGGCGGTTAACGTCGGCATATGGTTACAGGGTTAATCCGATAACAGGAAAATACACTTTTCACACCGGAATGGATATAGCCGCGGCTGGGGGCACACCGATTGTCGCGGCATATGCCGGAAAAGCGGAGCAGGTTGGAAAATCCGAAGCGTACGGCAACTTTGTTCTTCTTGATAACGGTGGAGGTATAAAAACATTTTACGGCCATTGCCAAACGGTTGTTGTCAAACAGGGCGAAACGGTCAAAGCAGGTGAAACCATTGCAAAGGTCGGCTCCACCGGAGAATCAACAGGAAATCACCTTCATTTTGAAATTCGCGTTAACAGCAAATTTGAAAATCCGCAGTGGGTAATTTGATAAGCCACTGCAATTTCAAATAAAAATTGGAAAACACGATTTTGTCTCACCCGCCTGAAATGAGGAAGATGACAAAACTATTCCGCTATAACTTTGTAAGTGCTATAAGTAAAGGCGAGGGGGTGTGTTAACATAAAATACAGAGTTTCAATAAGCATATATTTTGCCGTGTTTATAGCCTGTGTTCTGGCGCTTGATCACACAGGGCTTGCTGCGTTCGCTCTGTTATGCGCTGTTATTCACGAGTGCGGTCACATTATAATGCTCCGCATTCTAAAAGCTCCGGTAGAAAAAATCTCTTTTCGCCTTTTTGGAATTGGAATAGTGCTAAAAAAAGGCATGGCGCTGAGCTATGGGCAAGAGATAGCGGTCGCGCTCGCAGGCGGCACTGCAAACTTTATAACCTGTATTCCGGCATACATACTTTTTCACAACAAATTATTTCCCGGGCAATCAGGCGCGATTTTTGCTTTCAGCCTTTTGCTCGGTATTTTTAATCTTTTGCCCATAGGCTCGCTTGACGGCGGACGCGCGCTTGAAGCTGCGCTTTGTCGCAAAATGAGCTGCGGTCTGGCGGGGAAAATAGTCAATATAGTTTCGGCAATATTTATTGTGCCGCTGACCGCCGCAGGAGTTTACGTCATAATACAGACAGGTTATAACATTTCACTGATTGTCGCGGTCATCTACCTTGCGGCCGCGCTTGTTATCAAAAACGGATTTATTGCTTCCACACATGCGAAAAATACCTCCGGTCGTTGAAATTACTATAGATTTAGGTTATAGTATATCTATATATGATTGGATTTTTGCGCTTGGAGGTTTGCAGTATTGGATAAAAAACTCGAAAAGGCTTTGAGCCTTGTTCAAAAGCCTGCCAGATATACCGGCGGTGAGCTGAACAGTATTATAAAGGACAAGCACTCGGTTGACGTGCGGTTTGCCTTTTGCTTTCCCGACACCTATGAGGTGGGCATGTCTCACCTTGGCGGAAAGATACTTTATGGGGTGCTCAACAGCCTTGATTACGTCTGGTGCGAGCGTGTTTATGCTCCTTGGATCGATTTTGAGGAACAAATGCGGTATAAAGATATAAGCCTTTACGGGCTTGAAAGTGGCGACGATATCGCAAAGTTTGACTTTATCGGTTTTACGCTGATGTATGAGATGAGCTACACGAATGTGCTGAACATGCTTGATCTCGCCGGCGTTCCGGTCAGATCGGCAGACCGCACGGAGCTTTCTCCCATCGTCATTCTCGGTGGTGCCTGCACCTGCAACCCGGAGCCGCTCACACCTTTTGCTGATATAATTTGCCTTGGTGAAGGCGAGGAAGTATTATGTGAAGTTACAGACCTTTACAGACAGTGCAAGGTGAAAAAGTGTTTAAAACAGGAGTTTTTAAATAAAGCGGCTCAGATCAAGGGCATTTATGTGCCTTCTTTTTATGAGGTCAGCTATAATGAGGATAACACGGTCAAAGCTGTAACGCCGAATAATGAAAATGCGCCTGAAACAGTGCAAAAGCGTGTGGTAAAAGATTTCGATAAGAGCTATTTTCCCGAAACGTTTATTGTGCCCTTCCTTGATGTGGTGCATGACAGAGCTATCCTTGAACTTTTCCGGGGCTGTGTTCGCGGCTGCCGGTTTTGTCAGGCCGGGTTTATTTACAGACCGGTGCGCGAAAGAAGCCACGAAACACTGAACCGACAGGCGGCGGCGTTATGCGAAAGTACAGGATATGACGAGATTTCTTTGTCGTCGCTTTCAACAAGCGATTATCGCGGTCTGCCGGAACTTTTGCCGGAGATGATGGAATGGACGGAAAAGGGCGGCGTAAGCCTTTCACTGCCGTCATTGCGTGTTGATAATTTTTCACGCTCGCTCATGGAAAAAATTCAGTCGGTACGCAAAAGCGGACTGACCTTCGCGCCCGAGGCGGGAACACAGCGCCTGCGCGACGCAATCAACAAAAATGTAAGTGAAGAGGAAATATTCAAAACCTGCCGCCTTGCCTTTGAGGGAGGGTGGACAAGCGTTAAACTATATTTCATGCTCGGCCTTCCCACAGAAACAATGGAGGATGTCGAGGGCATTGCCGACCTTGCCCAGCGCGTAGTTGACGCCTTTTACTCCATGCCGGAGCGACCGAAAGGTAAATCGGTCAATGTTTCTGTCAGTGTCGCCACCTTTGTGCCAAAGCCGTTCACCCCGTTTCAGTGGGAGCCACAGGATAACCTTGAAACAGTGGTGGAGAAGCATAACCGTCTGCGTTCTATTATAAGAAGCAGAAAAATAAACCTTAGTTATCATGATGACCACACCAGCTTCCTCGAAGCGGTGCTTGCCTGCGGTGACCGCAGACTTGCGGACGTCATAGAAACCGCGTGGCGTTCCGGCTGCCGTTTTGACAGCTGGGATGAATGCTTCAACTTTGAAAAATGGATGGCTGCTTTTGAAAAATGCGGCGTTGACCCCGCTTTTTACGCAAACCGCAAACGTTCATATGATGAAGTTATGCCGTGGGATCATATCGACTACGGTGTAAACAAAGAGTTTTTGCTGCGTGAGAATAAAAAAGCGTATACAGATGAAACATCGCCAAACTGCCGCGAAGGCTGCTGTGGTTGCGGCGCGTCAAGATTAACGGGAGGTGAATGCGATGCTTGCGATTAGAGTTAAGTTTAAAAAAGAGGGGCGGGCAAGGTTTATTTCGCATCTTGACCTCAATCGCTGTATGCAGCGCGCGTTAAGGCGTGCTCAAATTCCCATATGGCGCACGCAGGGGTTCAATCCGCACCCGTATATCGTTTTTGCCATGCCGCTTTCTATTTTTTATGAAAGCGACTGCGAGATTATGGACGCGCGGCTTGATGGCGACATGCCGCTTGACGAGGTAAAAGAACGCCTTGCCGCCCAGATGCCGGAAGGCATCGTGATATCAGAAGTTGCAATTCCGCAGATGAAACTTGCGGACATCGGTTTTGCTTCATATTCAGTTACTCTTGATTTTGACGGCAAATCAAAAAAAGATCTTGATGACACAGTTACTGAATTAACGGCTCACGATGAGATTACGATAGAAAAAGAAACGAAACGCAAAACAATGAACATAGATATTAAGGAATATTTTGATTCGGCAAAAATAGAGGTCTTTGACGGCGCAATTAACATAAACGTCACTTTACCTGCAGGGTCACAAGCTAACCTTAATCCATCCTGTTTTGTTGCCGCTTTTGAAAAATATAGCAACAAGCCGGATTTTGAACATATAAGACGGCTTGAAATCTATAATCAGGACAAGCAGAATTTTTTATAAATCTCCTATATAAATATACAGAGTCAGAAAAATAATTCATACACAGCAAATCACTAAGCTTTTTTTGACGATATATATTTGGTAATTAACGTTGACTTTCATAGCTTTATATGATAGAATTTAGAGGCATTTGAATTTTCCGCCGTTTTAAGGCTTTTGCCGCCGCGGTGGGGTTTAATTGCCGGGAAACCGGAAATTAAAACAGGCAGTCCTCTGCACCAGCGCTTGGTGGTAAGAATGCCTCCACGAGAAGGAGTGGAATTAATGGATGCTTTGAAGACAATGGTGAGCAGTCAGTTAAAAGCCGAGCTGCCACAAATTAGCATCGGCGACACAGTTAAGGTTCATGTCAAGATTAAAGAAGGCGAACGCGAAAGAATCCAGGTTTTTGAGGGTACGCTAATTGCCCGCAGAGGCGGAGGAATTTCCGAGTCGTTCACAGTGCGCCGCGTATCCTATGGCGTAGGTGTGGAAAGGGTTTTCCCAATCCATTCTCCTCATGTTGACAAGGTTGAGATTGTGCGTCACGGCAAGGTTCGCAGAAGCAAACTGTACTATCTGCGTGACAGGGTCGGTAAGGCCGCTAAGGTCAAAGAGCGTATATAGGTTTTGTACAAAACGGTTTTACCGTTTTGTCAAATCTAAAAAAGGGACATTTGTCCCTTTTTTGCTTTTAATACACTTTAGCCCGATACGGGCTGATCATATAATTGTTTGCCTACAAGTTTTATTATTTAACAGATTATCCTACAGCTATTCCAGTTAAGATTAAACCTCAATAAATTTTCTTATCTTAATTG
>DBTI01000191.1:7090-7346 GCA_002306975.1 Ruminococcaceae bacterium UBA1320
CTTATCTTAATTGGAATTGCTGTAACGCAATGTGCATGGAGGCAGATATGGAACAAAACAATGGGCAGGGAATAATCCAAAACGAGACCGCAAACAAGCCGCAGCAGGGCGGAAGCCTTACATCTGAAGCATATGAATGGGCGGAGTCCATTGTCTATGCGCTTGCGATTGTCGTAATGATTTTTACATTTCTAATAAGGCCGGTGGGCGTTGAAGGCCAGTCGATGATGAACACGCTGTTAAACGGCGACAAGGT
>DBTI01000264.1 GCA_002306975.1 Ruminococcaceae bacterium UBA1320
ACAATGCGGTATTTGTCGGCTATGACGGAAAGACTGCAAGGTATGCAACCCTGCGCGGTGCGACCACGGGAAACAAGTTTATGCGAGAGGTCAGAGGTAGCAGGAAGGCCTACTCATTTGCCATCAGTTCGGGAATCCCCTGCGCCGTTCTCAATGTGTTTGAAAGCGCCATTGACGCTCTTTCCTATCTAACACAACTTAAAATGCAGGGACAGGACTGGAAATCACAAAGTGTTCTTTCTCTCGGCGGAGTATATATTCCAAAGAAGGATACTGAACTCGCAATGCCTATTGCACTTCAAACCTATCTTTCGGAACACAGCGATGTAAAAGAAATTGTCCTCAGATTGGACAATGACGATGTAGGCAGAAACGCGGCAGAGAGTATACAAGCCACTATTGAAACAATTACAGTAACGATCGAGCTGCCGGATCAAGGCAAGGACTACAACGAGTGGCTTATGCTTCTAAAGGGCATCTGCTCTCGGCAAGAGCCACATCGTCAGGCTCATACGGAGCCTGAAAGATGAGGAACTCGGCACAGCTATTCGGGCGGTTTTTTGCCGCTCGAATATTCTTGCAAGCATAGCACTTTGACGGCAAAGTGCGGATGATGCCCGGTCGAACTCGACCGGGCATTGCTTGTTAGAGGGCAATCGCCCCCTAAAACCCCTGCGCAGCAAGGCGCACGAGAGGAGGAAGTTTTGAAGGTAAGAAACAGAAAAATTACGGTGCGCCTCACAGATTCAGAGCGTGAGCATCTGCAGTTACAGGCGGATTTGACGGGGCTAAAAGTTGAGCCGTTTGTCCGAAACCTCATCATGGAAATCAATATGAAAGCAAGGCCACAG
This sequence comes from Ruminococcaceae bacterium UBA1320, assembly GCA_002306975.1. Classification (GTDB taxonomy): domain Bacteria; phylum Bacillota; class Clostridia; order Oscillospirales; family Ethanoligenentaceae; genus Ruminiclostridium_D. The sequence goes on from DBTI01000264.1 coordinate 852, forward strand.
GAAGAATGGGCGGAGCTTTTGTGTCAGGCCTCCGGTATCGCTGCAAATGTTAATCAGATTGCCAAGAAGGTCAACAGCGGTGAGCCTGGATCTGAAGAAACGCTCAGACTCATTCTGGATATGCAGAACCAGATTTGGTTTAAACTGAAGGAGTTTTAATAATGGCAATTACCAAGATATTTTCTATCCGCGATCAATTACAAAAATCTGTGCAATATGCTGCCAATGATAAAAAGACAACGCTGGACGGAGCAATCGAATACGCGGTCAATCCCGACAAAACAGAAAAGCGCTTGTTTGAAAGCGTATTGAACTGCAAGTCGGTTGAAAGCGCCTATGAGGATATGCAGGCGACCAAGCACCGATTCAAAAAAACGGACGGCGTTCTTGGGTATCACTTTATTCAGTCGTTTAAGCCGGGCGAGGTGGCACCAGAGCAGGCACACCAAATCGGCATTGAATTTTCGGAGCGATTGTTCGGTGACCGTTTTGAAGTCGTAATAGGAACCCATCTCGACAAAGAACACCCTCATAACCACATAGTCATCAATTCAGTCTCCTTTAAGGATGGCAAGAAATTTCGCTGTAATATGCAGACTTATTTTAAGGAGGTACAACAGGTGTCAGATGAACTTTGTAGAGAACACACATTGTCTGTAATAACACCTAAAGGTCATGGAAAGCAATATCAGCAATGGAAAGCTGAGAAGGACGGCAAGCCCACAATCCGCAGTCAGATACGACAGGACATTGATGGCCTCATAACGCAGTCCCTGGACTTTACCACTTTCCTGAATTTGCTTAAGAGAAACGGCTATACGGTCAAATACGGAAATGTGAAGCATACAGCGGTTAAGCAGCCGTATAGCCAGCGGTTTATTCGTTTGGACAGCTTAGGTGAGAACTACACTGATGCCGCCATTGAAGCTCGAATACTCCGTCAGCAGAGCTGGAGCAAGAAACTCTTGCCGGAGCCTCAGAAGCATTATCACTGTAAGGGCAATTTCAAACAGGCAAAAAAAGTGACAGGCCTTCGAGCCTTGTATTTCCACTATGTTTATCTTCTGCGTGGAGCTGCTAAGGGAACCGGTCGGAACAAGGTTAGCCGATTTCTACTGGAGGACACCTTGAAGTTTAACCGTTATCTTGCCCAGCACAAATTCCTGATGGAAAATAAAATAGATACTATGAGCGACCTACAGTTAGTAAAGGTTACATTACAGGCGCAGATCAATGAGGCAGTTGAAATAAGAAAGCCGTTGTATGATGAAAAGAGAAATTACGCAGATGGACAAGAGTCGGAAATGCTGTCACGGCAAATCGCCGCGCACACACTTCATATTAAAGAACTGCGAAAAAGCCTGCGGCTGTGCGTACAGATTGAATCAGATGCCGAGCGTATCAGAGGCCGCGTACATGAAGCACAAGACAAATCAAAAGAGGAGGAGCTAAACAATGGGTACAGGAAGCGAAGCAGCAGATCAGCTGACCCGCGAAGCAATACAAATATCGGAGGCGGCTGTTAAGCTGTCTGCACTGGGAGCTAAAAACCTTGCCGCGATGTGCATTGCACTTGCAAACGAAAATCAGAAGCTCGCCGGCAAGACCAATATGACGAGGTTACTCAAGGAGGGCAAAGAGCTTCGGGTGTTCGATGTAAAGGAAACAGATCTCACCAACTTTGCAAAGACCGCAAAACAGTACGGAGTTCTATTTTCTGTTATCAAGTACAGCAAGAACGAGTTTGGAAATGTAGATGTTCTTACACGTGCGGAGGATGTGTCCAAAATAAACCGCATTTTAGAAAAACTGCAGTATACCGCTCCCACACAAGAGAAACAGGAGGGGGGAGATCCCGCAAAAAAAGCAGAGTCCCGCGCTCCGCAAGAGAACAAATCAGACGGGCTCGGGATTGGCTCGAAGCAAGAGGCAACAACTCCGAAAACGGGATATAACTCCGTTAAGGAGACTATAGAGAAAATAAAAATTCGCCACGATAAGCTGTACTCACCACCTACGCAGTCAAGCAAGGAGAGGTGATTTGAAAAAGCTTGATTTGCCGGGCACGTTCTTCCAAACGCTTAATGTCTATTGCAACAATCGCTATCTATGCTCACCGTCACTTAAAACATATTCGTACAATGACAAACCGCTTCCGCGGTACCTGCAAATTGTTATAATAAGGAAAAGTTATACTGGCGCAATTACCCAACATATGCTAATATAAAAGAGCAAATTATTGTGGAAATGGCATAAAAATGTTGGCATTCCCATTATGTGTCCATCTGGGCCGATAAAATGGCATCAACGACATCAAATCGGATGGGAGACGATTTCTTGAGCACAGCACTTGACTACAACGGGAACAAAGGGTTTAGATTGCTAAGCATATACGAGCGGCTCAACAAAGGCGAGGTGCTAAGTAAGGCTGAACTGGCAACTGATTATGGAGTTGGTGAAAAAACGGTACAGCGCGATATTGATGATCTTCGTGCATATCTGGCAGAAGAGCACCAATTTGAGCCGGAGATTGCAATAAGGTATGACAGACTCAAACAGGGGTATTACCTTGTCCGTTTTGCGCGCGAATGGCTTACCAATGATGAGGTGCTGGTGTTATGCAAAATATTGCTTGAAAGCCGTGCATTTGAAAAGGGCGAGCTTAATCAGATGATTGGAAAGCTACTGGCTCAGGCGGTTCCCAATGACCGCAAGATTGTGGAAAGCATTATCAACAACGAGCTTGCCTGTTATGTGCCGCTTCGCCATGAGAAAAAGCTTCTATCACCGCTTTGGCAGCTATCGCAGAGCATTGCGACAACTAGAATCATTCAGTTTTACTACAAGAGACAGGATGGAATTGAACGGATACATAGCGTTAAGCCCGTAGCCGTCATGTTTTCGGAGTTTTATTTCTATCTGATTGCGTTTATGGCAGACAACTCGAAAGAGTATCCCACGGTGTTTCGTGTCGACAGAATGTCGAAAATAGCCGAAACAGGCGAGCACTTCACTGTCCCATATAACGAGAAATTCAGCGACGGAGAGTTTCGAAAGCGGATACAGTTCATGTACTCCGGCGAACTTCGTGTGGTGACTTTCGAATACTCAGGTCCATCCATAGAATCGGTGCTGGACAGGCTTCCCACTGCGGAGATTTTGTCCGAAAAGAACGGAATATATGCTGTCAGAGCCGAGGTTTACGGCAACGGAATCGATATGTGGCTGAGAAGCCAAGGAAGTAGCATTAATTATACCAAATAGGAGTGTTATTATGGAAACAGTTGTTATTGCTGCCTTTTTCATAGCTCTATGCATTATTGGATTCTTTTTATTCAAATGGTTTTCAGCCAAACACAGAAATCTCCAGAGAACATCTCATAAAAATGTCGACATTAACATCACAAATGAAAAGATGCTCTTTGAGGCTCGTGGAAAGTTGAATGAGTTTTCTATCACAGTTGATGGCCGATTCTCTTTTATGTGCGAAAACGGCATAATTGTCGCTGTAAGTGATTTGGCTAACGGCAAAAAAGTAATAGAATATAAGGAGTCATGCTATGAAGCACGATGAAATAGAAACGCAAATCAATGATATTTACAATGAATATAAGACACAGGCCAAAATAAAAGTTAAGCAAACCAACAAATTAATCGCGGAATATAATGAGCAAATACATATTATTAATGGAATCTGCCATGATGATGTCGGTCCATTGATAAGACGGTTACATAAATTTTTATCGCAATTGGGCTATATGAAAGAAGAGCTTACTCCTTTTGATTTCGAGACAGAGAAAATCTTACAATCTTCAAATGTTCCAGATGATCTTGACAATCTAAAGGAAGACCTTAACAGAAAATACAGAAAGACTGTCGAGGATCAAGAAAAAAGAAAAAATAGGCCTGTTGACTACATTGCAAAAGGCATTATTCTGGCAGGAATAGAAGATCTTTTAAACGAGAAGAAGGCAAATGAGAGCGCGTTGATTTTAGAAGCAGACATTGGTGCTCTCAATATAAAGGCTAGACAATCTCTTGATCAGATGGACCAGTCATTGAAAATGGCTGAAGAGGTCTTGAAGATGTCAAAGTACTATCGGATTTGCATCTATTCTGTTGTTGAGAGTATCAGGAATTTTATTTTGCCTGAATTGGAAGTCGTCAGAGCCTTTTTGCTCGCGGAATCGCTTAAAAACATTATTATTGCTGAAGAAGATGTTACCAAGTTCAAACCAGAAAGCATATCGCTCCTTCCAAACACTATTTACCATAAGCATTATCTGTTTGTTCAAAATACATTCTTGTTTTATACTATCATTACCAAATTTTTTAGTTCTCCCATTCTTTCTGAATTTTTGGATGACAGTATAATTACTGAAGACGAAAAAGCATTACTTAATAATCAAATTGAAGCTATAAACAGCCAATCTGAGAATGTGAAGACATCCATTGTTTTTACGGAGGTCACATGATATGGAAACAAATGTGGATCAAGTACATCAACCCACGAACATAGCATCAGGGTTTTCATTGCAAGATATCTCACAGCATTGCTTTGAAAATTTGGAGTTAAAAGACGCATTATGCCTACGCAAACAGGTAATAAACTATCAAGAAAATGTCTGTATTAATGTTCTGCAACAAGCTAACACAAGGTGTTCTGACATAATTAAGGATGATTTGGGTAGTCAGTTTATCGTTTCATGTGGCAGAGATATTGCGGGAGAACTTGTCCGAAGCTATTTCCCAATTGATACAAGCGATTTCAATGTCACAGTGGATCAGCTTGCAGAGCGAATTTTAAAGTTTAACTATAATGATGATTATGACCCATTAGGCAAGAATGGAGATTTGCAAAAGCTTGTTCTAAATTATGGTAGTGGTTCTGACTTTTCGCAGTTGATATCCGAAAATACTGTTAAATTAAAGTTAAATCGAGGAGTTGTTGATGACGGAAAACGTTATACAATTTCTGGAAACACATCAAGTAGCTACTATGACACCATGGTCGATACGGGTGTGGATAATGTAACTGATGAACTAACAGAAGTCGTCCGTCCGCGCCGTTTTGAGCGAGACACCAAAGCCGGAAATAATGAAACTACTGCGTCTTTGCAGGGAGATCACAAAATACCAATAGCAGAAGCCTCTATCAACGAATTGTTTACAGATGTTAAAAAGGCGGTGCCTTTGATTGAGGATGTATATAACGACCGAAAAAACATTTGGTATATCGGTGAAAAAGCCAATAACATAAAAAAGGATGCAAAGACGCCAGAAGAAACTATCAACAAATGGGAAAATACCACTGCAGAAAATATAGGAATCCTCAAAGCCGAAGGCATTTTGGGTGAAGATAATAAAGTTAAACCAGAAATAAAAGCAAAACTTGAGGACGAATATAAAATGTCCCGCAAATTTGTGGATACCAATAGAGACAAAGTACAGCTCAAGTGCACAAAATATGGTGTTGTAAGTAAATTTGCCGCAAAAGATGCTCTGCAATCTACAGGAAAAATTATTGCAGGACAAGTCATCTACTATACTATGCCGCCGTTAATATATGAAATTAAAAACATTTTAAAGAATAGAAATATTTGTATTGATGAGGCGCTTGACAGACTTCAAAAATCAGGAGCGCGCATTTGCAGATATGTAACTTCCAAACTCACTGCCATTTTCACAAATGTGGTAAGCAACAGTCTGAAAAATTTTATCAAATCATTCTTCAACATTTTGATAAACTTGGTGAAAAGCACTATTAAAAAAATGCTCAAATTGGCGAAGAGTCTTGTTCTGTCGACAGCAGATGCTATAAAAATTATTGGCAACAGGCAGTCAAGCGCAAGCCAAAAGGCAGATGCTGTTTCCAATTTATTTGCTGTAACTATCACATCATTTGCCGTTGAGGTGCTTTTTGAATGTATTGAACACACAGCACATATACCGGAATGGCTGCTAACACCATTTCAGCTATTAACCACGGTAATATGCACCAACTTCACCATGTTGGTGCTTCAAAAAGCAGATTTATTTAATGTCCGGTTCGGGTTTAAACTAAATAAAATACGAAAAGTGTTTGAGGAGTCGCAAATCGCATACGATTCAGCAATACGAGCGTATGATACAAAAAACACAATTATGATCGAGAAAAACATTTG
>DBTI01000076.1 GCA_002306975.1 Ruminococcaceae bacterium UBA1320
CATAATGTTCGTGGGGTTGACCGCTTTATCGGTTGAGATGAGAATCATCTTTTCGGATTTGTAAAGGATTGCCGCCTGTGCGACATTTATTGTGCCGAAGACATTATTTTTGACCGCCTCGCGCGGATTAATCTCCATCATCGGCACATGTTTGTGAGCCGCGGCGTGGAAAACCACCTCCGGCTTATAGGTCTCAAATATTTCATTGACGCGGGCGCGATCCCTTATCGAGCCAAGCCGTAAATCAAACAGGCTTTCGTCATATTTCTCTTTAAGTTCGTTTTGTATAAAAAAGAGTCCGTTTTCATGGATATCGAAAATAATCAGCTTTTTTGCGCCAAAGGCAAGAACCTGCCGGCAAATTTCAGAGCCGATTGAACCGGCGCCTCCGGTTACAAGCACAGTTTTTCCCTCAATGAAGCCTTTTACGACATTCATGTTGAGCTTTACGGAGTCGCGGCGCAGCAGATCTTCCAGGTTTATATCGGAAATCGGCGCGTTGACAAGATTTTTTTCGTTTACATCGTCGATTGTTCCAAAGCGCTTTAACGGGCAGCGCATTTTATGGCACAGGATCAGCACTTCTTTGAGTGTATCACTGTCAGCGGTGGTTATCGCCATAATAACCTCGCGTATTCCATATTCTCTTATTATCGCTTCAAGCTTGTCCTTCCCGCCTACGACAGGAAGACCGGCTATTTTTTTGCCCCAAAGGCTTTCGTTATCGTCGATAAAACAGACAGGGCGCAGATCATCATCCGGATGCCCTTCCAGTTTGTGAACAAGGTCTATTCCCGCCTGCCCGGCACCGTAAACAAGCACACGTTTCATTCTGTTACGCCTGCGGATAAGCGACGCCCGCAGGTGCGACCAGTAGAACAGCTTTATTACCGCCCGAACCGTAATGATAAACAAAAGTTCGAGCATAGCAACAATAGCTATGTATTCGCCCGGCAGCCCGACCTGTTTAATTATATCGATAATAAACATTATTATGATCGCAACAGCAACCGCGATGATAACGCGTGAAAATTCACCGATACCCGCACGCCGCCAAACGCCTGCGTAGCAGCCGGACAGCAGTGTGCATGCGAGCACTATTATTATAGAAAGAACCACATACTGCCTTAAAAACTTTACATCGTTTACAGGCATTTCCTCAAAGCCGTAGCACAGGCCAAAACCGATTACAACCGCTCCTGCGGTTGCGGCGGCGTCCCAAAGCATCAGTATTAAAATCGACAATATCCTGCGCAGCGTTATAACTGAAAAGGTTTCTTTTAATGTATCTTTTATGCTGCGGCGCGAAAGCTTCGTTTTGCGAAAAATGCGCATTTACTGCTCTCTCCTTAAATAAAGCCAATAGGAATCCTTGCGCAAATGCTGTCAGGTTAAACCCGTTAATTCGCCCAAACGGGGGCAAAACACGCCTGAACTTAAAAATCAGCAGCACGCACAATCATTTTTTTATTCTTGTATAATACGTTAATTCATTCGAAATAAATAATAGATTAAAAAAATCACATAGCAAAATACAGTATAATTATACGTTTGTGCAGCGCCTTTGTCAATTGATTTGCCGACAAGGGCTGTTTGACCCATCAGGTTGCCTATTGCAACTTCAAATAAAAGCGGGAAAACAGAAGATTATCTCCCCGCCGGAGGCCATCCGCTTCGGCGGGGAGATAATAAAACTATTCCGCTTAAATTTTGTAATTGCATTAACGGATATTTTAAAATATAATGATAAGGCAGATGAATATTCACCTGCCTTAATATGGTTTGTAACATTTTAATTTTTCTTTTGGAGGCTGTTATGAAAAAATTTTTTGAAGAATTTAAGGAGTTCGCTGTAAGAGGCAACGTGATGGAACTTGCTGTCGCTGTTATCATCGGCGGTGCTATTAATCAAATTGTCACAAGCCTTGTTAAGGATATTTTAATGCCTGTACTTAGCATATTTATCGGCCGCGTTGACATAAAGTCACTGACATTTGACATACCGTCAAGATTGACCGGGGGGCAGGCAATTACAATTGGGTACGGCAGCTTTTTACAGACAGTTATAAATTTTCTGACGATAGCCTTATGCATTTTCATAATAATCAAGGCACTTAAAAAGCTGCAAAGTCTCTCCTTCTTAAAAAAGCAGGAAGAAGAGGAAGAAGAGAAAGAAGAAAAGCTCAAAACAGAGGATTTGCTTGCTGAAATACGCGATCTTTTAAAGGAGCAGGCAGCCTCAAAGGAAAAATCAGACCTGCCAGATAAACTTGATGACGAGCATTGACACAACCCCCGGCAAGCCCAAAAAGCCTGCGGCAGCAATGCTCCAGCCGCTCACGGCAATGAACGTGCCTGTTAACGAACTCGTCAAATCAACCACTGCCAACGCCGCAAACCCGGAAGCGGCACAGCCTATGAATTTTTTAAAAAAGCCCGGGGAACGGATAATCATAAGTATTACTCCGCAGGCAAGCACCGCCGCGGTGATGATTAAATATGTTTCCATAAATTTTCCTCCGTGCCGCGAAGCGGCTTATGTAATAGTGCGCCGGCTTTGCCCGAATAATCGGGCGCGCCGGCTTTTTTTTACGTTTATTAGCTCTAATTATGAACCGAATGTTCCAGGCAATGGCTGATGCTTTGCGTTAAACCTGTTCTTCGCGCTTCTCTTAAAAGGTAGCGATAACGCGCTGAGAGTGATTTTGTTTCATAGATACTTGCTTCAATAAGATCCGGGTCGCTCTGATTTTCAAAATGTGAGGCAACGGTATTAAGTTTTAGTCTGACTTCTTCAATTTCCTTTATCAGGTTTATTTCTGATTTTGTGTTCTCCTTTTTACTTAAAGCCGCCGAAAATACGCCGTTTATTGCACTTTCCATCTGAAAAACCGCCCTTCGACGCACATTTCCCGAATAAATCAAGTAATGTACCGTTATAATATATGCACTATTTTGGACATCTATTATCCTTATTATTCCAATTTTTATATTATAAGTTTATTTTGCGCCGGACGTGAATATACATAAATGTATTTTTGAAAGTTCTGTCTGCTTTACTGCTTGACTTTTTTATGAAAACGCAATATTCTATTAGTACTGAATATTCAGTATAGATATTGTTCCTTTTATAAGGAAAATAAGGGGATTACTCCTCGGGGAGAAACGAAAAACAGTTCCTGTTCTTTTTGATTTTCTATAGGAGAGTGCATATGAAAGAGCAAAACGCGCGCGAAAGAATATTGCAGGCGGCAATAAAAGTTTTTGCCGAAAAAAGCTTTGAAGGATCCCGCATTGATGAAATATCCCGAGAGGCAAATGTTCCAAAATCGCTGATATACTATCACTTTAAAAGCAAGGATGAAATTTTGGAGGTTTTAACTTCAAAATTTATCGGCGAATACACAAACATCATAGAAACAAGGCCGAATGAGACACATAGTGAAAAGGCAAAAGAGCTTGCCGGACGCATGCAAAATGATTATTACGAGTTCGGGCAGAAAAATGCGGATTTAGTCAGGCTTCTATTTATCGATTCACTTAAGAAATCGACAGAGACACCGGTATTTTACAGAATTTTAGATATGCTTATTAAGAAGGATTCAGAAAACAATTTGCAGAATGATTATGATGTAGAGGAAAGGCGAATTGCCGAATTTTTTACGAGTTTTATCCCCACCTACGCTTATCTCTGCTTTGCTGATTCTTGGACAAGGTATTTTGACATTGACAGAAAAAAATTCGATGAGATTTTTCTGAGGGTTTACGGTGAAACTCACGGCGCTTATCATAACAACCACAAATAAAGGGGGTTTTTTAATGGAGCAGAAAATTATAAGAATCGATCTAGGCGGCGTCAACGCCTACCTTGGCAAGGAAAATGAAAATTTTGTTTTGTTCGACACCGGCGGGCATCTGTTTATGGATAAGGAATTTGACAACCGCAGAGCAGCGCTTGAAAAAGAACTGGACAGGCATGGGTGCTGCGCGGAAAACGTAAAGCTTATCGTGCTGACACACGGTGATAACGACCACGCGGCGAACGCGGTATATTTCAGAAATAAATACAATGCCAAAATTGCGATGCACAAAGGCGATGTGGATTTAGCCGAAAATCCCACCTTTGAAAAGATTATGGACAGCCATTATCGTTCTATGGTTCTTAATCTTGTTTCGTTCTTAATAAAAGGCCTGCTGCGAAAAGTATGTGATAAAATCATAGCGGAATATGAAAGCATTGAGCCGGATTTACTGATTGATGAGGGCTTTGACTTATCCGCTTACGGCTTTGATGCAAAGATAATACATATTCCCGGCCATACAAACGGTTCTATCGGTGTTGTAACGAAACAAGGGAATCTTATTTGCGGCGATACCCTTGCAAACACAAAAAAGCCTGAAATAGCGCCAAACGCGCGTGATTTCAAGCAGCTCGCCGAAAGTATTAAAAAGATTAAATCTTTAGACATCAAAACAATTTACCCGGGGCATGGTGAACCGTTCCGCGCAGATTTAATTAGCAAACTGTAAATATTAAACAGGGCTGCCCCCTGGATAACTGCTATAGTTATCCAGGGGGCAGCCCATTTAGATTAACAATTAAATCAATGTAAAATCAATGTTTCCTGTGGGAACATCCGCAGCCGCCAGAACTACGCGCACCGCGTCTCCTATGGAGTAGGTCTTGCCGTTTGAGGAGCTTTTGAGCGTCAGGCTCTTTTCGTCAAAATCAAACCAGCCCGGAAGATTTTCTACACGGATAAGACCCTCTACGGTGTTTTCAAGCATTATATACATGCCGAAAGGCTTGATTGACGAGATGATTCCGTCATACTGCTCGCCGATGTGAGAGGACATATATTCCGCTTTGTAGGCGTCCTCGCATTTCCATTCAATCTGCATCGCCGCCACCTCGCGCTCTGACGATGTGAGCGAGGCGTCGGAAGCAAAGCCTTTATAGCGGCTGTCAAGCGCGTCACCCTCAATGCCCGCAAGCATATCGTTGAGGATGCGGTGAATGGCAAGATCCGGGTAACGCCTGATCGGCGATGTAAAGTGGCTGTAAAATTTAAGTGCAAGACCGAAATGCCCGATACAATCGGGGCTGTAACGCGCCTTTGACATGGAGCGCAAAATGATACTGCTCAGCGCCTTTTCCTTCGGCGAACCCTCAATTTGTTTGATTACATTTTTGATGTCGTTAGGCAAAAGCCCCGGGTGGATGGCTCTTGCGTCAAAGCCGGAAGCGCGAAGTGCCGACGCTAAGTCTGTCAGCTTTGAAATATCCGGTTCTTCATGCACACGGTAGACAAAAGGTGATTTTTTATTATACGCAAAGGTGGCGACCGATTCGTTTGCCGTGAGCATAAATTCTTCTATGAGCCTTTCCGTTTCGCCGCGCTCACGTCTTTTAATGTCAATCGCAACACCGTCGTCACCTATTACAAGCTCGGATTCATCGGTGTTAAAATCAAAAGCCCCGCGGTTAAAGCGAGATCCGCGCAACAAAATGGCAAGCTTGCGCATGATTTTGAGTGAAGGCAGCACTTCTTCATATTTTTTTAGAAGCGCGTCGTCGGCTGTTTCATCGAATATCTTGTTAACTTCAGCATATACACCCTTTACACGTGAGCGAATAACGCTTTTAGCGAGTTTATAGCCCTTTATGACGCCTTTTTCGTCAATATCCATAAATACGGAAAAGGTCAGCCTGTCCTCATTCGGGTTGAGTGAACAGATGCCGTTCGAAAGCTCTTTGGGAAGCATGGGAACCACTGAACTGCCGAAATAGATTGATGTACCGCGCATGAACGCCTCGGCGTCAAGCTGAGATTTCGCCGTTACATAATGCGAGACATCGGCTATATGAACGCCGAGTGTATATCCGGTTTCGGTTATTTCCACAGAAACGGCGTCATCAAGGTCTTTTGCCGTCGCTCCGTCTATTGTGAAAATGGGGAGTTCCCGCAAGTCTTTTCGGTTTGCGTCAATCTGGAAGCCCTTTGAGACCTCTTCCGCCTCGTCAACAACAGGCTGCGGAAAAGCCTTTCTTGCATGGTAACGGTCGAGTATCGCCTGGCAGCAAGCCTTCGCGCTGCTTGAAGAGCCGTAAGACTCTATGATCGTTGCCGTGGCTTCGCACCCTTTGTGGGCATAGGCCCTCATTTGGGCAAAGACCATGTCGCCCTCGCTTAATGAGCGCGCTTCTTTTGCATCCACTTTTATCTTGCCTTTGAACTTTGCGTCCGGCACAATATAGGCGTGTTTTCCAAGCCTGTGAAAAATTCCGGTAAATTCTACAAAACCGCGCTTTTCAACCGACATCACAATAGCAATCGGGCGCTCGGCGTTCGGTTTGACCACCTTGACCTTGACCGTATCAGACGGCATTGCGCCGTTGATATTTTCGGTGCTTATAAACACATCCGTTTTTTTGCCCTCAAGCCTTGCAAACGCACCCTTTACACCCACGGAAAGAATTGTTGCCGTTTCGCTTGCACCGCTTTTGTTACTCATCATCTTACCGTTTTTGCTTATCGTTATTTCATTATTTTTCCGCATTTTATCAATTATACCGAAAAATGTATTTCTCGAAGATGCAGGAATGCCTAGCTTTACTGAAATTTCATGCACTGTCGAGGGGCGATATTCTTCTGAAGCCATAAGACTGTCGATTTTCGTTTTCAAATTTTTCGCGTCCATAGTTATCCTCCATGTCTATTTTTATTTCTAACTTTTGCCATCCTATTAATTTTTGTCTGTTAATGCTTTCTATATTAATTTACCCATTATTGATATTTTAACACTTTTCTCACATATAACAATAACGCCCCGCTAAAAGCGGGGCGTTATTTCACAAAAATAATTATTTAAAAAACACAGCTGAAATATTAACAAGAAGCGTCAAAGCAACAAGAATAATTGCAAGAACCCTTGTTATCTTTGTGAGTGTCTTATCAAGAGAGTTCGCTTTGTTCTTTCCTAAAAAGGATTCAGCAGCCCCGCCCGCGACTGCACCGCCAAGGTATGCGTCTTTGCCCTGCTGTGACAGGACTATAACAATAAGCCCTATTGCGCTTATTAACAGCAAAATGCTGGCTACAATTTCAAATACGGTCATTAATTTTCCACCTCCATTGCGTAGCCCGATAGCCTAAATATTAGTCTAATAATATCACATGGGGAAGCTAATTGCAACATTTTTATATCTTACCGAGCTATTATTTGTCATTCAAATTACAATATTAATAAAGCGATGTATTTTTTAGCTCAAAAGTGGTTAATCTATTTATGGCAACATGGAATTTAATAGCGTTTGCATTTCAGGTTGTCATGCCGTCGGGGGTTATACTCCGACGGCGTTTTTTTGTTTATTTTCAGATAAAAGAAAGCTGTTCGCCTGCGGTATCTTCCGCAATTGGCAGCATCCCCACCCCCGGCAGAGCTTTTACCCTGTAGCGGTGAGCGTTTTTAAAATTGCCCTCGTTATAATCTGTTACAGAAACAACAGTAACTCCGGGCTTCATTGTCATTACGGCAACGCCCTGCGTATCTCTGGTGGTTTTTGCGTTAACCGCGCCGCTGTGCATAATAAGAAGCCTGCCCGCCGAAGAAGAAAGCACAAACTCCACGTCTTCACCAATCCTCACAGCGCGGACAAGCGGCGATTTTCCGCTGTATGCACCAATAAGCTTGCGGCGGTTTTGTTTTGTCGCATAGGATTCAAGTTCCACCTTGGCGACCTTGCCGTTTGCGAAGAAAAACAACATGTAACCTGAATAATCCTGTGTCACAACCATGCTGATTACATTTTCACCGTCGTCGAAACCGAGTTTTGCAGGGATATAATCACCGAGCAGGCTCGCTTTGCCGTCGTCAAAATCTGACGCCTTTGCTTTATAAACCTGGCACATGCTGGTGAAGAACAATAGCTCGCTGTTGTTGGTCGCTTCAACCGTCTGGGTTAAAGCATCGCCCTCCTTGAGCTTTTGCTCACCCGACATTCGCAGCGACTGCGGCGTAATCTTTTTGAAGTATCCTTCGCGCGACATAAAAAGTGTAACCGGATAATCGGGGACTTCGTCCTCTATCTGAACATTTTCATCAGGCAAATCGTAAAGAATCAGGCTTTTGCGCGGCTTGCCGTATTTTTTTGCGACATCGCGCAATTCATCGGCGATTATCGCGAGTAACTTCGAACGGTCGGCAAGGGTCGCTTCAAGACCTTCAATTTCCTTTTGAAGCTTGTCTGTTTCCTGCGTGCGTTTGAGAATATATTCACGGTTAAGATGGCGCAGTTTTATTTCCGCCACATAATCCGCCTGAATCTCGTCTATACCAAAGCCAATCATCAGGTTTGGCACAACTTCGCTTTCCTCGTCGGTTTCGCGGACAATGCGAACCGCCTTGTCGATGTCAAGCAATATGCGTGCAAGGCCTTTTAACAGGTGCAGTTTGTCTTTTGCCTTTATCATATCGTGATAAAGGCGGCGGCGCACACATTCGGCACGGAACGCGGTCCATTCAAAAAGCATCTCTCTGACGCCCATTACGCGCGGCATGCCGCCCACAAGAATATTAAAGTTGCAGGCGAAAGAGTCCTCAAGCGGCGTAGTTTTGAAAAGCCTTGCCATAAGCCTGTCGGGATCAACACCGCGCTTTAAATCAATGGTGAGCTTGAGCCCGGAAAGGTCTGTTTCATCACGGATATCGGCGATATCCTTCATCTTACCGCCCTTGACAAGCTCAACTATCTTATCTATGATGGCTTCCACCGTTGTTGTGGGTGGAATCTCGGTTATTTCTATACAGTTGTTCGTTTTGTCGTAACCGTAACGCGACCTTACCTTAAAGCTGCCGCGCCCTGTGCGGTAAATATCGTCAAACAGGCTTTTATCGTAAAGAATTGTGCCGCCGCCGGAAAAATCCGGTGCTTTCAGCGTTGTCATAATGTCGTGCTGCGGGTTTTTAATCAGCCTTATCGCGGTTTCGCAGACTTCGGCAAGGTTAAACGAGCAAATACTCGACGCCATGCCGACGGCTATGCCTGTGTTTGCGTTGACAAGCACAGACGGGTATGTTACCGGCAGCAGCGTCGGCTCTTTCATTTTGTTGTCGTAGTTGTCTGCAAAATCAACCGTGTCGCTGTCGATATCCCGAAAAAGCTCGGAACAGATTGCGTCGAGCTTTACCTCGGTGTAACGTGAGGCGGCATATGCCATGTCGCGCGAATATGCCTTGCCGAAATTTCCTTTTGAATCTATATATGGGTGCAGCAGCGCGGCATAGCCACGCGAAAGGCGCACGAGCGTTTCGTATATTGCCGCGTCGCCATGAGGGTTGAGCTTCATTGTCTGCCCGACCACATTGGCTGACTTTGTCCGCTGTGTGGCCAAAAGACCCATCTCATACATTGTGAAAAGCAGCTTGCGGTGCGACGGCTTGAAGCCGTCTATTTCCGGAATGGCACGGGATACGATAACACTCATCGCGTACGGCATATAGTTAAGTTCAAGTGTTTGGATTATCGGCTGTTCTACGACTGCTCCCGCGTCTTTGAACTGGGCTTTTGCATGAGTTTTTCTATTTACATTTTTATCGTTATTACTGTCGCGGCGGGGCATTTTATCACTCCTGTTAATTATCATCGGTTTGAAATAGCGAAACTTATCAGCTCACATCAGCAAGATCAAGATACAAATAGCCTTTTTCGGCGATATATTCTTTTCTTCCCGCAAGGTTGTCGCCCAAAAGAAGGTCGAACATTGCTTCTGTTTGTTCCACTTCGGAGGGGGTTACCTTAATAAGCCTTCTGGATTCCGGGTTCATTGTGGTTTCCCACATCATGTCCGGCTCATTTTCGCCAAGACCTTTTGAACGCTGCACACTGTATTTTTTTTCGCCGATCTTCTCTGTTATTTCAGCCTTTTCCTTTTCGGTATAGGCAAAATAGGTTTTGTCTTTTACGTTTATTTCGAATAGCGGCGACTCGGCTATATAGACAAAGCCTTTTTCGATAAGAGTCGGCACAAGCCTGTAAAGCATAGTGAGAATCAGCGTGCGAATCTGGAACCCGTCGACGTCGGCATCGGTGCAGATTACAATTTTATTCCAGCGAAGAAGTGAAAGGTCGAAGGACTGAAGCTCCTTGTTCGCCTTTGAGTGAACCTCAACGCCGCAGCCAAGCACCTTGATGATATCGGTAATGATATCGTTTTTAAAAATTCGCCCAAACTCTGCCTTCAGGCAGTTAAGAATTTTGCCGCGCACCGGAATGATCGCCTGAAACTCGGCGTCACGCCCAAGCTTGCAGGCGCCGAGCGCCGAATCACCCTCAACGATGTAGAGCTCGCGGCGCTCCGTGTCACGTGTGCGGCAGTCTACGAACTTCTGTACACGGTTGGCAAGGTCAATGTTGCCCGACAGCTTCTTTTTTATATTAAGTCGCGTCTTTTCGGCATTCTCGCGGCTGCGCTTGTTTATTAAAACCTGTGCCGCGATTTTTTCCGCGTCCGCCGGGTTCTCTATAAAATAGACTTCGAGCGAATGGCGCAGAAAATCTGTCATCGCTTCTTGAATAAACTTGTTTGTAATGGACTTTTTGGTCTGGTTTTCGTAAGAAGTACGGGTTGAAAACGACGACGTTATAAGCAGCAGGCAATCCTGTATATCTTGAAAGCTGATTTTGCTCTCGTTTTTGAGGTATTTATTGTTTTGCTTTAAATAGGCGTCAATCTGTGACAAAAACGCGCTGCGCACCGCTTTTTCCGGCGCACCGCCATGTTCAAGCCAGCTTGAGTTGTGGTAATATTCTAAAAGGTTAGTGCTGTTGTGAAAGCAAAGTGACGCCTCGATTTTCACTTTATATTCAGGCTTGTCCGCCCGGTCACGGCCTCTGCGCTCGGCCTGCCAATACTGCACCGGTGTCAGCGCGCTCTCGCCCGCAAGCTCGGCGGCGTAATCCTGTATGCCGTTTTCATAGCGAAACTCGCTTGTTTCAAATCCGTCCGCCGTTTGGTCGTTTAATATAAACAGCAAGCCGGAGTTTACAACAGCCTGACGTTTTAAAGTATCTTTAAAATAATCGATTGATACGGCAATATCGGTAAAAACCTGCAAATCCGGTTTCCAGCGGATTTTCGAGCCGGTCTTTTTATCATTTGTTTTTTGCTTTATTAATCCTCCGATGTTTTCGCCGTGTTCAAAATGAAGGGTATAAACAAAGCCGTCGCGCTTTACTTCAACGTCCATATATTCCGAAGAATATTGCGTTGCGCAGGCGCCAAGCCCATTTAAGCCCAGCGAAAACTCATAGCTTTCGCCCTCAAGCGTATTGTATTTGCCGCCGGCATAAAGCTCGCAGAAGATAAGTTCCCAGTTGTAGCGCTGCTCATTCTGGTTAAAATCAAGCGGCATGCCGCGCCCGAAATCCTCTACCTCAACGGAATTATCCGCAAAGCGTGTGATAACGATCCGGTTTCCAAAACCCTCACGCGCTTCATCTATTGAATTTGAAAGTATCTCAAAAATGGAATGTTCACAGCCCTCAAGACCGTCTGAACCGAAAATAACGCCCGGGCGTTTACGCACCCTGTCGGCACCCTTCAGCGACGATATGCTTTCATTGCCGTAAGAGGCTGTTTCCTGCTTTTTTACCATGCATTGTCCCCCGTTTAGTTAATCTAATAGCAAGTTAAACGACGCGTTATTTTTCTTTTACAATTACACTGTTTCAGTATTACTGTTTCTTTAAAAGGTAATACGCTTATTTTATACTGTAATCAAAAAAACAGTTTCTGTCAAGAAATTATGCGGAATGATTAATCAGTTGACTTGTGTCTGAACATTAATTTATAGTCATTTTCCGAGGATCGCGGCGATTCTGCCCTGCGCTTTTTCATAATTTCCGCAGCGTTTGTAATATTCAAGCGCTTCTTCATGCTTGCCGAGGCATTCGAATATTACGCCGATGTTGTAAAGCGGAAGCCATGAGGTGACACCGTCCATTTTGCCGCCTTCAAGCTCCGTGCATTTCAAAAATGTTTCCGCCGCCTTAGAAAACATGGCGTTCATCATATAGATATAGGCGAGCAGAAAGTTATAATCCGGGCTGTTACTGTAATAATCTTTGCATTTTTCTATAATCATTGCTGCTTTAAAGTCATTGGTGTTAACAACGGCGTAGCCATAGGCAGTGATTAAATCTGCGGCATACTCTAAGTTGTAATTCTCAATGAGCGTTACTGCCTTTTCAAAGTATCGCAAGGCTTCAACGTTATTTTTTTCGAGCGAATAGCTTTTGCCGAGCTGAAACAGCAGATAGCAGTCGTCACCTTGCTTTTTAAGAGCCTTTTTTAGCATTGATATATTGCGCGCTGTCTTGTTTTTTCTTTTGATCTCGGCATCTTTATAGCCTGAATGGAGCAATGCAATTTCGACATCGGTTCTGTCAGACGCGCCGCCGTCTTTTGCCGTTAACTGTTCATGAATAGTCCCTGTAAAATGAAAATATCTTTTGTTGAAAAGGCGGCTTATGCTGTCGGTTACTGCCCTTTCCTCCAGTGCTCCGACACGGCTTTCGTCGGTTGTACTGATTATTTTAACCCTGCCAACCCTGCGCTGGTTTTCGCTTTTTATGAAGCTTCCTATTTCTTGCACGTTCCAAAAATCCACGGTTTCATCGGCGTCTAGTACGATAATCCAGTCGTTTTTCGCACATTCGGCCGAGAAATTTCTCGCGGCGGAAAAATCGTCTGTCCATTTGTATTTAAAAATTCTGTCTGTATATTCACCGGCTATTTTAACCGTGCCGTCAGTTGAGCCGGTGTCAACTACTATGATCTCGTCAACAAAGCTTTCAATGCTCTTCAGGCACTTTTCAATGCAGCTTTCTTCATTTTTTACGATAAGGCAGGCGCTCAGTTTATTTTCCATCTGTTTTAACAGTCCTTGTCAGATATTTATTTTACACGAAAAAGCCGCTAAGCCTTTTTACAGACCTTGCGGCTCTATAGCAATTAAAAAAAGGAATTCTTTTTGTTTCTCGCTATAACTTCCTTCTTAAAAATATAATTGCTATAATTTGTTGTTTGCAGTGCTAATTATGACAATATGCAAGAACCGAAAACAGCCGCGCCTTTTATCAAAATATAAGGTGCGCCCTCATAGGGGAGGAGTGTCGGGGCGTTGTTTAAAAACGAGCCGAAAACGGGAGTCACATCGGTCCTGTATGGAATGTTGCGGGGCATTCTTACCTCAAGTGTGCCAAATACCGCGGAAACTTCAAGAACGGCGTTGCCTTGAATCTCAACTTGACTTAGATCGACAAATGCGCGCCCGAACACACTTGAAACATGCCCGCCCTTAAAGCTTTTTGAAGAGTTGGCTGTGTTGTTATCTGAAAAAATAGTATTATAATCAACATAATCACTGTTGTCTGGGTTTACAGCCTTTCCATCGGGATTATATGAGCTGTGAGGGTGAAATGCCGCTTTTATGATTATCCACAGACCTAATAGAATAATTAAAATCGCGATAAGCGCTGAAAACTCAATCCGCCCGAAGAAAAACGGAAAATCTCTTAAAAATACCCATAAGCCTATTATAAAGAACATCACATTCCAAAAATGAAAACCTCTGTGTATGAAGCTGACGATTGAAAGCGCGACAATGACAAGCGCCCAGAACTCTGAAAATGTAACATGGAAGCTCCAACCCAAAACACTGTTTGCAAGCGCGAGCAAGCCGAAGAATATGACGAATAACCCGAAAACAATACCGGACAAAGCTGATCTTCTCATTTATTCTCCCCCCTGCAAAAAAATTAATGGGCGGTCGAGACGACCGCCCATTTTATATCAGACAACGGGTGCGTCAACAAAGCCCTGTATACCGATAGGACCGTTTCCGTTATCACTGAAAAACTTTTCAAACTCTTCCCCCGACATCTTTTCATGTTCGAAAAGATACCCCGCAACAAGGTTGAGCTTCTCTCTTTTGTCTTTCAATATATCGTGCGTTTTTTCATAGGCCTCATCAATAATATTCTTTATTTCGGAGTCTATTTCAGCCGCAACATTTTCTGAATAGGCGCGTGCCTGTGCAAAATCTCTGCCTAAGAACACTTCATCATGCTCAGAACCGTAAACGATTGGCCCAAGCTTTTCGCTCATGCCGTAAGCTGTGACCATTTTACGGGCAATTCCTGTAGCGCGCTCGATATCGTTTGAAGCGCCGGTTGAAATGTCGCCCAAAACAATACTTTCAGCTACCCTACCGCCAAGAAGCGTGCAGATTTCCTCAAACATCTCGGTCTTTGAGGTATAATATTTATCCTCAACCGGAGGAGAAAGTGTGAAACCGCCCGCGCGGCCACGCGGAATTATTGAAATCTGCTGCACCGGATTTTGCGTCGGCAGATATTTTGTTACAACAGCATGGCCTGCCTCATGGAATGAAGTAAGGTGTTTTTCCTTTTCGCTTATAATACGCGACTTCTTTTCAGGCCCTACGATAACCTTGATGGTGGCTTCTTCAATTTCTGCCATGTTGATTACATGCTCACCGCGGCGCGCGCTGAGAAGCGCTGCCTCGTTAAGCAGATTTTCAATATCGGCTCCCGTAAAGCCGACGGTTGTTTTTGCAATTTCCCTAAGGTCAACATCCGGCGCAAGAGGCTTGCCCCTTGAGTGAACCTTTAATATTTCCTCGCGTCCCTTTATATCGGGCGCGCCGACAAACACCTGACGATCGAAACGACCCGGGCGCATAAGCGCAGGATCAAGTATATCCGGTCTGTTGGTCGCCGCGATGATAATTACACCCTCGTTGGCGCCAAAGCCGTCCATTTCAACAAGCAACTGGTTTAGAGTCTGCTCACGCTCATCGTGACCGCCGCCAAGACCGGCGCCGCGATGACGACCGACTGCGTCGATTTCATCGATGAATACGATACATGGAGCGCTCTTCTTCGCCTGTTCGAACAAGTCGCGGACACGCGACGCGCCGACACCGACAAACATCTCAACAAAGTCAGAACCGGAAATTGAGAAGAACGGCACGCCCGCTTCGCCGGCAACGGCCTTTGCAAGCAGCGTTTTACCTGTTCCCGGAGGGCCCACAAGCAGCACGCCTTTTGGAATGCGCGCGCCGAGTTCGTTAAATTTATGCGGATTTTTAAGAAACTCGACAATTTCGCGAAGCTCCTCTTTTTCCTCATCCGCACCTGCGACATCAGCGAAGGTTTTGCGCTTCTTTTCATCGGTAACCTGTTTTATACGAGCTTTGCCGAACGACATTACCTTCCCGCCGCCGGCGCCGCCGCCTGCCTGATTCATCATATAAACCCAGATGATGATTAGGAACACCGTAAACAGCAGCCACGGCAGCAAACTGAACCACCATGGAGCCTGCCACGCCTGAATGTAATCATAGGTTATGCGCGAATCAACATTTTTTGAGTTGTAATCGCTTACTTTTGGCTCGACTGTCTTTAGAAAAACATCAATGCTTGGCACAGTGTATTTAACCTGTGTCGTTGAATTGCGCAGTGTTAAAATTAAATCGCCGTTTCCAAGGTCAAGTGAAAAATCCTTAACCTGATTGTTATCGAAATACTCTATAATAGTTGAATATCTTGGCTTTTTATCAGCCGGCTGCTGATTGAACAAACTGAGCGCAAGTATTCCTATGACAATCAAAACTATATAGATGGCGATGCCGCGCATGTTTTTTTTATTCAAATATATCACTCCTTGTGCCGCTCTTTTGCTGCAAGCAAAGGCTATCTTTACTTCTCATAAACTCGAGGTTTAAGAACGCCGACAAAAGGCAGATTGCGGTATTTTTCCGCGTAATCCAGGCCGTAGCCTACAACAAATTTATCGGGTATATCGAACCCGTGGTAATCGGTGTTGACATCTACCCGACGGGAATACGGTTTGTCGAGCAACGTGCAGATTTTAACGCTCTGGGGATTGCGTGACTTTAATAATTCTATGATGTAATGAAGCGTGAGGCCGCTGTCAAGTATATCTTCGACAATCAAGACGTCATAACCCTGAAGCGGAATGTCGAGATCCTTGACTATTTTAACCACACCCGAAGTTTTTACATCGGCACCATAGCTTGAAACCGACATGAAATCGATGCGGGTGGGGATGGTAATTTCCTTCATAAGATCAGACATGAAAACTACGGAGCCTTTGAGAATGCCCACAAGCAATAAATTCTTACCCTTGTAATCTTCACTTATCTTTGCGCCAAGCTCTGCAACTTTCCCTGCCAGTTTTTCTTTTGAAAGCAGGACCTCTGCAATATCGTCCAACAATATGTTATACCTCCAGGCGTTTTATTTCAAGCAGAATGGCGTTTTTTGTGCCATCAGTTACCTTGCAGCGCTCGCTGACCCCGATTTCCCCTGCCCAGAAGGCACCGTCACCGTCGGCAGCCACAGGGATAAAGGCTCTATCTTCGGGCGGGATCTTTGCCTCATTGAACAATTTTTTAAGCGTTTTGGTAACATTTCTGCCGACAGGGCTTATTTTATCTCCCTGCATTTTTGCGCGTATTAATGCGTTATCTCTTATTTTATCACAATCAACAGCATTTTTGAAATATTGATTGTTAAATTTTTTAAAATTTTTTAGAGTTGCCTCCGAAATCGTCGAAATAGCCAATTTATACGCACTGTTTTCATACATTCCGACCATGAATGGAAATATGAAATCCTGTTTCGATATTAATTGTTCGCTTAATTTTGTAAAGATCAGCTTTCCATGCTCTGCTTTTGCAAAACCGCCGCCGCGAATTTCTATTTTCCCTGCGCCTTTTCTAATCATGTTAACTATTGCCGCGATATGTTTTTCCTCTTGGGCCATTCCTGCGAAATCCGCCGCAGCGATTGAAACGCAACGGCTGAGGATCGCAACCGGGCAGCCGTCCGCCAGCGATGTTATATCATATTCATTTTTCCCGCGCCGCGCGAGCGCAAGCCTTTGTTTCGCGCATTCCGCAAGGCAGCTTTCATCATCCTCAAGTATCGAAATAAGCCGCGCCGCCGCTTTGTCGAACGCCGGGTTGATTTTGTAAAGCTTCGGAACAACATCAAGGCGAATACTGTTGCGCGTATAGTCATGAGAAAAATTAGTGCTGTCGTTTACATATTTTATACCGTTATAATGGCAATATTCCTCCGTGTCGCTCCTTGTACAGCGAATTAGCGGCCTTATGATGTCGCCGCGCACAGGCGGAATGCCGCAAAGTCCGCGAAGACCTGTGCCGCGAGCAAAATTAATGAGCTGCGTTTCAATGCTGTCGCTGAGCGTATGCGCTGTCGCTATGGCGGCGTCAAGCTGGGTTGATTTTTCCGCAAAAAAAGAGTAGCGCACATTTCTGCCCGCTTCTTCAATGGTCTCGCCTGTTCTTTCCGCCCGCGCCTTTACGTCGGCGTGAAGTACAAAAAGCTTCACCTTGTTTGTTTCGCACCAGTCGCGCACAAACTGCTCGTCGCGATCCGCCTCTCCGCCGCGCAGACCGTGATTGATGTGTGCCGCCAGAACCGTAATTTCTTTTTCTTGACGCAAAGAACACAAAAAACTAAGCAGAGCCATTGAATCCGCACCGCCCGAAACACCGACAAGCACAGCCTTTCGCCCGTCAAGCATCTTAAAGCGCGCTATTGCCTCGCGCGCCTTCGCTTCAAGCGCCGGCGCCGTTTCACTGATCATTGCGATACCTCTCCGCCGATGTAAATCTGGTATATGCGCCGTCCCAATGGAGCGGAATTTCACCAACCTCGCCGTGGCGGTTTTTACCGACAATGCAGGTTGCCTGATTGTGGTTTTCCTCGCTTTGTTCATAATAATCCTCACGATAGAGAAAAAGCACGATATCCGCGTCCTGCTCGATTGAGCCGGATTCACGCAAATCTGAAAGCATCGGCTTGTGACCTGTACGCGACTCGGTTCCGCGGGAAAGCTGAGAAAGCGTTATAATCGGCACATTGAGGTCTTTTGCCATAATTTTAAGCCCTCTTGTCATTTCCGAAACTTCCTGCACACGGTTTTCGATGCGCCGACCTGAAGACATCAGCTGCAAATAGTCGATTACAACAAGGTCAAGCCCCTTGACGCGGCGGCATTTTGCTTTGATTTCCGGCACCGTGATGCCCGAGGTGTCGTCAAAATACATCTCGCATTTTGACAAAGTGTCGGCGGCCTGAGCCAGCTTTACCCAATCGTTATCGGCAAGCTCGCCGCTTCTCAATTTCATGTTCTCGATAAGGCCTTCGGTCGAAAGCATACGTGAAACGTTCTGCTCTCGTGTCATTTCAAGAGAGAAAAAGGCAACCTTCGCGCCGTTTCTTGCAACATTTTGCGCAATATTGAGCGCAAACGCCGATTTACCCATAGCGGGGCGCGCCGCAAGCAGAATGAGATCGGAACGGTTGAGCCCCGTGGTCATCCTGTCAAGCTCCGCGAAACCGGTCGGCAGACCTTGATATTTGCTTTTATCATCGCTGCTTATTTTATGAAGACGGTCATATGCTTCAAGTATTACCTCTTTTATATGCTTTAAACCGTCTGAGGACTTGTCCTGCCTTATGTCGTAAATTTTTTGCTCAGCCGCGTCCATAATGGCACGGACATCGTCCGTTTCCTCAGCAGCCGCGGAGATGATCTCTTTTGACGCGGAAATAAGGCTGCGCAGATAATACTTTTCCTGCACGATTTTCGCATAAGCGCCGACATTAGCAACCGACGGCACAATCTCTGCGAGCTGCAGAAGATATGCCTTGCCCCCGGCCTCGTCATAAACTCCGCCTGTTTTAAGCTCGTCAAGAAGCGTAACTATATCAATGGCGCTGCTCTGGCTGAACATTGACACCATCGCCGTAAATATTTCACGGTGCTGCGACAGGTAAAAATACTGCGGTTTAAGGTAATCAAGCACCTGATAGAGGCACTGAGGGTCGATAAGTGTCGAGCCAAGCACCGACTGCTCGGCTTCAAGGCTGTATGGCAACTTTATGTCCTCAAGGCTCATCGGAGTCGTTAAGCTGTCTTTTTCATAAGGCATAATGGAACCCCCTGAGATAAATGCGGGCATATCGCCCGCGTCAAATCAGCCTCCCGCTTTAAGCGGGAGGCAATTAATCACTCTTTAGCGCCGACAACCACAAAAAACTTTGATGTAATGCCGGAGTGCAATTTTGCCTCAACCTGAACCGCACCATATGACTTTATATCGTCCTGCAGGATAATCTTGCGCTTCTCAATGTCAAGATTGTACTGCTCTTTTATCGCCTGTGAAATTTCCTTTGAGGTTATCGAGCCGAAAAGCTTTCCGTTGGAGCCGGCCTTGGCAAAAACCTTGACTGTTTTGTCGGAAATCGCATTTGCCGTATCCTGTGCCATTTGTTTTTCAACTTCTGCGTGGTGTTTTTCTGATTGTTCTCTGTTGCGAAGCTCGTTGAGCGCATTGCTGTCTGCTTCCTTGGCAAGCCCGCGCGGAATCAGATAGTTTTTTGCATAGCCGTCGGAAACGTTGACGAGATCCCCCGCCTTGCCGGAACCCTTTAAGTCTGATTTAAGTATGACTTTCATATGCGTACCTCCATAACCAAATTATATTCGCTGTATCTTTATTTTTATCCATGACGGAATAAAACTCAAGTTTAAAACAACAAACTGCCGTCAAACCGTTTCGGGAAGATGCTTTGAGTTTTCGGCAAAATATTTATCCATCGCCTCTTTAAGCATAGTTACCGCTTTTTTTGTCGTAACATCCTTAAGCTGCGCGCCCGCCATTGTAAGGTGACCGCCGCCGCCCATTTTTTCCATAATGAGCTGAACGTTGACGCTCCCCATTGACCTTGCCGAAACACTTACGCCGCCCTCACGCGGAAATACGACAAACGACGCCGCGACGCCGGATATTGAAAGCAACTCATCCGCCGCCTGCGGAGCAAGAAACCTCATGACTTGATAATTTTCACTGTCGCTGACAACAATAGCGCAGCCACAGTAAACTGTCGCTGACGCGACAAGTTTGGCGCGAAGCTTGTAGTCCTCCATGCTGCCGGA
The DNA here is from genome assembly GCA_002306975.1 of Ruminococcaceae bacterium UBA1320. GTDB lineage: Bacteria > Bacillota > Clostridia > Oscillospirales > Ethanoligenentaceae > Ruminiclostridium_D. The sequence continues at coordinate 20,085 of DBTI01000076.1, forward strand.
AAAAAGCTGCTTGACGCGCGCTGTGTCGGCGCCTTTGCGGCGAAGATAAGCTGCTGCCTCAAAAGTGCGCACACCTGTGCGAACCGAAAAGTTTCGCGTATCAAGCGTGATGCCCGCAAGCAAGGCACTCGCCTCAGCCACAGAAACCGATTTGTCTGCAATATACTGCACAAGCTCGGTAACCATTTCCGAGGTTGACGACGCATATGGCTCGTGATAGAAAATAACCGCGTTGTCTATGAAATCCACCATTTTTCTGTGGTGGTCGATAACGACTATTGTTTTTGCCGCCTTGTAAAGTTCAGGGTATTCGACGTAGCTTTTGCGATGTGTGTCGGCAACGATAAGCAGCGTTTTTGGTGTTACGAGGAAGAGCGATTCATCCGGCTCAATAAATGCCTCTTTATAGCCCTCGCCCTCAAGCTGCTCGATTAGCCTTTTTGCAAGACTTGTTCGCTTTGAAAGAACGATGCGCGCATTGCAGCCGCGTGAAAGCACGGCTTTGTAAAGCCCTGCAGCGGCACCGACAAAGTCGAGGTCTGTCGCGTTGTGCCCCATGATCAGCACATTGTCGCTGCTGTCGATAAGCTCCGACATTGCCGAAGCGATTATGCGTGTTTTAACCTTAGTGCGCTTTTCAACCATTTTTGAAACGCCGCCGTAAAACTCGTAGCCGCTGCTGCTGCGCACTGCGGCCTGATCACCGCCGCGGCCAAGCGACATGTCAAGCGCCTGCCTTGCCATATCCTCGTTTTCGGCAAAGGTCGCGCCGCCGCGGCCGACACCTATGGAAAGTGTGGCAGCCATGAATTCTCCGACGGTAATCTGCCTTACTTTATCGAGAATATCAAACCGGGTTTCTACAATTTTTTTATAGTGGCGCTCTTCAAAAACAAAAAGATATTTGTCTCGGTCAGAATGGCGCAAAAATCCGGTGGTCTGTGAAACCCAATTGGTCAAAAGCTTTTCAATCATGCCGACGATTTCGGCTTTTTCGCCTTCTTTGGCATTCTGCATCAATTCATCATAGCTGTCAATCATTATTATCGCAATAACCGGCCTGCTCTCGTTAAACTCCGCAGCCGTGTTTTTAAGCTCGGTATTTTCGATGAAGTAAAGCTGATAGCAGCCGTCTTGACGCACAGAGCCAAAGACAGTGTATTTTTTCATTACCGAAACAGTGGTGCCCGAGGGGGCTATGCTTGTTACGTCAACACCGATAGACAGTTTTTGAACCGAATCCTGCGAAAAACCGCGAACGACTGTTTTGAGCGGCGCGCCATAACAGTCGTGCCCCGAGAGCACGTCAGCACGGAAATGCCCGTTATACCAGATTATTTCACCGTCGTGCGAAACAACAGTCACCGGAAGCGGAAACGTTTCCAGCGCATAGACGTCGGCTGTTCCGAGACTGTGTGCGGCATCTGTGATGAACTGTTTTATGTCGCGCCCAAATGTTCGTATTTTCAAAATGGCAAAGACTATAACAACCACAGCGGCGGAAAATTCCGCCACTGAAATCCGCCAATCCCAAAACAAGCTCACGGCGCTGATGGCAACAAGCACACCCGCACCAAGATATAATAGTGTTTTAAAGTTCCACAGCCGTTTATTTCGCAACGGCGTTCACCGCTTTCCGCAAATAATGACAATCGATTTTTAATATATAACACAATTACATTTTGCGAAATCTTTCTACTGCAGAAGGTAAATTGTGTTATATATAGCACGTACGTGCGGCGCATTGTGCGTTCGCGATAGCGAAATTTCGCACGCGCTTTGGCGTTTAGCCCGGTTTACCATATACATCACAATAATGTCGTAAATGGTTATTGTGATGTATATGGTAAACCGTAACCGAAATAAGAATCGTTTTTTATGCACTGTTTAAAACGCTACTTCCGCATTTTAAATTTATTTCTATTATATATTAATTGCGATCATAAAACAACAGTAAAAAAGGGGTTGCCGCAAAATTACGGGTGCACAAAAGCTCGCCCGCATTTTTTGCAACAACCCCTTTTATCTGTCAAGTTATAGCAATTAAATTTCCATGATAACAGGCAATATCATCGGGCTGCGTTTCGTTTTTTCATATAAAAGCTTCGATAGGGCGTCTTTTACACGGGTTTTGATTGTTCCCCATTCGGTAACGCCCGCCGCTGCGCATTCATCAAGCACATCGTGAGCCACCTTGCGGGTTTCGTCCATTAATGGTTCCGACTCGCGGACATAAACAAACCCGCGGGAAACAATATCCGGCCCCGAAACTAGCGATCCGTTGCTGCCGTCGATTGTCGCCACAACAACAATAAGCCCGTCTTGCGCAAGATGCTTGCGGTCACGCAGAACAATGCTGCCCACATCGCCAACACCGAGCCCGTCGACCAAAACTCTGCCCGACGGCACTGTGCCGACAACCTTGCAGGAGTTTGGCAAAAGCTCAATTACCTTGCCGATTTCAGTGATTAAGATATTTTTGGTGTCTATGCCCATACTCTGGGCAAGCTTTGCGCCCTTACGCAGATGCTTCTGCTCGCCGTGAACAGGAATAAAATATTTCGGACGGGTAAGCCCGATCATTATTTTAAGTTCCTCCTGGCAGGCGTGACCTGAAGCGTGAACCTCGGCAAGAGACTCGTAAACAACCTCTGCGCCAAGCTTCAACAACTCATTCACCATTTTTGAAACGGTTTTTTCGTTGCCGGGGATGGGGCTTGCCGAAATGATTATAAAATCGTTTTGACCGACTTCTATTCTGTTGTGGTCGGAAAAAGCCATGCGATAAAGAGCGGACATCGCCTCACCCTGACTGCCTGTTGTTATGATGACCATTTTTTCCGGCGGGTAACGGTTTATCACATCAAGATCAACAACAAGCCCTTCGGGAATATCAAGGTAGCCAAGCTCGTTGGCAATGTTGCAAACATTAACCATGCTGCGCCCCGAAATTGCCACATGCCTGCCGTAGTATGCGGCGGCGTTGACGATCTGCTGCACACGATGAACATTTGAGGCAAATGTGGCGATTATAATACGCTTGTTCTGTGCGCGCTGGAACAGCCCGTCAAACGATTCGCCGACTTTCCGTTCCGACATGGTGTATCCCGGGCGCTCCGCATTTGTGGAATCCATCAAAAGCGCAAGCACACCGTTTTTGCCAAGCTCACCGAAACGCGCAAGGTCAATCATCTCACCGAGAATAGGTGTGCAGTCAATTTTAAAGTCACCTGTCTGAATAATCAGACCGGCGGGGGTTGTTATTGCAAGAGCGAATGAGCCTGCAATTGAGTGGGTCACATTTATAAATTCAACCGACATGCATCCAAGGTTGATTTTATCACCCGGTGCTACGACATTCAGCTTTACTTTTCCGAGAAGGCCATGCTCTTTAAGCTTGCCCTCAAGTATACCAAGAGTCAGCTTGGAACCATAAACCGGCATATTTACGTTTTTGAGTACATATGGCAGCCCGCCTATGTGATCCTCATGACCGTGAGTGAGTACAACACCTCTGACGCGGTCACGGTTTTTTTCAAGCCATGTTACGTCAGGAATCACAAGGTCTATGCCAAGCATCTCGTCGTCGGGAAACGCAAGACCGCAGTCTACGACGAAAATATCATCGCCGCATTCATAAGCTGTCATATTTTTGCCGATCTCGTCAAGACCGCCAAGTGGAATGATATGCACCGGAACTACCGGTTTATTCACCGGCTTGCGCGAGCGTGAAGGCTTGCGCTGAGTTGTGTGCGGCTTGTTAATAGCCGCAACCTGATTTACCGGTGCTGCCGCCTGATTTATGGGCGCTGCCGGCTTGATGGTGTTGTTATGGATTGCAGCGACCTGGTTAGCGGCATTCTGAGGTCTGGCGCCAGCTAATACCGGTGGCTTTAAATGAGTGCGTGGCTGCTTTTGCGCGGGCTTCGACGCCGGCGTAATCGGCACTGATGCCGGAGTATTGTTTGTCACATTATACCCTCCAATTTTTTTTGGTATCCGCTGATTCCAAGCAGATACAAATGTTTATATAAGCCGTGCAGCAGTCGGATCCTGCTCACCGCTTTACTTCATAAATAACTCAATTATTGCTGTTTAGGAAATTTTTTATGCAAAAATCTAAATTCAACGATAATAATCTTCTCTTTTAATTTCCCTAAAATTAAATATTAACGATTTACAGCATTTTTAAAAAAACAAGAATTGCCTTTGTTTCCCCCACATCAAACTGGAAGAAACACTTTCTGAGTATCCTTTTTAAAAATGTAATTGTTGTAATACAAAAAAATTAGGCAAGACTCGAAAAACCGGCCTTTACTTATAGCAATATAACAAATAAAGAGGAATTGGTTTTTTTGTATCCCTCCGCCCGCGGCGTGAAAATACACCTTTTAAGCTTCCCCTTTATAAACTAATTGCTATAAGGCGGCTGCATCGATGTAAAATTAAACTTCGGACAATTCCACATTTTCCGGGACGGGGCAGATTCGTTAAGCGCCGCCCGTTAATGAAGGCAATAATTTAACAGGAATCAATTTTTTCTTGAAACAAAACATCTCTAACGCCTTATTCTATCTGCATTTTACATAAAAGCAGACACGGCGTCAGCATAACTTAATAAACGCTGTGATATTCGATTTTCCTTTTTCGATAAAAAGCAGTAACAACCTGCAAACCCTTAAGGCCGCATAGCTAATCTGGGTATTTAAACTCAGTGAAAAGCCTAATTATGCAAAGCATTCAAAGACTGATCGTAGCGGCAATGAACGGAAATCTCAAAGCAAAACGCCGGTCACTGCAACAAACAGCTTTTTTCAAAGACGCCCATACATTTGCTGAACACAGTCATGGCAGAACCCGAATACGCAGCAAAAACGGCCGAAGAATGAATCGCCCGCTATCCGATCATAGAACCGCGTAAACGCCATGCCTAACAGTCAAAATGAATCGGGAATAAGAACAAACACTGCTTGTTCTTCATCATTGAAGAAAAACTCTAAGCTCAAACAAAAAATCCGAACACGAATACAGATATATTCTAGCTTTTATTTCCGCTTTTGTCAATAGTTTGTGTTCCTTCACGAACCTCACGCTCCATATCGGCGCAGAGCTCTCCGGCGGCTTCCATGTTCATTGCCTCCGCCACAATACGCAGACCTGTTCCCCGCTTAAGCGGGCTTATTAATACCCTGCCCTTTTCACGCCTCAGCACAACCCCCTCAGACGGCTGTGACGGCACATCCTTGGCGAGGTTGCGAAGCAAAAGCCCGGGATTTATATTACAGTTGACCGCCTTTACAGTGACCGCAAACTGCGGAACCATGCGGTTAAGCTCAACGAGTGTTTTTCCGTGAGACTTTGCGTATGAAAGCACCCTCAAAGCGTTTTCCAGCCCGTCGCGCACCCATGTTTGTTTTGCCGCAAGGCTGCGCGCTTTTTTGTCGGAATCATCCGCGGGGCATTCAAGATAGCGAAGCGCACTTCTCCCAAAATTCGCGGCAAGATCGTCTATTACCCCCGGGGCGTCATATGGCACGGCAACGTCCTCACCGTTTTCAAACGCCGCAACACAGCCGAGCGCGAGTGTCTGAGCCGGAGTTATATAATTGCCGTCCTCACAAAAGAAAGATGCCTGTCCGCCTGACGCGTCTATATGCAGGCGTATGACGCCGGTTTTGTCGTCTTCCGACTTGTGACAGCCGCAATCGTGCAGTACCTGTGTCAGTAACTTTTGAATCTCGCGGTTTGGCGACTTCACCATTATCGGAGTGCCAAAGCCGTCTGGCGCGGCTTTAAGAAGTTCGCTGTTATAAAACGCCTTTATTCCCGGCATAATTAACGGTTCGCGATACCCGCCGGCGGCGCACCTGCGTATATCCCCCGTCGACACTGCCGCTTCAATTTTCCTCTCTGTGCTTCTGCCCGTGCCAAGACCGTTTTTGCCTGTCAGCACAAGAACCGCCCGGCTGCCGGACATGCGCACAAAAATACCCATGTCGAGCCCAAAGAACCTCAGCGCAAAATTAAAAAGCGCTTCAAAACCGCCGTCAAAGTCACAGACCTCCGCTCCGGCTGACAAGATGCCCGCCGCCGCCGCGTTTTTCAGGCTTGCGCCCGCTACGCTGCCGTCACAGCCAACACCGATGCGCCCTTCTTCAAAAACTCCTCCGGCCGCCGCGCCGATGCGCGCACAGCTTTCGGGCGTTAAATCCGCGCCGACTTCACCGGTTATGCCCTCGTCGTCAAAGATGCCGTGGTGTGCGCAGCCTGTTTTCACATTTACGGAAGCCCGCGCGCCGTCCTCTACGGTTT
>DBTI01000216.1 GCA_002306975.1 Ruminococcaceae bacterium UBA1320
CGCGCATTATATGGAAACGCTCGAAACCTATCTCGATGAGGACTGCAACGCCATCAAAGCAGCGGCGCGTCTTTTTTTGCACCGCAACTCATTGAACTACCGCATCAAAAAAATCGAAAGCATCACCGGCTGCGATCTTTCTGATTTTAAAACCCGTCTGCGTTTTCGTGACGCGTTTTTGATCAAAAAGTTTCTGCGCGTTGCAAACTGAACAAACAGACGGATTTTCTTTGTTGGCCGTGAACGATGACACAGCCTTTATAACCGGCTATTATATATGTATAGCAGCAAATAAGTTGTCTGCCCGACATGAATTATACTTATTTTTACGCTGCATTCTGCTGTACATTCCTGATACCTATTCTGATTAGAAACATGGGGTTTCCACTATATTTCTATTTGGAATTCGTATGAAAGCCGGTTGAAGATATGATCGTAAAGAACGCAAGGCTTCGGAACCGCGCGGGCTTATGGCAGCTCCGCATTGTGAACGGCCGTTTTGAGCAAATTGCAGAGCAAGCCGCTCTGCAACCAAACACGAATGACCCCGCTATATTGGACGCCGAGGGAAAGCTCTTGCTGCCGCCGTTTGTCGAGCCGCATATTCACCTTGACTGCGTCTATACCGCCGGCGAACCGAGCTGGAACCAAAGTGGCACCCTGTTTGAGGGAATCGCGTTGTGGGAAAAACGCAAAAAGACACTGACGCACGAGGATGTAAAGACGCGCGCAATAAAGGCTTTGCGCCAGCAGCTCAGTTATGGCGTGCAGTTTGTGCGCAGCCATGTGGACGTCACCGACCCGACGCTGACCGCGCTTCGTGCGATGCTTGAGGTGCGAAAAGAGGTTCGGGATTTTGTCGAGCTGCAGCTTGTAGCCTTTCCGCAGGACGGCATTCTTTCCTTTGAAAACGGCGAACAGCTTTTGGAAGAATCGCTAAAGCTGGGTGCCGACTGCGTGGGCGGAATACCGCACTACGAGTTCACCCGCGAGTATGGCGTAGAGTCAGTGAAAAAGGTGATGGCGCTTGCCTGCAAATACGACAAGCTTGTGGATATCCACTGCGACGAGATCGACGACGGGCAATCCCGCTTTTTAGAGACCGTGGCCGCCGAAGCCTTTCGCCTTGGCATAGGTGAGCGGGTGACCGCAAGCCATACGGTGGCGATGCACTACTACAACAACGCCTACGCCTACAAGCTTTTCCGCCTGTTAAAGCTGGCGGGTATGAATTTTGTTGCCTGCCCCACCGAGAACGTCCATTTGCAGGGACGGTTCGATCCGTTCCCGAAACGACGGGGCGTCACGCGGGTCAAGGAACTGATGGAAAACGACATCAACGTCTGCATCGCACAGGACTCGATCATGGACCCGTGGTACCCCATCGGCACGGGCAACCCGCTGCGTGAGCTGGACATGTGCATACATATCTGCCAGATTATGGGGTATGACGAGATGCTCCGGTCACTCGACCTTGTCACCGACAACGGTGCGAAGACCATGCGGGTCACCGACCGTTACGGCATTGAAGAAGGCAAACCGGCAAACTTTATTTTGCTGGATGCCGAAAGCCCGTTCGATGTCATCAAGAATCTGCCGCCGGTTCTCTGCTCTGTACGGAACGGCAAGGTACTGATGAAGAAAACTCCGGTTAAAACTGAATATTGCGTATAAACCGTTTATGCAAAGGTGCAGAAGTAATTTTCTGCGCCTTTTTTATAAAAGAAACCTGTTTTATATGAAGGAGAGAGATTGAAGGAAAAAGAAACTATTGGCATTGGCACTGAGTACCGTTCTTGCCTGCACGACCCTCGCCGGCCTTTCCGTGCAAGGTTCGGCCGCAACTGCCCCAAAAACGCTTGAAAAGGTGACGCTACAGCTTTCATGGCTGCCGCAGTCGGACTTCATGGGGTTTTATGTCGCCGATAAAAAGGGCTATTATAAGGACGCAGGCATTCAGATCAACATTCTGCCCGGCGGCAGCAACGTCATCCCGGAGCAGCAGGTCAGCGCCGGAATCGCCGACGTCGGCGTCAACCTTACCTCGAGCCTGATGCAGTACCAGAGCAAGGGCTGGAACCTACAGGAGATTTCACAGATTTTTCAGAAAAGCGCCATGCTCTTTGTCTCGAAAAAGTCTAAAGGCATCAAGAGCATCAAGGATTTAAAAGGCAAAAAAATCGGCTGCTGGTTCGGCGGCAATGAATATGATCTTTACGCGCTGCTGGCCAAAGCGAAGCTTGACAAAAACAAGGACGTCACCCTTGTGCAGCAGGACTACACGATGGATCAGTTCACAAGCGGCAAAATAGACGTCGCGCAGGCTATGTCTTACAACGAGTACGGGCTTCTTCTGGAAGCCGGCTACAAAAAGAGCGACATGAATGTCATCAGCGTGGAGACAGAGGGCGTCGCGATGCTCGAGGACTGCATGTTCACCAACACGACCTGGGCCGCGAAGCATTCCGATCTTTTGGTGCGCTTCTTAAAAGCCTCCATCAAAGGCTGGAAGGACGCCTGCAAAGACCCGGATGCCGCCGGAAAGATCGTCTACAACAAGGACAAGAGCGTTTCTTTAAAGCATCAGGTCTATATGGCCGAGGAAGTGGCAAAGCTCGTCGCGCCCAAAGGATTCGACAGCGCAAAGATCGGATATATGGACACAAAGGCGCTCAAGCGCACCTCCGATCTCGCCGTCAAGTACGGCCTGCTCAAAAAGCCCGCCAATCTCGCGAAATGCGTCAACGTCACCTATTGGAAAAAATCCACCTCGCGGTGAGCAGTACGCGAATTTACTTTTGATTAACAGTCAGATTTCCGGCGCGACGCGAATCTTTCTTAATCGCCAAATCGTTTTCGCGAATTGCCTCCGGTGCAGCCGGTGATTACGGCGCTTGCTGCACATGAACGGAGACTGTTCGCGAACGGTTCGTTTCTATTTGGGTCAGTCATTCTATATAATACCTACCGAACAAATTCCACTTCATGCAAAATTTACGTTCTGCATTGTAAATGTATAAAAAAAGTGGCAGAAAGCCAGCTTGATTTGCAACTTTTACGTTCTTTATATTGATTTTGAGGGATGCAGTTGAGAAGGAAAATTATTTAAGTGCAAGGCTTTTTCGTTGATTCTGCAAAAAACTTGCACTTTGGCATTTTAAAATTCCAGTTTACTCTCAATACCGCAATTTTTCTCTGTATCCCTTCGTTTTTCGAATTATTCACTACACATTACTTATGGCCGACGACCGCGCAGGCTGCCTTGATTTTCAGGCAGCCTGCGTTTTTATTATGTGCCAAAAAGCATAAGAAATGATAGCATCCCCAGTACAGTGTAACTTCTAAATGTTTTACAGTGGTACAATAAATATCTTGTATATTTCCCCGTCTTCGGCGGGGAAATATACAAATTTTAGTCTTTACACAGTACTAGTATTTAGTAACGACAAATAGTTGAATAAACAGATATGCTGTGATATGCTGTTCCCAAAGGGGATGTGCATATGCCAGTAAGAAAATATATTATTGATCTGAGCACTGAGGAATTTGACTTGCTACATAGAATTATAAAAACAGGTACATCAACAGCAAGAATCATTATGCGAGCAAATATATTGTTATCATCAGATATTCATGTGAGCCAGAATCATACCACGGCTGAAATTGCTGAAATGCTCCACACAACCAAAACCACAATCCAAAATGTAAGAAAATCATACGCCGAAAATGGAGTGGAGTATGCCATACATCGTAAAAAGCGCACTACACCGCCAGTTCCGGCTAAAGTCGATGGAAATGTAGAGGCACATATTATTGCCCTTTGCTGTAGTCAACCGCCTGAAGGTTATGCCAGATGGTCTGTTCGACTCTTATCAGACAAATGTGTGGAGCTTGGATTTATAGAATCCATTTCACATATGACTATCAGCCGTACTCTTAAAAAAATGAATTTAAGCCTCACTTGAAAAAATGTTGGTGTATTCCACCGGAACAAAATGCTCAGTTTGTTGCTGCAATGGAAGACGTTTTGGCAGTCTACAGCCGCACATATAGTGCGGATTATCCGGTAGTCTGCATGGATGAAAAGCCACTGCAACTTCTCTCAGATGCAAGGAAAAGTATTCCCATATCCAAAGGAAATCCAGTACGCTATGACAGCGAATATGTGATACGAATTCCAAACAAACTTAAGACAAGAATTTGCGTAAAAATCGTAAATCATGGATTTTGACGCAAATTCTTTGGAAACTTTTTGTTTGGAATAAGTATGAAACTTTTGCAAGGAAGGCGAGATACGGATTGGCTTCGAGGCTACCGGAAATTCCGGCATAAAACGGTGCTCTTGAAAGCGGAATGACAATAATTGTGCCGATTGGCGTTTTTATTCTTGACATTTTTTCTGATCTGGCATATTATTATAATAAACATATTCATTTAATATGAATTGAGGAATAATGATGATGCGAATGTGCTGCCATCTTCAATAGAATACCCTGTTCGCCAAAGGTTTTGCCAGATACTTTTTGAAAGGCAGACGTTGGGCTGTCTTTTTTAATCACTTATACTTGAGTATTTTTATCTATATTATTATATTTAAGGCTGGTGATTGACATGTCCGTTCAATATGAAAAAATGCCGACATTCGACACCGTTATTTCAAAAGATATCTATGACAAACTGCAAAAATACTTAAAGGACATCCAGTTCGGTTCGGTGACACTCATCATTCAGGATGGTCATATTATTCAAATTGAAAAAAACGAAAAAATCCGGTTCCGTTAAGGGTTGCTTGCAAAATCATGCAAACAACGCCTGTTTAATGTGATGTTTCTATAATGAAAGGCGATGATGACAATTGCCATCCTCTAAAAAATTTTTATCCGACCCGGAGCTTGCGCGGCTTGCAAAATTGCACCCCTGCCTGAACAGGGAAGCGAACACAAAGTTCGGCAGACTGCATCTGCCGGTCAGCCCCGCCTGCAACATCCAGTGCCGGTTCTGCCGCCGCTCTTTGAATAAAAGCGAGCAGAGGCCCGGTGTGACCGGCACGGTGCTGACTCCGCAGGAGGCGCTTTGCAAAGTGGGCGAAGCTCTTACGCTCTGCCCTGAGATCACGGTTGTCGGCATCGCCGGGCCCGGCGACACACTCGCAACAGATGCGGCTATTGAAACCTTCCGGCTTGTGCACGCACAGTATCCGGAGCTGATCAAATGCCTGAGCACAAACGGCTTGCTGCTGCCCGAAAAAGGCCGGTCGCTGTTTGAGGCAGGGGTGAAAACCGTTACGGTAACCGTCAACGCAGTGAACCCGGAGATTGAAGCGAAGATTATATCGCACATTGTATACGACGGTGTGACGTACACCGGTGTTGAAGCCGCCGGAATACTGATTGAGAAGCAGCTTGAGGGAATCCGGCTGATGTCAACGCTTGGTGCCGCCGTAAAAATCAACACCGTGCTGATTCCCGGCGTCAACGACAGCCATATTTCGGAGATCGCGCGCACGGTCAAAGAAGCGGGCGCAGATATCTACAACATCATTCCGCTTATACCGCAGCATGAGTTTTCAACTACGCCAGCTCCAACCTGTGATCAATTGAATGACGCACGCAAAGCTGCGGAGGCGTATCTGCCCGTTTTTCGGCACTGCCAGCATTGCCGCGCCGATGCCT
>DBTI01000113.1 GCA_002306975.1 Ruminococcaceae bacterium UBA1320
CAGCCGGGCATAGTCGTAATCCGTACCGTCCTGCGGCAGGGTGGTTGAGCGCCCGATAGACTTCATCGAATCCTGAACGTTCGGCGCGACGGGTTCATTGTCAATGCCGTTTGCAAGCGAATAGACAAGGCTGCCATATTTGCCAAGGCTGCGCGGCAAAATTTTTTCACCATACTTCGCGATGTCGCCGATCTTATACATGCCAAGTGATTTCAGCCGTGCCGCTGATTTTGAACCGATGCCGTACATTGCTTCAACCGGCAAATTCCAGAGTTTTTCGTGAATCTCACTTTGCCAAAGCTCTGTTATGCCAAGCGGTTTTTTCATATCCGCCGCCATTTTGGCTAAAAACTTGTTTTCAGAGATGCCGATAGAGCACCACAGGCCAAGCTCGTTTTTTATCTCGTCCATGATTTTTTGCGCGGCGGCGGGCGGCTCACCGGAAAGACGGGAGCAGCCGGTCATGTCGAGCCATGCCTCGTCAATACTGTTTTGCTCGACGACAGGCGTGTAGCTGCCGAGAATGCCCATCACCTGCTTTGACATCTGTGAATAAAACTTCATGTCGGGCGGGAGCAGCAAAATATTTGGGCAGAGCCGCTTGGCTTCATAAAGCGTCATGGTGGTACGAACACCAAAAGCGCGCGCCTCGTAGTTCGCCGTGAGGATAATGCCGCTCCGGCGCTTTGGGTCGCCCGCAACAGCGGCGGGCTGCCCGCGAAGCTCCGGATGGCGTGTTGTCTCACAGCTTATGAAAAAGGCGTTCATATCCACAAGAAAAACAACTCTGCCCATAAATCCTCCCAGATTGCAGCAATTAAAAAAATAAGCGGAAAAGTTTTGTCATTTCACGCCGGAAGATGGGGAGATAACACCTTGATTTTCCGTTCTATGTGAAACTGCTGTAATTATGCGGCTTTTGTCTTGAAACTGATTGTCTTGCCGTCGGTTATGGCGACGACTGTGCCGTCAAGGTCAGTCCGAAAAAGCTTCACGCCCGCCGAGGTGAGCCGCGAGACCGTAGACTGGGCGGGCAAACCGTAGACATTGCCCTTGCCGGCTGAGATGACGGCGTATTTTGGGCTGACTGCCTTGAGAAAATCGGCGGAAGTGGACGTTTTGCTGCCGTGATGCCCAACCTTTAAAACATCTGATTTTAGCGTATAGCCTTTCGCAAGCATTTCTTTCTCTGAAAGTGCCTGCGCGTCGCCTGTGAAGAGAAATGATGTATTGCCGAAGACAAGGCGAATCACAACGGAATAATTGTTAAGGTCTTCATATTTTGCGCTGTTTGGCGCAAGCACGGTTAAAGTCGCTCCCTCAAAGCTGTAGGCCTTTCCGGGCTCGGGACGGGTTATTTTAAGTTTCCTTTTTTGTACCGATTTTAAAACATCGGAAAAGCTTTTGGTGTTGGTCGTAACATCGGGCATGATTAGTGTGCCGACAGAAAAAGAGTTTATCACGCTGTCCATACCGCCGATGTGATCCTCGTGCGGGTGAGTGCCGACGCAATAATCAAGGGCGGAAAGCTTTTGACTTTTTATGTAATTGACAACCGTGTCTGAAGATTCTTCTGTGCCCGCGTCTATCAGCATCCCATGGCCTTCGCGCGCGATCAGAATGCTGTCGCCCTGCCCGACATCGATAAAACTTACGGCAAGGTTTTTATTCTGCGATGCGGTTTTACTGCCTGCCTGCGATTCGGCTGCGGCGTTTTGCACCGCTACCGCGCTTGAAGAATAATTTTGTACCGTTTTTGTAATTTTCCCCACAATAGGTTTGAATCCGCCGCTTAATCCGAAAAAGACAAGCACCGTTATAATAACCGCGGAAATGAGAGCGGCTATGCTTATTTTACTTTTTTGCGATCTGCCTTTTTTTCGACTGCTCATAGAGACCTCCATATATGGAAAATGAAATAAATCTTGTATAATACAACATTATATCATAACAGGCTACGAATAAAGTAATTTAAAATCGGTAAATCATAAACATATTGAAAAAGAAATAACTATGGGTCGCTATTATAGCAAAAACAATTTCTAAAAGACTATAGTCGATTTTTAGCTAAGTAATCAATGTTTTGGCATATTGTGATAAGTGGAATCTTATGTTATTATGAATGAGGCAAACACTTTAAAGACTGACAAAGGAGTGGACTTTTTGAAGGTAAGAGAGTTGAAAAAACCGGCACTTACCGCTCTACTGATGTCTTCGGTGGCGGTGATAATCTATTGTTTCACTTGGAATGACAGCATAAGAATAGGGGAATCTTACATAACTTTAGGGCTTGGGCTGTTGGCGGCAAATTTTCTTATCTTTTTACTTGTTGGGCTAATCAATAAGCACCGTTCTATAAAAGTGGTTTCAATTGTAATTTTAATTGCATTCAATATTGTGGCGACTTTCAGTTATGTTCTATATTTTTTGCAGGATTCATTGATTTTTGAACCGAATAATTCGGTAGAATGTTTTAATACACTCAAAGAGCAAAACTCGTTTAAACAAATCTCCATAACAGCGCGTGACGGCACCCAGCTTCAAGGCTGGCTTAAAATAGATTCAGACAAACCTTCCGCACCGCTGGTTATCTTTTTTGCCGGAAACGGTATGAGTTCATCGCGAACATTTGATAATTTTTCAAATCAGGGAATTTTTAAAAATTTTTCAGACTATAACGTAATGATGGTTGACTACCGCGGCTACGGATACAGCAAGGGTACTGCGAGCGACACAACAATGTTCTCCGACTCACTTGATATTTACGATTATGCAATAAAGCAGTCTTATACAGACAAGGCACATGTTGTTCCGGTGGGATACAGTATCGGCACCGGTGTGGCAACTTATCTTGCGTCACAGCGTAAAACGGCGGGGCTTGTGCTTGTGGCGCCTTATTACAACGGACAAAGCCTTTATAACGGTCAGATGGATATTTTCCATGGGCCGATCGAGTTGCTGATTCGATACAAATTTGATACCCAAAGTTTTGCTCCGAATGTTTCGGCCTCTCCGCTGATTATCACTTCGAAAACAGATGAGATCATAAATTACACGCAATGCGAGAAGCTTGCGGGAAGGTTTAAAAATGTTTACAAGTTTGTTTATATAAAGGGCGTAAACCACAACGGTTATTTCGGAAACAAGGAAATGCTTTCTGATATGAGCGAATATCTCAAAAAAGCTGAAGAAGGTGGGGCACAATGAGCGTAAAAACAGCGCTTAAAAACGCGGGTGTAATGACTGTTGTTATATTTTTCATAAGCATATGTTTATTGATGGTCATGATAAATGGGCAAATCGGAAGAAGAATTGCTGAAATTTGTATGCCATTCGCCTTCTTCGGCATAAATCTCGCACTTTACGGAATAACGCGCAGATTAAAAAGCTCAAAATCAGTTGCAGTTATAATGACTGCCGCAAATATTATCGTGCTTGCGGGATATGTGGTGCTTTTAAGATTTGTGCTCCAATAAATTTTGCTTTTATAAAGTGAACCAAATGGCACTTGATTTCGTATAACAAATAAAGCTTCGGGAGTGACAAATTTGTCGGGTGATTCGGGGGCGGAAATGCAGCTTGTGCGAGAAGCGCAAAACGGAGGCGATTATGCGCTCGCTCGTCTTTTGCAGGAAAATTACGCTGTGGTCTTTCGTTTTATGCGCAAACTCACGCTTGACCCGCAGCTTGCCGCCGATGTAACGCAGGACTGCATGGAACGCGCAATTGAAAAATTCTCGCTTTTCGACCCGCAAAAATCGGCTTTTTCAACATGGCTGATAACCATCGCCAAAAACCTCTGGATTGAAGAGTGCCGACGAAGCGGGCGAAGACGGAAGCTTTCAGAAAAATACGCGGATTTTTACACGCCGACTGCCGACACAACGACGGAGTTTGAACAAAACGATGAGCTTTCATGCGCAATAAAAGCTTTGGACAATAAGCACCGTGTGCCGCTTTTGATGAAGCATGCGGGCGGTTACAGTTATGAAGAAATCGCGCGTGCGCTTAAAATCCCTTTGGGGACGGTGAAATCGCGTATCTCGAACGGTATAAAAATTTTAAAAAAGGAGCTTGAGAACAATGACGGATAAAGAAGTAGAAAAGCTGATTGAACAGCGCGCCGCCGATCTGGAAAGCAAAGCGCCTCAAACGCCGGAGCTTCTTTATTTTTCCGGCATTGTCAAAAGCACTAAAAAGCGCCTTGCACGCCGTCAGAAAATACAGTTTATAATTTTTATAGCCGTTGCGGTAGTGATTGCGGTGTCGGTCTTTTTGTTTGCTTTTTTAAATATCGCAATTTTTGCTGTTATTCAGGCTGTGCCGCTCGCTCTTTTTTGCATACTCTACCTGTGCTCGCGCAGGACGGAGGCGACGCGATGAACGATGTATCGTTTTCGCTTATCAATATTCCGAAAGATACAGGGCAGTGGGTTGCGGTTATAATCGCACTCGCCATCACGGTGCCGCAGGGCATATGGCTGTTTCGCGACGCGCAAAAACGCGGCAAGTTTCCCTGGCTGTGGGGCTTATGGGGAGTTTTGAGCGCGCCGCTGCCGATTGTTTTTTATTATATATTTGTTATAAGAAATGACCGAAAGCGCAAAGGGTTAAGCAAAAAAACAAAAAATGAAAAATAAGTGATGTAAAAGCCGGTGTGAAAATTTTCACGCCGGCTTTTGAACTTTTTAAAAAGAAAAACCGTATAACGTATGTAATCAGAACAAAAAGCCGCAAAAAGCGGCGCAGGAGGAAATTACATAATGGAAAATATCAATCAATATCTGCCTTTTCTTATCCCGGTGGCGGTTTTGGAAATCGGGCTGTTGCTTGTGGCGCTAATCCACCTTATTCGTCACAAGAGTGTGCGAAACCTTAACGTCGGTGTCTGGGCGGCTATTATCATAATACTTGAATTTATCGGACCGGTGCTTTATTTTGCCATAGGCCGAAAGGATGACTGAAAATGGCGGTGCTTGAAATAAACAACCTGTCAAAGTATTATCGTGAAATAAAGGCGGTAGACGAGCTTGATCTGAAGGTTGGAAAGGGCAGTATATTCGGCTTTTTGGGGCGTAACGGCGCGGGCAAAACAACCACGCTGCGCATGATTACCGGCACGGCAAAGCCGACGGGCGGCGAGATATTTGTGTGCGGCGATCGGGTGCGCTTCGGTTCCTGCGCTGTTAACAGGCATATCGGTTATCTGCCGGATGTGCCGGAATTTTACGGGTTTATGTCTCCGCGCGAATACCTTACGCTGTGCGGCAGACTTTACGGGTTTGACAAGGCTAAAATCGATCAGCGCTGCGGCGAGCTGCTGCCACTTGTCGGACTTGACGGCATAAAGCGGCATATCGGCAGCTTTTCAAGAGGCATGAAGCAGCGGCTTGGCATTGCGCAGGCGCTGATCCACGAGCCGGAGCTGCTTATTCTTGACGAGCCGACCTCCGCGCTTGACCCTATGGGGCGGCGTGAATTGCTTAAAATCATGGCGTCGCTAAGGGGCAGCCTGACGGTGATCTTCTCGACGCACATTCTTTCGGACGTTGAGCGGATTTGCGACACGATCGGCATGCTGGAGGGCGGAAGGCTTGCCCTTTCAGGAAATCTTGAGGGTATCAGGCAAAAATATGCCGGTCACAAGGCAATCATTGAAATTAACGGTGAAACTCAAAAAGCGGATGAGTTTAAAAAGCTGCTTTCAGAAAAGCCGTATGTAAACAAAATCGAAAGTGAAACTCCGCAGCGGCTTGTTGTAACCTGTAAGGATTTAAAAGCGCTCGGGGCTGATATTTGCCCGTGTCTTGCGGGGCTGTCATTGGCGCTCGCCCGTTTTGAACAGGCTGAGCCGCAGCTTGAGGACGTATTTATGGAGGTGATTAAGGATGAGTAATCTTTTCACTTTTACAAAAAAGGAACTTTATGAGCAGATAAAAACCTTTAAAGGCGTTGCAGTCGCCGCCGTGCTGCTTGTTTTTGGCATGACAAGTCCGCTCCTGGCAAAACTGATGCCGGAAATTTTCAAATCGGCAGACCTCGGTGTAGCGTTACAGATACCTGACCCGACCTATCTCGATGCGTATGCCCAATTTTTCAAAAATATCGGAGAGATGGGTTTAATCGTCATCATGCTCGTTTATGCGGGCGCTGTTGTTTCTGAAACAACACGTGGAACGGCAACCCTTATGCTGACAAAGCGTCTTTCTCATTCCGCGTTCGTTATCTCAAAGTTTTTATCTGCGGCCATTGTGTGGACGGCCTCTTATGCCGGTTCCGCGGCACTTTGCACAGTTTACACGATCTACCTTTTCCCGGAGGGAAAGCCGTCAAATCTTTTGTTTTCGCTTTTTTGCATGTGGCTTTTTGGCGTTATAACGCTGGCCGCGGCGCTTTTCGCAAGCGCTGTTTTCAAAAGCTATATTCTCTCTGCGGTTGGAACTTTTGCAGTCTGGGGTTTGCTTCTTGTCACTTCGGCTTTGCCCAAAATTAAGGATTATACACCGGCTTTTTTAAGTTCAGACAACCTAAAGCTTTTAAACGGCGCCTGCCCGCCCGACAAATTTCAAATTCCGATAATATTGGGAATTTTATTAACAGCGCTGCTGCTCACACTCGCCTGTATCATTTTCCGACGCCGGGAGCTGTAAACTAAAGATTAGAAATAGCCTCGCGGAAAAAACCGCGGGGCTATTTCTATGGGGATAGTCAGAAAAGCTTTGAGGAATATTAACTTTCTATCTTTTTATCAACAAGCCACGAGGTGGCAAAGAAGGATGCGACAATGAAAACAATTTCTACTAAAATTGAGGAAAGCTGTTCTGCGTTGCTATAAATCTGGAAAGTAACAATCGGGAAAAATGTAGAGAACCATGACGCCAGCGTATAGGCTACTATACAGACAATGGCAAGCCCGATAGAGAGCGGAACGGCGATTTTGTTTTTATGCGTGATGGATTTGGATGCGGCAACACATAAAAAGATAATGCTTATTATGCAGAAGATGTTTAAGAAATAAATTAAAATGGCAAATATCACATCTAAAGGTTTTGAAGAGATTTGACTTAAAAATTTGCTGAAAAACATATTGAAATTTGCTCCGTCCAAGGCCTTGATAAGAACAAGAGCAGAAAAAATGCATATGAATAATGAGACAAACAGGGTGCAGATTGTTGCGATCAGCTTTGACAGCACCTTTTCCCATGCCGGGAGCGGCAGTGAAAGTTCAAGCACGGAAACGCTGCCTGAAATGTCACGGTTAAACCGCACAAGACTTTCGATAGGCGGAAATATCATAAGAGCCGATATGGTGAAAAGGTATAATATCAAAGTGACACCCATTGGGTAATCAAGTTTCTTGTAGTAAAAAAACGCGGTAAGGGGAATCAGGATCACAAGAAGCGCGAGGATACCGATTAATACGGCGCGGTAGCTTCTCCATCTTTTATAAAACTCAAACGATAAAAGCTTGCTCATTGTGCAAACACCTCCCGGTAAAGCTCGTCAAGCGTCATGTGACGCTGTTCTTTCAAATCTTCCACACTGCCGCCAAGCGCAATGCGGCCGTCTTTAAGATAATAAACATCATCGAAAATAGATTCAAACTCATTAATCATATGGCTTGTTATGAGCATGGAGCGTTCGGTGTTAAAGCCTTTGAGGATTGCCGCGAGAATCTGGTCGCGTGCGATGGGGTCAACACCCGCGAGCGGTTCGTCAAGGATCGTGAGCTTCGCTTCACGTGCAAGCGTCAGCGCAAGGCCGAGCTTTTCTTTCATGCCGCGCGACAGGCTTTTAATCTTCAGATCTGCTTCGAGCTGCATAAAGCTTAAAAGCTCCACAAACCGTCCGTTATTAAAATCACTGTAGAATTTTGAATAAACCTTTTGAGCCTCGCCTATCTTCATCCAGTCATATAAAAATCCGCTGTCGGGCAGATAGGCAACATCGTTTTTTGTAAGATAGCCAAGCTCCCTCCCGCAGATGGCGACGTTGCCGCCAGACGGTCTTACAAGCCACGC
>DBTI01000002.1 GCA_002306975.1 Ruminococcaceae bacterium UBA1320
TCTTGCTAATTACGTATGCCCTCTTGCCCTCCTGTGCTTTTTTCGTATCATTATTACGAACCCGCTCCTTATTATTTCGGCTATCCTAAAAGTTTTGAACACACTTTTAGGATAGCCAATTGGTTTGGTGCGGGTCGTTTTTTTACCCGACGTTATGCTTCAATTATATTCCGGCATCATGCAGAAAGTCTTTTTCGACATGCAGCGCGCAAATCTTGTAAAAGATATCATTTGCTGCGGAGCCGTTCTCAGATCCTGAATTGTATTTCATCTCAAGCTCATTTAACGAATCCGTCTTTGCCGCTTTCTGGATATAGTCAATTGAAAAAACTCCAGATCCACATTTCGAGACGGGATAGCACTCGGTATCATCTTTGGATGATAAAAACATCACATATTGTTTATTGGTTTCAAGAAGCTGTGTTGCCTTGGGTCGATCTGTATACGGGGCAAAATTCCACCCCTTAGCCCCTTTCCCTTCTGTAAGCTCTTTAAGCCACGCCCACGCTTTCTCTTTGACTGCGATAAATTCACCTGGGCTTATGACTGCTTTTCCCTGTAGCAGCCTGTTTACCTTACTGAGTAGATATAGTGTCCGAATCTTGCACTCGGATTAAATTTCTCGCTCTTATCACGGTAAATTCCAATATTGCTTACCGTGCAGAGTATTACTGTTGAAGCTTCTCCTGCACCCTCGTATGTATCATTAAGTAAATCATCGTATGAAATAGCGCCATGTAGCGGGGGGCAGCTACTGTTTAAGTACTTGGAAGCGTTAAAAGGAACAAAATATTTGTCGATTTGCCTTGCAAGCGGGCCGGTCGCATGTGGCTCAAAAAATAAATTTAAAACAGCGTAACCACCTATAATCAAAACTAAAGACGCGCAGATAGAAGCGATCAACCGAAAGCGAAAACTGTGTTTTCTTTTCATCTTAGGCGTGCCGTGGTTTTTTTGCGGGGTCAACAGAAAACTGTCAGGCTTATCCGAAGCCTCGCCCACGAACACAGACTTTTTCTGTTTTGCGATTTCATCCTCATTCATGACAATTTGATCCTCTTAAATATTTGATATTTATATAGCGGATTTTTTAATGCCTGCAATAGTAACTCATCATATTAACCTTAATTATATTCATTTAACGGTAGCCTAATCGTAACTTCACAAATAACAAAAGTGCTTTCCCATGTTCTTTGGGGAAGCACTTTTTCGCATATTATTTTTAAGCCACACTATCTTCAGCAGTTGTCAATTTTCCATTATCTAATTTAACCACGACATCTGCCTGCTCTGAAAAGGCAATAGAGTGAGTCACTGCGATCACGCATTTGCCATCAGTGTGTGCAATGCTCTTAAAAACATTGATAATTTCCTGTGCAGTGTCCGCATCAAGATTTCCGGTGGGTTCGTCCGCAAGAATAAGGTCTGCGTCTGTTGAAATAGCACGCGCGATAGCAACCCTCTGCTGTTCTCCGCCGCTTAGCTTATTTACATTTCGGCGAGCTTTGTCACGGTTTATCCCAACATGTTCGAGCAGCTCATAAGCATGTTCTTTCGCATTGGCAATCTTATTATCTGTAATTTCCATAGCCATCTGAACATTTTGCAGGGCGTTCATGTAAGGCAGCAGATTATAGGATTGAAATATGATACCAATTTTGCTGTTGCGATATTTCGTAAATCCTATATCCTTTATGTTTTTACCCTCAAAAATCACATCTCCGCCTTTTGGAGAATCCAATGCGGCGGCAAGCGAAAGCGTTGTAGTTTTGCCGGAACCGGATGGCCCTAAAATTGTATACAGCTTGCCTTCTTCAAAAGTAAAATTAGCCTGATTTAGAATATTGACTTTTTTCCCATGGCCTTCATAATAATAGTCTAAATCTTTAAACTGCAAAATTTCGCTCATTAAGTATTCCTCCAATTATTCTATTTTTGCAAAAATATCTTTAGGATTATATCGCATAACTACGACCAACGGAACAGCGGTGGATACAAGCGCCAGTAAAATACCCGCAATGTACATCTGCAATATTTCCTGCGAAGTGACATCGACGGTTACATTATCAATCTTATTATAAGTTTTGCCGGTAAAGGACTGAACCGCTTCTGAATCCGACGCGCTGCTCTGTGGCTGATTTGTGCCGAGCATCATATTTCCGATTTGCTGTGCCGCAATATTCCCGGTGGCGATAGACAATGAAAAGGCAATTAATACGGGAACGAGAACTTCCAATGCCATTTGTAGGACAATTCTCAGCTTTCGCTCACCGAGTGACAACAGCACACCGATTTCAAATTTTCTGCCCTTAAGATTAAGGATAAGGATAAGTGAAAGAATCACAGCGCCTGCGATGATAATGCCAATGACCATTATGGTTGAGATAAGGCTCATATTGCTGACAGACCCGGCAAGCCGACGGTATGTGGCATCCTGTGCGTCAACCTGAGCGCTTTTAATAGAAGAAAGGTTCAATTTGTCAACATCGCTTCTAAAGGTATCAATGTTTAACGGGTCATCGATGAAAAATATACCATAGTTGAATTCGGATTTGCCTATGAGCGTCATCATCTGTTTATAGGGGATAAACAGTGCGCTTAACTCTTTCTGCTCATCGTTGTTCTTATATATACCAACGATGGTAAATTTTTTAATGTTGCCATTGCTCGCTTTAACTGTAATGCTGTCTCCTGTTTTCAAATTATTGTATTCTGCAAGCGATTCGTCAATAATCACACTTGTTTTGTCAAGATCGGATGTACTCAAATGACGACCTGAAGTGAGCGTATAGTTTCCGGTGGTAAAATCGTTGAAACGCCCGGTTTCTGTCAAGCCGTAAACAGTTACCAGATTTGCACCGATGCCGCTTGTTTTTTTATAAGTAGCCGCCTCTTTAAAATCGACAGTTTGAACATCAGCGGGCATCATATAGTTTGTTTCTTCAACATGCTTTAGTTTTGCCACCTTATTCAAGTCATCCAAAGGCAATGTTCCGGCTATGCCCTCCTTGGTTGCAGCCGGGTGCACGACAACTTCGCTTCCTAGTTCTTTTCGAATGGCAAGGCATTGCTGCGACGATGCGGATTGAATACATAATCCGGATAGGATAAGGGTTGCAATTACTGTAAACAGCAAAATGAGAATAATGTTATTTTTTAAGTTATGTATGAAACTTAGTCCAGCCCTCTTGATAAAATGCATAGCTGTAACCTCCGACGCAGTTATTTTTGTGAGGCAAGAATGCGGCGCGGTTTGAAACGCAGAATTGATCCGCATGGAATCAGAATGGAAATAAGAACAATCAACAGGCTTGCCAGCGCAAGTTTTGCACAATCTGTCGGCGCCAGTGCAATGTTGATGTCTTCAATAGGCACCGCGTTCAGAGGTTTCCCAACGAGTCCTTGTACTGTTACAATACGATGGACCCCGTTTGTGCCGGTGTTTTCAATATCCTCTTTCTGCTGCTGTTCCGTCTGGACTTCATTTTTGAGCATCGCGCCGCCAATTTGTTTAGCCGCAACATTACCGACAGCCAGCGCGATACAAAACGCAAGGCAGACAGGGATAAGAACCTCCAAAATTGTCTGCCCGATAATCTTCACCTTTTTTTCACCAAGGGCAAGCAGGACACCGTATTCAAAGTTGCGCCCTTTGAGGAAAATGGCAATAATCAGCCCGATAATAAGGCAGCCGGCCAAAACGGTAATAAGGGCGAACAGGTTTGTAGTATTGTTTATCTTTTCAAGCGGTGCCACCGTTTGCTTATATAAATCATCGTTTGATTCTATTTTATAGTCGCTGGGAATAATCTGTTTTGCCTGATTGATAAAATTAGAGACGTTTGCCGGATCGTCAAGGAAATACATTGCTGTCAATACATTATTATCAGTAGCATACGGTTTGTTTACGTTCCAAGTGCTATAATCAAACAACCCAACCAGATCATATGGTATGAACACATCGTTTACCGGATTTGATTGATAATATTCTGCCAGTGTGCTGTTTACAGCAGGAGCCGTATAAGTCCCAATAATGGTAAACTCTATTCCTTTTGAAATTTCCCGACAATCCTTTACTTTGATCTTATCTCTAAGCCTGAGGTTATTTTTATCTGCAACATTTTTTGAAATCATCGCAACAGGTTTTCCGATATCAGAGGGGCTTATAAACCTGCCGGAATACAACGAGTAACCTCCGGACAGAAATTTATCCATTTTAGAGATATCCAGTGCTCCATAAAGATTCATATTGGGAAATATCATGCCTGGTATAAAGGATTCCTGCGCTGCTTGTCTGATATCTTCGTTTCCGATCATATTAAAACCGTCGGATACTACAGCAGTTGTACTTGTAAGATAATTATAACTTTGTATATGGCTTAGTTTAGAAAGCTTACTTAGACTATCAGGGTTCAAAGTAACCGGATCAAATTCCCCACTTTCGGGGACTGTATCAACATTAAGATATATAGTTACTTCAGAACCCACAGTCTTTTTCGCTCTGTCTACCTGCTGCTGCGCTGCCGCCGGAACGCAGATTCCGACATAAACAAGAGCGGCGATTACGCTGAATGTAACGATTAGTATGAGATTCTTGACCTTATGTTTCCACACGCTGAGCAACGCACGTTTTATAAAATTCATTTCTTTGCCTCCGTCAAACTTAAATGACTTGGAAGTATAGTGCTATATGATATACCGCCTTATGATTAAAAGATTTTAATGAACAATCTTTTAAGAACGCGGTTATTTTTGCGAGGTAAGAATGCGGCGCGGTTCAAAACGCAGAATTGATCCGCATGGAATCAGAATGGAAATAAGAACAATCAACAGGCTTGCCAACGCAAGCTTTGCACAATCTGACGGCGTCAGTGCAATATTGATATCCCCAATGGGTACAGCGTTCAGTGACTTTCCCACAAGCCCTTCCAATAAAATGATCTCAGATTTCCCACCTGTGCCGGTGCTTTCAATATCCTCTTTCTGCTGCTGTTCCGTCTGGACTTCATTTTTGAGCATCGCGCCGCCAATTTGCTTAGCCGCAACATTACCGACAGCCAGCGCGATACAAAACGCAAGGCAGACGGGGATAAGAACCTCCAGAATTGTCTGCCCGATAATCTTCACCTTTTTTTCACCGAGGGCAAGTAGGACACCGTATTCAAAGTTGCGTCCTTTGAGGAAGATGGCAATAACCAGCCCGATAATAAGGCAGCCAGCCAAAACGGTTATAAGGGCAAACAAGTTTGTAGTATTGTTTATCTTTTCAAGCGGTGCCACCGTTTGCTTATATAAATCATCGTTTGATTCTATTTTATAGTCGCTGGGAATAATCGCTTTCGCCTGATTGATAAAGCTGGTGACGTTAGCCGGGTCGTCAAGAAAATATATGGCTGTCATTACATCCTTATCTGTTGCAAAAGGTTTTCCGTAATCACGATTAAACAGCCCGACCTGATCATATGGTATGAATACATCGTTTACCGGATTTGACATATAAAACCTCGCCAATGTGCTGTCCACAGGCGGTGCCGTATAAGTCCCAACAACGGTATATTCAATTTGTTTTGCTGTCTTTATAATGGTTTTTATTTTTATTTTATCGCCAAGCTTCAGGTTGTTTTTGTCGGCAACATTCTTTGAAATCATAGCGACCGGTTTTCCGATATCAGTGGAGTCTATAAACCTACCGGAACACAGCGTATAGCCTCTTGACAGGAACTGATCCATTTTAGATATGTCAAGCGCCCCATATAAATTCATATTTGGAGGAACCCTGTCTTCTGGATATCTTGCCTGATCTGCTTTCCTGATATCTTCATCTCCGATCATATCAAAGCCGTCGGATACAATAAAAATTGAACTTGTAACATAATTATAACTTCGCACATGATTAATCTTTGATAGGTTGCTGAGATTTTCAGAGTTTAAAGTAACTGGATTAACCGGTCCAGTGGCATGAGGTAACGACTCAATATTAAGATATATAGTTACTTCAGAACCCACCGTTTTTTTCGCTCTGTCTACCTGCTGCTGCGCTGCTGCCGGAACGCAGATTCCGACATAAACAAGAGCGGCGATTACGCTGAATGTAACGATCAGTATCAGGTTTTTGACCTTATGTTTCCACACGCTGAGCAACGCACGTTTTATAAAGTTCATTTCTTTTCCTCCGTCAAGCTTAAGTGACCTAAGAAATTACTAACACATATTATATCACTTTTTGGCATTTGCGATTAAAAAATATGTATAAACTTTCTATTTAAAGTCTATACATATTTTTCTTTGCTAAACAACTAGAACAGGGATATAATTCCACAAAATGCAAGTTAAGGAATACCGGTTAAGGCAATGATTCGCAATCTTTAAGTTTATAAACCGTCGGTGGTGTTCGTTTCCCGGACTCCTTCTTTTGGCAAAGACTCTATAACCTTTGCAATATCTTTGTCCTCAAGGCTTTCCAGATATTCGATTAATACTGAAATCTTCTTATATTCATTTATCGAAAACAATACGGCGTCTGGTTGGTTGTTTTTCAGTACAAATATCTTACCGATGCCTTCCGCCTTTTCCCTGCATGCTTTGTAATTCTTTATCATTTCGGAATTTGAGACAATTGCCTCTGTTAAAATATACATTTGAACGATTCCTGACCTTCTTCTTTATTTTAAACACAGCTTACAGCATAGAAAATAATTTGTCAATCTAAAATTCAAATAATTATTATAATAAAAGTATTAACATATATATTAATTAAAATATCAACTATTATTCATAATCACTTGACTTATGTAAACTTAGTGGTATAATAAGGATATTAGTACTTGTCGGCAATGAGTGCTAACAGTGAAAAATCAATGCCGTCAGATCAATTTACTTCCATAAAACATCAAACACTCACACATGGAGAAAGGTATTTCTTATACATGCAGCATTTTGAAACAAGGCTTAAAAACTCGGATAATACATATAAAGATTTATTCGTCAGGCATCAGAACAATCCAATTTTGTCAGCCAAAGACTGGCCGTATCCGGTAAACACGGTATTTAATCCCGCAGTGACAAACTATCAAAACAAAGTTTTGCTGCTTGCACGGGCAGAAGACAGAAGAGGGTTTTCACATCTTGCAAAAGCCACTAGTGAAAACGGGGTTGTCAACTGGATGATTGATACGCAGCCTACTTTTGAGGCAGATCCCCAAAATTACCCGGAAGAGACATGGGGTGTTGAGGATCCGCGTATTACACGGCTTGATGAGCTTGATAAATGGGCAATAACCTATACTGCATATTCATGTTCAGGTCCCATGGTTTCCCTTGCTCTGACAAAAGATTTTGTCGAATTTGAGAGAATAGGTTCAATCCTGCCCCCTGAAGATAAAGACGCCGCTTTATTCCCTCGAAGAATAGGCGGCAAGTGGATACTGATCCACAGGCCGGCCGCCGCGAGCAAGCTGCCGGGTACACATATCTGGGCGTCAAGTTCGGATGATCTAAAGAACTGGAGTAATCGTAAGGTGCTCATTCCTGCACGCACAGGTGGCTGGTGGGATGCAAACAAGATTGGCTTGAGCGCGCAACCGCTTGAAACTCCGGATGGCTGGCTGATTCTCTATCACGGCCTGAGGCAGACTGCGGCGGGAGCTATCTATCGTTTAGGGCTGGCACTCCTTGATCTTGATAATCCATTCAAAATTTTACGAAGAAGCGACGAGTGGATATTCGGGCCTCAAAAAGATTATGAGAAGGAGGGTGATGTGGGTGGAGCGGTATTCCCTTGCGGATGGATACTAGATAATGCAACAGGGAAAGTCAGAATGTATTATGGCGCTGCGGATACCTGCATTGCTCTTGCTACTGCGAATTTGAGCGAGCTGCTCGAGTATATCAAATCATGCCCGGAAGTAGAACAGGAAATATAATACTGTTACAATATTATATTGTGATCGAGCCTGTTTTGCCTATAGCGAAGCAGGCTCGACTTTTTATAAATGCATGTTGAATTTTATAGGCATGCACCGATACCCATAAGATTGGTCTTACTTGATGTATATATAACACAATTTTACTATCAGCAGGTAATGATTGACTTATTTGGAAAGGGAAAATATGAAAGCATTGTTTTTAGCCGGAGGTATGGGAACTAGACTGAAGCCTTTAACTAACGAAATTCCAAAACCGATGGTTCCTATTATGAACAAGCCTCTTTTGGAGAGAAGCATGGCGAACCTTCTAAATTGCGGTATCAATGATATCGTCATCAGCACTTGTTATAAATCAAAATATATACAAGAATATTTTGGTGACGGCAGCAAGTTCGGGCTTAAAATCGAGTATGTCCATGAGGATATTCCTCTGGGAACAGGCGGCGCCATCAAAAATACCGAGGATTTGTACAAGGATACATTTTTAGTCTTCAATGCGGATATCCTTTGTAATATGGACTTCACAGATCTTATTAATTTTCATAAATCACAGTCGGCTTCTGTAACAATTGCCGTCACCCAGGTAGCAAATCCTTCCGCATATGGTGTCATCGAATATGATAAAAACAACTATGCGCTTTCTTTTACTGAGAAACCAACCGGTGATAAAATCAAGTCCAATTATATCAATGCAGGAGTTTATGTGCTTGAGCCTGAAGTGCTAAGCGAAATTTCAAAGAACCAGCCGGTGTCAGTTGAACGGGAGACCTTCCCCGCGCTTTTGCAAAAAGGGTATAAGGTCGCAGTATATAAAGGCTGCTCCTACTGGATGGATATCGGCACACCGGAAAAATACTTGCAGACGCACAAAGATATTATGGCCGGAGCCTGCCGGATTTCAGGTGTCCATTTTGCCGATAAAAGTGTTTTTAAAGACGGAAAATCCATGATTGACACCTCTGCCGTTATTACCGGTCCGGTATATATCGGTGATAACGTGAAAATCGGAGCGTATGCGACAGTCGGGCCTAATGTGGTAATCGGGGATGATACCTGCATTCATATGGGCAGTAAAGTGATCAACAGCGTGATATGGAACAACGTAGATGTTGGCATTTGCGCAAAACTTGAAGGCATAATCGTTGCCTCAGATTGTAAAGTTAATCGCAAATCCGTGCATATAGATACAGCTTTTACTGAAACTGAAAGCGTTGAGATGAATGATACAAGAACAATAGAGCAGGATGTAATTATCAGCCACACGGTTTAGCGCTACAGCAATTCCAATTAAGATAAGAGAATTTAATTGAGTTTTAACCTTAATGGGAATAGCTGTAATGATTATGATTTTTCGCTTACAATAAACACAAGGAGTGATGCATTTTGATTTCTGAGAAACCAATGAATATAGCATTTTTAAGTACCTATCCGCCCAGAGAATGCGGGCTTGCAACCTTTACACAGGATCTTGTTACGCATTTGAGCAAGATTGAACTGATGAGCCGTTCCAAAATTATTGCCGTCAGCAACCGGAACTTGCGGTATGACGACAAAGTCATAATGGAGCTTACGCAGAATGACGTGAGAAGCTATAGGCAGACGGCAAGCAAACTGAATGATTCCAAGATAGAGCTTCTGGTCATTGAACATGAGTATGGGATCTATGGAGGCGAATATGGCGAAGATTTGCTGGATCTGGTAAACGATCTGAAAATCCCGTTTGTAACGACGCTGCATACCGTACTTCCCGAGCCGAATGAAAAGCAGCGGCATATCTTGAATGTCCTTGGTCAAAAGGGCAAAAAAATAATAACAATGGCAAAAAATACGGTTGATCTATTGAAAAATGTTTATGGTATTGATGAATCGAAGATAAAAGTCATCAACCACGGCGTACCATACTTGCCGATGAAATCCAGAGATAGTCTGAAAGAGGAAAGCGGATTTAATGACCGAACCATTATCAGTACATTTGGACTGCTCGGACCGGGGAAAGGGCTGGAATATGGGATTGAAGCAATTGCAAAGGTAGCAAAGAGCCATAAAGATGTGCTTTATCTCATACTCGGGCAGACTCATCCGGCAATTCAAAAAGAGTCGGGTGAAACCTACCGGGAATCACTGGAAGCAATGGTTTCTGAACTGGGCATTGAGGACAATGTCACGTTTGTAAATAAGTATCTGACCCAAGAGGAAATTATCCGTTATCTTAATCTTTCCGATATTTATATGACGCCTTATCTCAGCAAAGATCAGGCTGTGAGCGGAACATTGGCCTATGCCGTCGGGTATGGCCGCGTTATCGTTTCAACACCCTATAGTTACGCAAAAGAAATGCTTTCGGAAGGCAGAGGGCTGCTTGCAGAATTCAAGGATTCGCAGTCGATCGCGAACTGCATCGAATATGTGCTTGATAATCCGAAAGTAAAAGAACAAATGGAACGGAAAACTTCTGAAACAGGAAAAACAATGATGTGGGATCAGGTGGCGGAGCAGTATAAGGATTTGTTTTTCAATGTAGTGAAGCAATATGGAAGAATACCCGTTAGCACAATAAAAAAGAGCACTAATTCATTTACGCTAAAAACCGATCATATTATCCACATGACTGACGACACAGGGATGTTACAGCATTCCGTCTACGGTGTTCCCAATTTATCCAAAGGGTATACGTCAGACGATAATGCCCGGGCTTTGATCGTGGCTATCGGAATGTATGATCAATACCGCGTAAAAAAGTATGAAAAACTTATATATAAATATGTTTCCTTTCTGAGCTATGCCCAGAATCCAAATGGGACTTTCCGAAATTTCATGGGTTACAATCGTGAATTCCTGGAAGAAGAGGGCTCGGAAGATTGCTTTGGACGCTGTCTGTGGGCATTAGGCTATACGTTTGTAAATTCAGCCACTCCACAAAACGTTAAGAAAGCCGTATGGAAACTGATTGAAAAGGCATTGCCTAACTGCCAGAAACTCATATCCCCCAGAGCAAAGGCATATGCGATAATCGGGCTTGGCTATCTTGACGGAGAAAATGCCAAAGGCTACATTTCAAAGCTTGCTACCAGCCTTGCCGAACAGTATGACCATTACAAAGAAGGTGCATGGCACTGGTTTGAAGCCAGCATGACTTATGGCAATGCGGTATTGCCGTGGGCAATGTTCATTGCAGGTCAAGTTACAAATAAAGACCAGTTTCAACAAATCGGATTTGAAAGTCTGCATTTTCTTGAAAACAAGACTTTTCACAAAGAAGGCTATTTTAAGCCAATTGGCTGCAATGGTTGGCTTGAAAAGGGAAAAGAAGCTGCGAAGTTTGACGAGCAGCCTGTAGAGGCATGTGAAACCACATTTGCTTTTCTTGAAGCTTATAAAGTATCAGGAGAAAAGAAGTTGTTAGACAGAGCCAAAGCATGTTTCTCATGGTACTATGGCAAAAATTCAAAAAACATCAGTCTCATTGACAGAGAGACGGGCGGAATTTATGACGGAATCGAACAGGACGGCTTAAATCTTAACCAGGGTGCCGAAAGTGTCGTATCCTTCTGGATGGCTTATCTGGCAGTCAAAAAAATTGTCAAATAATAGTTATTGTATTTGATTTTTACTCGTGAGTTTATTGCAAGCGAGCGTAAAATAAAATTGGAATTTGCAAATAACATATTCGTAGAAAACCGTCTGACTTACGACAGCCAGGCGGTTTTTTGTTATTCGTTAAATGATTAAAAACTAAAATAGTGAAAGGGCAGTGATTATATGGATGTAAAATTCATTTACCAAAAATGGTTGAATGAAATAGAAGAACCCGACTTGAAGAATCAATTAACTGCAATGACAGAACCGGTAATAAACGATGCGTTTTATAAGGATCTTGAATTTGGCACAGGTGGGTTGCGCGGCATTATGGGTTGCGGAACAAACCGGATGAATATCTATACTGTCAACAGGGCGACGCAGGGCCTCTGCAACTTTCTGAAAAGTCAAAAAATGATGCCTACGATCGCTATTGCCTTTGACAGCCGCATTAAATCCGAAGATTTCGCAAGGTCGGCGGCCGGGGTCCTTGCCGCAAATGGGGCGAAGGCCTTGATTTTTTCAGAATTGACGCCTACTCCTGCTTTATCCTATGCGGTGAGAGAACTGAAGTGCGATGCCGGCATCGTGATCACCGCCAGCCATAACCCGGCCGAATATAACGGATACAAGGTATACGGAAGCGACGGCTGCCAGATCACGCTGCGGGCTGCCGAAACCATACAGAAACATATTGAAGCGGTGGATATCTTCACGGGCGTGAAAAAGAAGCTTTATGAGGACGCCGTCCGGGAGGGCTCCGCTCAGCTGATCCCCACGGAGCTTTTGGAAACGTACCTCGACAGGGTTCTGTCCTGCTCCATCCATCCTGCACTTTTAAAAGATACTGATTTAAGCGTCATTTACACTCCGCTTAATGGGACGGGAAACAAGCCGGTCAGAGAAATTCTCGCAAAAGCGGGGCTTAAGAATCTGGCAGTGGTGCCGGAACAGAAAAGCCCGGATGGCCACTTCACCACCTGCCCGAAACCCAACCCGGAAGAGCCCTCCGCTTACAGTCTGGCCGTCAAATTTGCGGAAAAACACCCGGCCGACCTGCTTCTCGCGACCGACCCGGATTGCGACCGCATCGGGGCAGCCGTAAAAAGCGGAAGCGAATATGTTCTGCTAACCGGAAATGAAACCGGATGCTTGCTGCTCGACTATATTCTGTCTCAGAAAAAGGCGATGAACAGCCTGCCCGAGAAACCGGTGATTGTTAAGACAATTGTCACAGGCGACATGGCAAACTGCATTGCAAAAGAATACGGTGCGAGGGTAATCGACACTTTAACCGGTTTTAAATATATCGGTGAGCAGATCGGT
>DBTI01000224.1 GCA_002306975.1 Ruminococcaceae bacterium UBA1320
GTGAAGTTCTTATAAGCGCTAAACTGGCGGCTCAGGAAGGTGTAAAGGTCGATGACTTTATAGGTAGCGCGGTAAACGATTCATGTATGCTTCAGGGAAAATATCGCGTATGCGGCATAATTGAAGGCCCGGAAATCTTTGCTGTCACCTGCAACATTCCAGGCGGTGTTTTGCGGGAAGATTACGGAAAAAAATCGGTGTTTCTAAAGCTAACTGACCCAAACAGCACCGAATTGAAATCAATGCTTGAAGCATTGCCGCAAAGTGCCGTGGTGGAAGACTTTAAAAGCATTAAAGGCATGATTGACACCGATATCAAAGCACTTGACATGAGTTTCGCGTTTATTACCGTTATGATGGTAATTGTTTTGTGCATTGCCATTACAAACCTCAACTCGATTATATTCAGTAACCGCAGGGGAGAATTTGCGATGCTTCACGCAATGGGATATAAAAAATCCCGCCTCATGGCGAAGCTGTGGTGTGAAAACATTGTTTCCTGTCTGACAGGTTATGTAACAGGAATCTTGTTTACAATGCTTGTGGGTGAGCTTATCAACCTGACTTTGTATAAAATGCAGGGTAAAGCGCTTGACCTTTACAACCAGGAGGGGCTGAAAATAGCGCTTATCGTTCCGATGTTTGTCTCAATAATCAGCCTTTTGCCCTGCCTTACCGCAAAATTTTCTATAGAAGAGGCGCAGGGCACCTGAAAATAGAATAAACCACTGCAAAACGCCCTCTGTCGCGCACGGCTTGCCGTTTGACAGGGGGTGCCTTTTTGTGTTGCAACCGTTACAAAACAGGGAAGCTGGATGTTATCTCCCCCGCCTTCGGCGGGGAGAAACAAAACCATTCCACTTTGATTCTGTAATTACTACAAAACAGGGTAAATGTATGACATAATACTCAGCCTTTATTACAGTGTGACAACAAAAGTTAATATTCATAGTTAATTATTGACAATAAAATTTTAAAAAAGTATACTTCAATCATCAACAATCTGTTAGAAAATTCATCCATTGATCTGTGCTTTAACTGACTGACAGGGGACACAACAACTTTGAATATCTCTGTTGGCGAAGATTCATATGTGAGCGAGATCTATTTGACCGATAAAGAGCCGGATGGCGAGAATGCCCCTGAGTATTACTCACTTTCACAGTATGTAAGAGTGGGAAACGACTAAGCACTATAAATGCAGCGTCGGCTGTTAATTGAGCGGGCGCTCTGCTGCAAAAATAAATTTTATGATTGGGGTAAAAATTATGCGTGCAAAGAAAATAATCAGCGGTTTTATCGCGGCCGTGACCACTGTAACAATGCTTGCAACGCCTGCTTTTGCAAAGGGTACAGTTGCAACTCAAAACCCGGATTTTGAAATCGTCAACGGTGTTTTAGAGTCTTATGGCGGCACATCGGCAAATGTTATCATTCCAGACGGCGTAAAAAGTATATCAATGTTTGCTTTTTGCGGAGGCAATATAAAAAGCATCACAATACCGGCGAGCGTTAACGATGTAATCGGCGAGGCGTTCGATAGCTGCGTTGCCCTCGTAAGCATTAATGTCAATTCGGCCAACAAAAGCTTCAGCAGCGCGGGCGGCGTGCTCTACAACAAGGATAAAACGGTGCTTGTGGCTTATCCTATGAACGGTGGAGTCAAGGCCTTCACAGTGCCCGACAGTGTAAAATCCATTGAGGATTACGCGTTTTTCGACAACCACAACTTAACGGATTTAACGATTTCCTCCGGTGTAAAGTCCATAGGTATTTCCGCCTTCGACAGCTGTCAAAAACTCAAAAGCGTTACAGTTGAAAACGGCTTAACGACAATCAGTGAAAACGCCTTTGGTAATTGCGCGCTTCTTACCGATATAACGCTGCCCGACAGCGTAACAACTATTGCCGATAAAGCGTTCAGCGACTGTGGCAAGCTAAAGAATATAAACATAAACTCTGGAAACAAAAGCTATTGCAGCGTGGACGGAGTGATTTACAGCAATGACAAAACAGTGCTTGTCATGTACCCCAACGGGAAAAGGGGAAAGGCGTTCACTGTCCCGGCGGGTGTTAAAAAAATCGCTGACAGTGCGTTCTATGAGTGCACCGGTCTTCTCGATATTACGATAACTCCGGGCGTAACCGAAATAGGCAATGGAGCGTTCAGCGGCTGCAGCGCGATAACAGGTATCACGATTCCCAACACGGTTGTGTCAATCGGCGACGATGCGTTCGCCGGCTGCTCGGGAGCCACAAGCATCTCAATCCCTGTCAGTGTGAAGAGCATCGGGAATGGGGCTTTTTCTTATTGCGCATTCACAGACGTCTCGATACCATCGGGTGTTACTCTGCTTGGCAATGACACTTTCATGAGCTGCACAGCGCTGAAAAGAGTGGATTTGCCATACAACCTTACAAAAATAGAAAATTACGCTTTCGGCAACTGCACGGCACTCACCGACATTACAATTCCGGACAGTGTAACAAGTATTGATTATGATGCATTCAGGGGCTGTTCCGCGCTTAGAAATATAACATTGCCAAAAAGTCTGACGGAAATCGGTGAGCAAGCGTTTGACTGCTGTCACGCTTTGACGAATATAACAATACCAAGCACTGCTACGAACATCGGCAACAATGTGTTCACGCAGTGTGAAGGGATTACAATAAGCGGAGCGGCTGATTCATGTGCTCAGATTTATGCTGACAAGTACGGGATTCCTTTTTCGGCAACAGGTGAAGTCATAGCACACAAGTATTACGATATAACGGCGAACACCTCTTACAACAGCAGCGGCAAGGCAAAGACCTTCAAGGCCGTTGTGACACGCGGTGACGCCCCGGTGCTTCCTGACGGGAGGATCATGGTTGTAACCACTCTTTCTACCGGTAAGCAGCTTACAAGCTATTACAAGCTGACAGGCGACATGACGGTGCAGGTGGTTTCTGTCGATGCCGACGCTCAGTCGAGCGCTATCTATGTAATCGACAAAGAGCCGGACGGAACAAGTGCACCAGAATACTACGCCCTGTCACAGTATGTGGAAGGATAGGGTTGCCAACATTTTTATAAAACCAAGCAGCCGCCCGTTCATTTCAAAACGGGCGGCTGCTGTTATCTCGGGTTATGTTCACAATTAGATTATTTTCATAGATATGTCAAACGCTTTTACAGAGTGTGTCAGCGCGCCGATTGAAATAATATCAACGCCGGTTTCGGCAACCTCGCGCAGCATTCCCGCCTTGATGCCGCCCGACGCTTCAACCTTTGCCGCGCCTTTTATTATGGCGACTGCCTGTTTCATTGCGCCGACATCCATATTGTCAAGCATAATGGTATCGGCTTTAGCAAAAACAGCCTCTCTGACTTCATCGAGCGTGCGGGCTTCCACCTCTATTTTTATGGTGTGCCCAACGCGTGAGCGGAGCAGATCAACCGCCTCTTTGATCGAACCCACCGCGTCGATGTGATTATCTTTTATCATCGCGGCGTCGGAAAGATTAAAACGGTGATTTTTTCCACCGCCCACAGTTACCGCGTATTTTTCAAGCATACGAAGCCCCGGCATTGTCTTGCGGGTGTCGGTTATCACGGCGCCTGTGCCGGCGATTTCATCAACCGCGTTTTTTGTGGCGGTTGCAACGCCCGACATATGCTGCAAAAGATTGAGA
>DBTI01000206.1:0-38052 GCA_002306975.1 Ruminococcaceae bacterium UBA1320
AGCATTGGGGCGATGGTCGAATTTTGTCTTTCCGTGAGTGTTTCTGTCGATAGTGATCACACTTCTTATCTCTATAAGATCTTTTGATCTTGATAATATCAAGCCTGTCGCCGGCACAGAGTTCAGTGTATTGATAGGCAGCTCGTTTACAATATTCGCATCACCTTTTGCCGAAACGATACTTTTCACTGTCTTTTTCAGCTCTATAAAATCAACCAGCAGCCCCTATAAAATTTATATCTGGGGTGTTCTTATTGCCACAATTTATTCTCTTATGGCGGTTTTGAGAAATATCCTTGTAATGGGATTCCCGTCGCTCAATATGTACTATTTCGCTTCCTATTCTGTGATTAGCGTAATCTCAGTGGGTGACTTTTTTTCACGTTTTGAGGTTTTAATCGGCTTGGCGCTTTTGCTGGATGTTTTCGTGAAATTATGTGTATGCATGTTTGCAGCCACTAAAGGGATCTCAAAGCTCATCAACATTAATAATGATAAAAACTTAGCCGTCCCTGTGGGGCTTCTGATGATAACATTGGCAAGCATCCTCTATTCCAATACGGCTGAAATGTTTGAAGGCTTGAATACTTATAAATATTACGCCCTGCCGTTTCAGGTCATACTGCCCTTGATTATCCTTGCGGGTGCAGAGATAAAAACAAGATTGAGAAAATTTGAAGCCGCCAGTCATTAGAAAATGAGCGCTTCGCAAATAATGCAAAGCGCTCATTTTTTAGGTAAGCCGCCCTCGTCGGTTTCACTGGAAGCAAGGTGTACACTTTACTTTATAGCCTTGGATTATTTAAGTGAAAATTTGGAAAGTTGTTTTTTAAGCTTTAAAGAGTGCCCAGTTAATTCCCCGCTTGAGGCCGCACTTTGCTCTGAAGTCGCTGCAATTGTCTGCACTACATATGAAACCTGCTCAATGCCTTTATTTACTTGAGTGATACCTTGCATTTGCTCGTTTGAAGAAACATCAATTTTTGTAACAACGTCTGCGATTTCATTCATTCCCTCTACGACACCGGCAAATTGCCCTACTGTTTCATTCAACAATTCCGAGCCATTTGCCACCTTGCCCACAGTGTTCTCTATGAGGTCTTTTATATCTTTGGCTGCAACAGCGCTGCGGCCGGCAAGTGAGCGAACCTCATCCGCAACCACAGAGAAACCTTTACCATACTTTCCTGCTCTTGCCGCCTCTATCGCGGCGTTAAGTGCGAGTACATTGGTCTGAAAGGCGATATCATCAATCACCTTAATTATTTTAGAAATATTGACCGAGGAATCATTTATATCACGCATAGAAATCTGCAAATCACCCATATGGCTGGCTCCGTCTCTCACTTCCTGCCTTACAGTTTCGGCGAGGGCTTTAGCC
Organism: Ruminococcaceae bacterium UBA1320; assembly: GCA_002306975.1. Lineage (GTDB taxonomy): Bacteria > Bacillota > Clostridia > Oscillospirales > Ethanoligenentaceae > Ruminiclostridium_D. The sequence goes on from DBTI01000206.1 coordinate 1,382, forward strand.
TTGTTTGAACTTTGGGCATTGCTGCGTGCCTGCGAGGCTATTTCGGTAACAGAAGCCGTGAGCTGCTCTACCGAGCTTGCCTGTTGCGTGGCACCGTTTGAAAGGCCTTGACTGCTATCGTATATTTGCTGTGCTCCGATCGCGACCTCATCGGCAGCGGTGTTTATCTCACCAAGCATGTCATTCAGCATACTGTTTAGCGACTGTACTATGTTGTTAATGGATCCCTTTATTTTAATAAAATCACCTTTGAATTCTGTTGTTATTTCTACATTGAGGTTCGCACTTGCAACTTCATTTAAAACATTGGCGATTTCTGTGATGTATCCCGATAAAGTGCCCAGTGTTTCATTTATTGTATTTTTTAGAGCCGCGAGTTCTCCCCTGTAGTCACCTTTAACACGTGCTTCGAGGTTGCCCCTTGAAAGCTCACCCAACACCGAGATTGTTTCCTCAAGAGGCAAAATAACGGCGTCCAGCGTCTGGTTGACGCCCAAGATGATTCTCTGAAAATCACCCTGATGGCGCCCCGCGTCTGCCCTGACCGAAAGATTTCCTTGCGCGGCTGACATCGAAAGCATATTTGCATCAGAGACTAACGCATCAATAGAGCTGATGCAAATATTGAGGTTTTCCTTAATAAGATTATAGTCGCCGTTATAGGTTTCCTCTATCGGCTTTGGAATTTCACCCTTGCTGATTTTATCCACTGTTCCGGCTGCCATATGAAGAGCCGCTACAACCGCTTCAATCGTACTGTTGAGCCCCATGATGATTTTTGAATAATCACCCTGATGCCGCTCAATGTCGGCGCGTACCGAAAGCCTGCCTTCAATCGCCGCCTTGGAAAGCATTTCGGCATCGGCGATAAGCGCATTTATTGACGTAATGCAAATGTTAAGGTTATTCTTGATAATATTGTAGTCCCCGTTATATTCCTTTTCTATCAGTTCAGGAATATCACCTTTACTGATTCTATCCACTGTTCCTGCCGCCATATTAAGAGCCGCTACAACCGACTCCATTGTGCCGTTTAAGCCGTCTATAATCTTTCTGTAATCACCCTGATGCTTTGAAGCGTCCGCGCGAACCGAAAGTCTGCCTTCCACCGCGGCCTTTGATAGCTCGCCGGCATCAGCCACGAGGTTATTTATAGAATCGATACAAATATTGATGTTGCTTTTTAAAAGATTGAAATCACCCTTAAACTCCTTCTCTATTTTCTCCGGAATATCGCCCTTGCTTAAACTTTCAACCGTGTTCGCGGCAATATAAATGGGGTTTGTCAACGCGTCAAGCGTGTTGTTCACACCCACAATAATTTTCTGATATTCTCCCCGATGCTTTGACGCATCGGCGCGAATCGAAAGCCTGCCCTCAACCGCGGCGCCTGCAAGCATATCCGAGTCGCTTATAAGCATCTTAAGGGATGCTATAATTTTTTTGAATGAACCCGCGAGTAACCCTATCTCATCCTTATTTTGTATATTAAGTTCAATGTCAAGCCTGCCGTCGGCTATTGAATTGGCGGCGTCCACAATGCCTTTTATTGGGCGGCTTAACGACCTTACAACTAAAAGGCCAAAGATTATAATAAGTGACAGGGCAATAAGTGAAAAGGCAATTTCGCAAATAATGGCGGCTGTTACAGCAACATTCGCACTGTCGACATTCTGTTCACTCCAGTCGTTCGAGAGTGTTACGACTTTATCGATTGCATCTCTGTTCTGCTGATAATATTTCTTTAAATCACCGGCAAGTAACTGCTGTTCTGCCGCCTTGTCGCCTTTTTGCACTGCCGGAATAAACTCAGTGTCAAACACCTTATAAAAATTGACTGCCGGGGTGTAAGAATCGACTGTGAAAGTTTTTTTAAGTTCACCTTCCTGTAAGGTTTGCATCCAGAACTTATGTCTCGTATTATAGTCGCTTTCAAGGCTTTTCATTTTAGTCAGATAGTTGTTAATGGTGGCGCTGTCGTTCGTCGAGACAATTTCATTTGCCGTCAAATACGATTCTATAATGTATTCGGGCGGTGGAAGAATATCCGCCACCAGATCTTTTCCATTATTTATATTTTGATAATATCCTCCGTTAATTCTAACCGCATTTAAACATACCTGCGAAATAATCGCGAAAATCAAAAGTGAAACAATTGACATAACGACAATTGCAAACACTTTCTTTGAAATCAGCCAGTTCTCGAAAATTCTTTTCATTAAAATTCCTCACTTAAAGATGATATTCCTTAAATTGTTATAAATATAACTATTAAGGGTAACAAAAAACGCAATGATGCAAATTGCATCATTGCGTTTAATCGCAAAAAAACCTACTGTTTTACATTATATACTCTATTATGTGTCTATTCAATATATATTTTTGTATCTCCACTAAAATAGTTATTAAAAATTCCTAAATTTTATAGGAGTCTTGCTAAATTTCTAACTGTTTATGATCTTTGCTACCGGCTGTCTTTTTATAGCGGATTTATAAATTGCAATGAACTATTGTTCCACCGCATTTCGGCGGAGAATACAATAATTATTCCGTAAATTAAATAAATCAGATATAAATAAAAACCTATAACAGTAATGTAATTAAGCCTGCAAAAAGCGGTGTTATGACAACTCATTAAAGAGCTAACATAATACCGCTTTTTGCGCCGGAAAAAACATTAAAGAGGAGTAGATCAAGCCGCTTTCACGGCAGTGATTATTGTAACCTTACCTATGCAGCCTTAGGAAAAAAAATCGGCCTGCCATGAATGGCTATCTTAAAGTTTGAAAGCCCCAATTATTTCTTGTCAATTTCAAGAAGTGTGCTTAACAGCACATTTGCTCCTTTATAACAAGCCTCAACCGACGATTTTTCCTGTTCGCAATGGCTGTGGCCGTCAATGCTGGGAACGAAAATCATGGTTGTGGGTATGATATCGCAGAGGAACTGAGCGTCATGCCCCGGACCAGAATACATTCTTTTTGCTTTATAGCCAAGCAGTATGGCGCTTTTTTCAACATCGTCAACATACTCCTTGTAATATTCAACTGTTTTGCGACTCCATGCTTCTTGATAGCTTACCTCGCACTTTTCAACAACAGCAGGAATGGCCTTTATGATGTCGACGACCTGAGCCACAACCGCAGGATCTTGATGGCGGGCGTCAATTGTCAACTTGACTTCATCCGGTATTATCGTGTGGATATTGGGGTGGCAGTAAAGCTTGCCGGTGGTATAAACAAGCTTTTTGTCCAGCTTGTCACATTCGGTGTGAAGATACTCCAAGGTCTTTGCGCATGCCCACAGGGCATCCTTACGATATGGCATGGGGGTGGTTCCGGCGTGATCGGCCTGCCCTTTAAAGGTAATCTCATAGTTAATCATACCGCAGACACCCTCGACGATACCGATATCAAAGCCCTCCGCGTAAAGGATTGGGCCTTGCTCGATATGTAACTCAACCAAGCCGCAGGTTTTTTTCGGGTCTACGCGGTTCGCTTCACTGCCTTTATAACCCGAAGCATCGAGTGCCTCGCCAAATGTAACGTCGCCGGTGTCTTTGGCTACCGAGGCAAGCATAGCGGCTTTATCAAATTTTCCGGTTATAACACCGGAGCTCATCATCGCGGGCTCAAAGCGCGAGCCCTCCTCGTTAGTCCACACGACGGCAGTCATGGGATGTTTGTGCGGAATCTTTTCAGTCGCGATTGTTTCCAAAGCCTCCATGGCGCTCATGACACCAAGCACGCCGTCATAGTTGCCCCCCTGAAGAACGGAATCCAAATGTGAACCCGACATAATCGCCGGCGAGTCAGGGTCGGTTCCCGGCAAGGTGGCATACATGTTGGCCATATCGTCTGTCACGACGGTGCAGCCTATGGCTTCCATCCTCTTTTGGAATTCAGCTCTCGCCTGACGGGCCTCTTTGGAAAGTGAGTAACGTGTGATACCGCCGTGACCGGTGTCACCGAACTTTGAAAAGGTCGTGATTTTGTCTTCCATTCTCTTTTCACTGCAGGTGTACATAATAATAAGACCCCTTTTCATTAGAAGTAGTTTATTATAGATTTATATAGATCAAAGCATCTCTTTGTCTACGGCATCAAGGACTTCGTCAAGCTTCTGCATTTCTTCTTTGAGCTGCTCCTCGGTGATAATGAGCGGAGGAGATATCAAAATCATGTTTTCATGCGAATAGGTCATAAAGCCTTTTTGCGCGAGCATTTTCACGATCTTTGACATAATCCCCTGAGGATCGCAGCCGTAGGGAACCATCGGCTCCTTTGTTGCCTTATCTTTTACAAGCTCAACTGCGGAAAAAAGACCGATATAGCGTACATCGCCTACGCAGGCGTGCTTTACCTTTGACTCTTCCAGTATTTCGCCGAGCAGCTTGCCGGTTTTGTTGACATTATCAAGAATATTGTTCTCTTTATAAAAATTAAGGCATGCGATACCGGCGGCGCAGGCGAGCGGATGACCGCTGTAGGTGAGACCGCAGGACAGAAAATGATCGTCGAAATATTCCGCGACCTTTTTGGAAACCGCGACGCCGCCGAGCTGAACATAGCCGCACGTGACGCCCTTTGCAAAAGAGACAAGGTCAGGCTTTACGCCCCAGTGCTCAAAAGAAAACATTGTGCCGGTGCGGCCGAAGCCCGCCATAACCTCATCACAGATCAACATGATGCCGTAGTCGTCGCAGATTTTGCGCACACCCTCAAGATAACCTTCAGGCGGAATAATAACGCCGTTGGAACCGGTGATTGTTTCTAATACGATGGCGGCTACGCTGTTTGCGTCCTCGTAGCAGATTTGCTCCCTTAACTTTCCGACATAATATTCCGACGCTTCTTTTTCGCTTGCAAACTTGATCTTCTCACGATAGATATAAGGGTCAAAGAATTTTACAAAGCCGGGGATGCCGGGTTCAAGCGGAAAACGCCTTGGCTCACCTGTAAGGTTGCCCGCTCCGAAGGTTGAGCCGTGGTAGCTTCTGTAGCGGCTGAAAACCTTATTTCTTCCGGTATACATACGCGCCATTTTTATCGCGTTTTCATTGGCGTCGGCGCCCGCATTTGTGAAAAACACCTTGCCGATATTATCGGGCATGAGGTTGACGATCATTTCAGCAAGATCAGCGCGGCTTTCAACAGCGAAGCTTGGCCCCATGTAGCAGAATTTTTCCGCCTGCTCCTTTATTGCTTCGGCAATGGCGCGGTTGCCATGACCAACGTTGAGATTGACAAGCTGTGAGGACATATCCGAATAACGGTTGCCGTCATAATCCCAATAATAGATGCCGTCAGCCTTTTCGACTGTAATTGGGTTCAAACCTCCCTGTTTTGACCATGACTGGAGGTTGTATTTAAGGGACTTTGCCTTGATTTCTTCTGATTTTATACTCATAATGAATAACTCCCAAAAATTATTTTGAATAATTGATCTGAATATCTATAGCAATTCAATTTTTAAAGAGAAGGCACATAAAACAATACCTCTTTATCTGTTATATCGCTATGGCTAACTCTTAGGAACGCGCCTGCCCTGGCTTATCGCCTGAGTGGGACAAACAAGAGTGCAAAGGTGACAGCCGACACAGTTTCTTTCAAAAAGCTGTGGTTCTCTTTTGATTTTGTTCCATTCTATCGCCTGATGCCCGCCGTCACGGCAGGAAATATAACATCTGCCGCAGCCGACGCAGTCCTCTTTGTTGAAGCTTGGCATTACGCGGTAATCACGCGCGAGTTCATTGCTTGGAACCATTCCCGGAAGCGCTTTTCCAACAAGATCAGCGACGCTTGTTACATCGTTTTGCTCCATATATTCCGAAAAACCGGAAATCATGTCTTCTATAATGCGGTATCCGTATTCCATAACCGAGGTTGTCACCTGAATATTGCTTGCGCCAAGCAGGATGAACTCCAGCGCGTCTTTCCAGGTTTCAATGCCGCCCATGCCGCTTATGGGAACGCCTTTCAGTTCAGGAAATTTTGCAAGGTCGTGGATGAACCTTAACGCAATGGGCTTCACCGCTTTGCCTGAGTAACCGGAAACCGCAGATTTTCCGTCAACATTGGGGTAAACAAACAAGCTGCTATCGTCAACCCTTGTAATGCTCTTGATTGTGTTTATTGCCGCGATTCCGTCGGAGCCGCCCCTTATGGCGGCGAGTGCAACATCTTCCATGTTGCCGATATTGGGCGTCATTTTCGCGAGTATCGGCAGTTTTGTTCCCTTGCGAACAGCAGTGCAGTATTCTTTGACAAGCTCGGCGCTTTGCCCGACATCCGAACCCATAGAGTTTTTTGTCATCTGCGGGCAGGAAAAATTGCATTCTATTATATCAACGCCCGCCTGCTCGCTCATTTCGGCAAGCTTTGTCCACTGCTCGTCTGTTTCGCCCATAATGGACGACACAACGATCTTTTCAGGGAAATCGCGTTTAAGGCTTTGCAACGCTTTTAGATTTTCCTCAAGCGGGTGTTCGGAAATCTGTTCGAGATTTCGAAAACCATAGAATGGAACACCGCCGCTCGCCACCGCGTCAAAACGCGGGGAAACCTCGTCGGCCGTAAAAAATCCGATGGTTTTATAAACCAAACCGCCCCAGCCCATATCCAACGCGCGCGCGCACATATCATAGCCGCCCGAAACGCAGGAGGAAGAAAGAAAAAACGGATTTTCACAGTTAAGACCGCAGAACCCGATGGATAAATCCCGTTTCATGTATCCGCCTCCTTAAAGTATTCCAGCATGCGTTTTGCCGCCGCATTGCCTTTTTTTATGCTGAACGCCGCGTTGTCAGGCCCTTTCACAAGTTCGCCCGTAAAGAAGACACGAGGCAGATCGTCAAGCGACGGAAACTCAGCAAGGCTTCTTTTTGAGGCGAAAAGCACTGCGTCAAAGTTTGAAAAATCAACTTCATTTTTATCTGCCGCAAACTTTACGCCCAGCGCCAAAAGATTTTGGATTCCGTCGTCTATAATGACGCTGTCGATTTTTTCGTCGGCAAACTTGATCATCAACTGGGTTTGCAGGCTTGTTATATCCGTAAATACTATGACGTCTACGCCGTTTTTTGCAAGCGCCGCGGCTGCCGCCAAGCCCGCCATGTCTGAGCCGAACACCGCGGCCTTAAATTCCGTTGTATCCGTTTTACGCACAGAAAGACCGTGGTCTTTTGCAAGCTGTGCGACATAGCCGTGAAGCATTTTTATGCTGACCGGTCTGTCTATTTTGCCGCGTATGCATGCGCCTTCACAGTATTTTGAGGAAGGGCAGGCGGCGGCACAGATGCTGCCGAGCGTGTTGTTTAGAAGTGTCAGTCTTGCTCCGCCTATCCGGTCGTCAAGGCGTATCGCTTTTATAAACGACGCCGGATCGGAAGCGGAGGGGCATGCCTTACTGCATGGTGGATCATAGCACAGCAGGCAGCGTGAAACTTCCTCTATAATTGTGATTTCATGCAGCTTCAAATAAGGCATCTCCTTTTACATCAAATCTTGCGGCCCGCTCTTTTGAGGAACTTACCCCAGCCTGCTCTGCCAAGAAAGTCTCCGTCTTTATAAACGAGAAAACCGCGTGAATATGTGCTTGTTATGTAACCGTTCAGCTTTACGCCTTCCCAGATGGTATAATCACAGTCTGAGTGCATCTTGTCGTTTGTTATTGTGAAATCGATCGACGGATCATATAAAACGATATCCGCGTCCTTACCCGGCATTACGGCGCCCTTTTCGGTGCAGCCGAAGATGTCGGAAGGATTTTTAGAACAAAGCGTTACAGCCTTATTGAACGACAATCTGCCCTTATTCGCTTCGCTTAACATATATGGGTAAAGGTTTTCGATGCCCATGCAGCCGTTTGGAATTTTTGTAAAATCGTCTTTACCCCAGTTTTTCTGTTCTGTTGTGAACGGGCAGTGGTCGGTCGCTATGGTAGTAATAAGCCCTTTTTTGATGCCGTCCCAAAGTGCATCCTGGCTTGCCTGACCTTTCATCGGGGGTGAACAGACAAAGTTGCGGCCGTCATCGCGCTTGTAAACGTCACTGGTGAAATTCAGATACTGTGGGCAGGTTTCCGCATAGATGGTGTAGCCTTCTCTTACCGCATCTTCAACTGCTTTCATGCCGTCCGCATTGGCAAGATGAACGATATATAACGGAGCGCCTGTTGTTTTTGCCCAGTGGATCGCGCGTTTGTCGGCCTCCGCTTCCGCATATTCCGGGCGGCTGAGATAATGGTACCAGGCTGAGGTCTGACCGTTTTTCAGGAACTTTTCGATATTCATATCGATTATATCGGGGTTTTCGGCGTGAACGCTGATAAGCGCTCCGGTTTGCTTTGACCGCTCAAGCGCCTTATATATATCGGCGTCGTTCATCATAAGACCGTCTTTTTTATAGACCATAAACAGCTTGTAGCTCATCAGGCCATATTCCACCGCATCCTTGAACTCGGTGAGCACCTCGTCTGTCAAGTCGGTCAGCGCAACGTGAAAAGCGTAATCCACACATGCCTGCGGACGGCAAAGATCGTCGCGCTCTTTGGCTATCTGGCGAATGCCCATGCCTTTTCGCTGTATCGCAAAATCAAAAACGGTGGTTACGCCGCCGCATGCCGCGGCTCTTGTGCCTGCAAAATAGCTGTCTGCCGAAACAGTGCCGTTAAACGGCATTTGCAGATGCGTGTGTGAATCAATGGCTCCCGGAAGAACATACTTTCCGGCTGCGTCGACAACCTCCCCGCCGTCGCTGTTCAAGCCGGTTCCAACCGCGGTAATTTTGCCGTTTTCGATGAGTACGTCTGCTTTAACGGTGCTGTCTGAATTAATGACCGTTCCGTTTTTAAACAAGGTCTTCATAATTTTCACTCCTTATCTTGAATAAAAATTTTGGCAAAAGAAAAAGGGCGCCCATGAAAGCCCAAAGCTTTCAAAAGCACCCTTGCTCATATTGTCTACACCAGATTCAGCGTATATTTTAGTATGTATTTATTATAGAATATTTCGATTATTTGTCTATGTGCTGCTAAAACAATTATATTACGTTTCATTTGTCATGATTTATTTTTGCTTTCAATCGAAAAGCCTTTAAAGTTCAAAAACTTCTGGATTTTGAAGGCAATCTGGAGATTTATTTTTTCCTCAGAGTTTTTAAGGCTCTGCTGAAGAATCTCTTCGATGCGGTGAAGGCGGTACTGGAGTGTATTCCGGTGGATATAAAGCCTTTGAATCGTGTTCGCCGTGTTTTCGCCTTCTTCAAGATACACACGCAGCGTTTCAGTAAACTCGGTGTTGTTGTTGGCGTCATATTGCAAAAGACAGCCAAGCGTTTCCTCATAAAAGTCGATCATAATATTCTTATCGTTAAGCTTGTTGAGAAACTTGTAAATGCCCGCGTTTCGATAGAGGACGTACGTTTTTCCCCCGTCGCTTTTCGCAAGCTTTAACGCAAGCTGCGCCTCGGTATAGCTTTTTTTGAGCTTTTCAATCCCCTCGTAAAAACCGCCCAATCCCATATGAACGGCAAGACCGCTCATATGCCGCTCAACCTCGTCCTGAATATAATGCGCTATGGAATCCACCTGCTCAACCTCACGTTCGGGTTCGACAGGCACGATAAAGATCAGATTGTTTGCCTTCCACATAAACATGCATTTCTTTGAATACGACTCAAGAATACGGCAGACAAGCTGCTCTATCTGATGCTGGCAGCTGGAAAGGCTGGTGCGGTCGCTCACCCGCTCGGCATATTGCAGCAGATTGATAAACTCAAGATTGGCGATGCGCAGAGGTCCCGAAAGACTGTAGCCATAAAATTCGGCTGTGTGCAGATAGTCGGCATAATTGTTCTGGTCGGACATCAGAATTTTTTCAAGCAGAAAGGAGGCCGACTTCTCTTCCTTGTCGCTCTCCACGATCGCCGCGCCGATGAGCTTCGTAACCTCAACAAGGCTGATCTCCCAAGGAATTTCAAACAAAGGGAGCCCTAACAATTCAGCTTTATCAACCGCCTTCTGCGGAACCTTCATAATGTATCTGCCTGTGTTAATAACAAGCCCGGCGACATGCTGGGCGTAAAGCCCGTCGATAGCGGCAAGCAGCTGTTCTGTGTCGTTGCCTATGTAAACACAGGTCATAAAGGTAAGCTCGTTTCCCTGTAAAAACTGGATGGCTTCACTGCTTTCAAGCACATGTGTCCATCTGACAGGGTTATTCAGCCCTTTTTTTCCGCCAAGTAAACTGATGTTCTTTTTCAGCGACGGCATGTTCAAAATGGAATTACATGTGATTGACATAATGCACCCTCCATAATTTGCTTATTGCAATTTCAAACAAGAACGAGATAACAAGATTATTCCGCTTTAATTTTATTACTGCGATAATAAAATTATAACAAAAATGGCTGCCGCGAGAAACGCGGCAGCCACAATGCTTATTAATAATATAACAAACATTGCCGAAACAAGTCAATACACAAAGTTGCCCAAATTACTTTATTTGATTTATTTTAACAATATTTTTACTGTTCAGGCAACGCTCCTTTGGGCTGTCGCGGTTTTTTAACCAGGTGGAATCGGTCCAAATTATGCTTACGCATTTCGCAAAAGCTTTTCTGCCTCGTCTATCCTATTTTCATTGAAAACCTTAAATCCGGATTCCAGAAGCAATTGAGAAGCTCTCCCCTGCCCCTTTATTTTTGTGTCGGTAAACGTTCCGTCATAGATAAACTCGCTACCACATGACGGACTGTCTTCTTTCATGATGGCAAAAGCGACGTCGTTTTCTTTGGCGAGCCTTAACGCCTCTTGAGCGCCCGCTTCATACTGGTCGGTAACGTCCTCGCCTGTGCAGGCGATAACCTTGCCGCCGATCCGCTGAGAATCAGGGCGGGGAGTGGGAAGACCGCCGAACACCTCCGGGCATACCGGAACAAGTCTTCCTTCCGCTTTCCATCTTAGAAAACGCGGGTCTTCGCAAGTGACATTCCCATCGTCATACCGGCAGGACCAACCGTAAAGGCAACCGCTCACCAATATTTTTTTCATATGGTTCAGCCTCTTCCGATATTATTTGCCGACAGCTTTTTTCCAATAGGAATCGTCAATCGTGTTTGCGGTATCCGCGGCTTTGGTCAAAAGACCGTATTTGAGACCCAAATCGGCTGTTTGCTTTATCGCGGCGGGGTCCATGTAACCTATCTGGGTTTTATCGAAGCCGGACGGTACAACAAGCTTTGCAACTTCTTTTGCCATATAGGTCTGGTGTGCCAATGATACGCTCTTGTTTTTCTCATAAACAATTTTACCTGCGGCTTCAGGATCTGCGCAGGCATCCTGCCAGCCTTTTATAGACGCTTTAAGGAACTTGGCCATGAGATCCGGGTTCTTAGACAGCCAGTCTGAATTTGAAAACAGGCAGTCTTCAAGCATCGCCACGCCCTCGTCGTTAACATCAATCTTGTTGAGTGTGGCGTCTGTATAGCCCGCTTCAAGTAAAAGACCATACTCGTTGTAGGTCATCGCCTGAGCAACGTCAACTTTGCCGGATTCTAGCTGATTCATTGTGAAATCCTGCTGAACAAGCTTTATGTCCTTGTCTTTATTAAGATTGTATTTTCCGAGCAGAGCGTAAAGTTCATATTCATTGCCGCCAAACCATGAACCAATGTTTTTGCCCTTAAAATCGGCAACGCTATTTATATTGCTGGATTTTTTAGAAACAAGAAGCATGGCGCTCTTTTGAAATACCTGTGCGACCTCCTTAAGATCCCAGCCCTTTTCCTGATATTTCATCAGGCTGGAGGTCCATGTCACGCCGATGTCCGCAACGCCGTTGCTGACCTGCTGCTCAGGAATGATGTCGCTGCCGCCGGGAAGAATGTTGATATCAATACCCTCGTCCTTGTAATAGCCCTTTTCCTCGGCGATATAATATCCCATAAACTGTGACTGCGGAAGCCATTTTAACTGCAAAGTAACCTTTTGAGGAGAGCCCGAGGCAGTTGTCGAACCCGCTGAAGCGCTGCCCGTGGATGACGTTCCTGAAGAACAGCCGGCAAACAGGCTGGCGGTCATTGCAAGTGCCAATATAATTGACAGACGTTTTAAACCTTTACTCTTTTTACGCATAATTCTCACTCCTAAAAATATTTATCTTTGTGAAGCATGCCACTTTATGGCATTGCGTTCCACTATAACTATGATGCTGTATAAAACAACACCAGCCAGCGAAGCTACGACTATATAGGACCATCCTGTCGACATCTCGGCTTTGCGGAGATTATCCTTGATGCCAAAGCCAAGACCCGCGGTTGACGATGCGAAATATTCGCTGATTATCGCCGCTATAATCGACGACGCCACATTGATTTTGCAGGCGGTAAAAATGTGAGGAAGGCAGTTGGGCAGCCTCAATTTTGTGAAAATAGTCCATTTGTCCGCCGCCGCCGTATACATAAGATCTATTGAAAAGGGCTTGAGTTTATTTAGCCCGCTGTAGGCGTTAAGCGCCATGGCAGCCATGCACACAACGGTGACGACGCCGATCTTCTGTGCCATGCCCGAGGAAAACCAGCAGTTCATAATAGGTGAAAGCGCCACAATCGGGATTGCGTTAAGCGCTGTGACAACAACCATGCCGCCATATCCCCACTTGGGGAAAAAAGTAGCGATCGCCGCTATCGCGAAACCTAAAAACGACCCGAAAGCCATGCCGATGATCGCACCTGATATGGTTATCGCGCAGTCATACAGTGCCTTGCCGAAATTCATTCTCAGTGAATCAACGATATCTGTGGGCAACGGCAGCTGATATACCTTCAGCTTGAATATGTAATGCAAGAAACCTGCCTGCCACAAAAATATAAGCAAAACACCGAATAATATAGGAAGAATTAATTTTTCTATCTTTTCAACCTTTTGTTTCATTGACTGTCAGCTCCTTTTTGAGGCATATTCTTTTTATAAGGAAGGGACAGTTTTTCTATAAAAACAATGACATAGTAACTGAAAATTCCAAGAATCGCGCTGGCGGTGACAGCCGCCCAGAAAACATCGGTCGAACTGGAATAAAGCGAATATAAAAGCTCAACGCCTATGCCGCTGCTTGACCCAAGCATATCAACAAGAATGGAAGCCGTAACCGCCATGGGTGCCGTTATTTTCAACCCCGTAAAAAGATAGGGCAGTGACGCCGGAATCATCAGCTTGTAATAAATGTTGAATTTGTTTGTCGCTATGGAATAAAGCAAATCCTTTTTTTCCTGTTCAACGCTTTTAAGACCACTGAGCATGTTTACCGAAACAGGAAAAAATGTTATATACGCGGCTATAATTGTTCTCGCCGTATCCATATCCCTGACAATGTTGAATAAAATAGGCGCAAGCCCCAAAATCGGTATCATCTGCGAGATGATAAGATAGGGGAACGCTATTTTTTCGACCATCTTAGACAGGCTCATAATTATCGAAAGAATTATCCCAACAGCCGCGCCTAACGCAAACCCGATAGCCGCCCTTGAGAAGGTAATGGCGCTGTCTTTTAAAAGCGACTGCCAGTTTTGAGCAATGGTGCCGACCACCGTATGAAAATAAGGAATCTTTGTGTTCGCCATCGGAACCCGCATGACAAACTGTATAAGAAACGCTAAAAGCTCCCACAGCACAAAAAATCCGGTTACCCAAACTGCCGTAACGATTCTGCGGTCTTTTTTAGTTATTTCCACCTGTTAGACCCCCTCGAAGCTTTTCCTGATCTTTGCCACATATTCGTAGAATATTGCTTCCTCCCGCAGCGCGTTCTTGCGCGGGCGGGGCAAATCTATATCTACAATAGCTGAAACGCGCCCCGGGTGCGGTGACAAAACCACAACGCGGTCGGAAAGAAAAACAGCTTCCGGAATATTATGGGTTACAAAGATAACTGTCTTTTTATCTTTGCTCCATATATTAAGTAAATCCTCATTAAGCTTTTCCCGTGTGAACTCGTCAAGTGCGGAAAACGGTTCGTCCATCAGCAGAAAATCCGGATCAAGCGCCAAGGCCCTTGCTATGCCGACCCTTTGCTGCATGCCGCCGCTCAGCTCGAACGGATATTTATATCCGAAATCTTCAAGCCCGACAACCTCGAGCATTTTAGTTATTCTCGCGGTGCGCTCCTTTTTGGGGATTTTCATTATTTCCATCGGCATGCAGATGTTTCTTCTTACTGTTCTCCAGTCATAAAGAACCGGGCTTTGGAATACGATTCCGTATTTCTGCTGAAGCCGAATCTCACGCGGCGTTTTACCGAGAATGGAAATATCTCCGCTTGAAGGCTTAAGTAAATCGGCAATGATCCGCAGCAAGGTGGTTTTGCCGCAGCCGGAAGGGCCGAGAAGCGATATGAATTCACCCTCACGAATATCAAAATTAATGTTTTGCAGGGCGGTAATTGGTTCGCCTGACTTCCCGTTGTATGTCATGCTTAAATCTCTTATTTGAATACCCGCTGAGCTCATAATTAATCCTCCCCGTATAATAAAGCTAATTCATACTTGTTCAGCTAAGCCTCCCAAATTTCGCAAAAAGGCGCTGAATGTAACATTCAGCGCCTTTGCTAATTAAAGTAGGCAAAAAACAAATCGCTTTTGCAAATAAAAACTGCAAAAGCGACCTTGCTTACATATCACTATATTTTTTTACGTTGTTGCCCTGCCGGCTTTTCACTACTTTCGATTGGAACACTTATATTATATTTTTTTGCAATGTTCTTGTCTATGTGCTGCAATAACAAATTGAAGCGTACCTGTTTGTTCTTGATTATCTGCGCGATGCAATCCCGTCTTTCATAAATTGCAATTTGATAAATATTAAAATTCCGCAATCTGCGCGTTAAAACGTGCCCGATTGTACTGGCAGCACAATCCCTGCAATATTATGTTGTTCAATTTTACAACAATATCGAAAAGCGTTGACAAGCCGCGGGTCTTCTATATAATTAAATTTATTGGGTAGTAATTCGGTCGGGAGGTTTTTAATATGTCACTTAACTATTTTTTGCCTACAAAAGTGCTGTTAGATGAAGATTGCGTTAAAAAAAACGCCGAGCTTTTAGGGCCTTTGGGTAAAAAAGCTATTATTGTTACAGGAAAACATTCTGCGAGAGTCAACGGCTCTTTGCAAGATGTAAGAGATGCTCTTGCATCACAGGAAATCGACTACATATTGTTTGATAAGGTTGAAAGCAACCCGACAATATTAACAGCGCGTCAGGGCGCGGCGTTTGCAAAAGAGAACAACGCTGATTTTGTTATCGGTATAGGTGGCGGCTCGCCCATGGATGCAGCAAAAGCAATCGCACTTCTCGCCTGTCAGGAGCTTTCGGACGACGAGCTTTTTTCAGGGCAGTATAAAAATGAGATCTTGCCGCTTGTGCTTTTGCCTACCACAGCCGGCACAGGTTCTGAGGTTACGCAGTACTCAATTCTGACAAACGATAAGGCACAGTCAAAAACCAGCATCGCCACTCCTCTGCTTTTCCCGAAAATTGCAATGGTTGATGCAAAATATACAGTGGGGCTGCCGCTTAAAACTACGATTAATACGGCGGTTGACGCGCTTTCGCATTCAATTGAAGGTATGCTCGCCATAAAAGCAAACTCCCTTATCGACCTATTGGCAACCGAGAGCATTACCAAAATTGCCGGAAGCTTCGGCAAGCTTTTGAGCGGCGACATTGACGCCGCGTGCCGCGCGGAGCTTATCTACGCCTCAACACTCGCGGGCATCGTAATCGCACATACGGGAACCACCGCCGTTCATTCAATGGGCTATTCCCTTACCTATTTTCATCATATTGACCACGGACGCGCGAACGGGCTTTTGCTTGCCGCCTTCTTTGCTTTTGTCGAAAAGAAAAATCCTTCCGTTATACGCCATTTGCTTGACATCATGGGGTTAAAGGATCTGGCGGCTTTTAAGAACACCCTCGGTTCCCTGCTTGGTGAAAAAGAAAAAATCGACAGGCAGGATTTTGAGAAATTCGCAGATATAGCGATTAAGGCTAAGAATATTGCAAACTGCACAGTTGTTCCGACACGTCAGGATTTATATAACATGTATGTTGAGAGCTTTGAATGATTACAGCAATTCTATTTTAGAATTTGTGAAAGCTTATATATTCTTGCATCTTTATTATACCGATGAGACAGCAATAAAACGGGTATCCCTAACGTATTGAGGGATACCCGTTTTACTATATGTTTATATTTCGAGCGCAGTAGTGCCAGCGGACCAAGGCATTCCTTATCTCTTTATTGATGCCTTATTCCTCTTTTATTTCAAATTCACATGAAAACGGCGAAGCAGGATGTTTTCTCCAACGAGATAATAAAGCCATTCTGCTTTGCTTTTGTAATTGCTATAGTCAATCATTATTTATAGGATTTTTGATAGATTTCAACGCAATCGTCTTCTGAAATTGGCGCAGGGTCAATTTCAAAAAGACCGCCCATTGTCTCCCTTGCATTTTTGGCGTATTTGCGCAGATCATCGCTGTTAATTCCGTAGTCGGACATTTTAAGATTATCCACACCGCATGCGGTCTGAAGCTCGGCCAGTGCCTCAACGAAATCCATTGCTGTGGCTGCATTTGACTTGCCAAGCGCTTTCGCCATATCTATCATTCGCTCATTGCAGGCGCCTGCCTTGACGAAAAATGTATAGTATGCCTTGCTGATCATAATAAGTCCTGCTCCATGCGGGAGGTCATGGTGAAAAGCGCTGAGCGCATGCTCAAGGCTGTGCTCTGAGGAGCACGACGAAGTGGATTCAACCATGCCGGAAAGCGTGTTGGCCAAAGCCACATCTGCCCTTGCCTGCTCGTTGGCACCGTCTTTTACCGCGGCGGTAAGACTCTTGCCGATAAGCTCAATTGCCTTTAGCGCGAAAATATCGCTTATCGCGTTAGCAGTCTTTGTGATATAGCCCTCTGTGCTGTGGAAAAGCGCGTCAAAGCCCTGATAAGCGGTTAGCTGAGCCGGAACAGTCAGCATCAGATCCGGGTCGACAATCGAGAGAACGGGAAAAGTCTTTTCATAGCCAAAACCGATCTTTTCGTTTGTATCTTCCTTTGTCGTGACAGTCCATGGGTCAGCTTCGGTGCCTGTCCCCGCTGTTGTCGTTACCGCGACAATCGGAAGCGGGCTGTTGGGAACAGGCTTGCCTTTCCCTGAACCGCCGGAAACATAATCCCAATAGTCACCCTCGTTTGTCACCATAACGGCAATTCCCTTTGCAGCATCAATGCTGCTGCCGCCGCCAAGACCTAAAACAAAGTCGCAGCCTTCTTTTTTTGCAAACGCCGCGCCTTCCATAACATGTTTTTTTATCGGGTTCGGCAGTATTTTATCAAAAACAGCATAAGAGGCGCCTGCCAAATCAAGCTGTTCCTCTACACGCGCAAGATAGCCATTACTCTTTGTTGATTTCCCGGAAGAAATAACAATCAGTGCTTTTTTGCCGGGTAAATTTTGATTATGCAGATTGGCAAGCTGCCCCTTCCCAAAAAGTATTTTTGTGGGAATATAATAGTTGAAATTCATAATCTTAACCTCCTGTTATATTTTTTACTGTTTTATAGTATAAAACTTAGAGTTAACGCAAAGTCAATACCTAATATTAACGATATTGCAAAATTATAACTGTTTAGCGGTGCCATCCAATTTTATTTGAAATTGTAATTTAATTCAATATTCCATGATTTTGCCTTGACTTTGAGCTAACTTAAAGGTATATAA
Source organism: Ruminococcaceae bacterium UBA1320 (assembly GCA_002306975.1). Lineage (GTDB taxonomy): Bacteria > Bacillota > Clostridia > Oscillospirales > Ethanoligenentaceae > Ruminiclostridium_D. The sequence goes on from DBTI01000206.1 coordinate 19,165, forward strand.
TAAGAATTGCTTATTTTTTTAAAAAATAATTTTATTAAATAGAAACGTTGGGGGCAGACATTATGGGAGATTCCATTTCGCAGGCGGCAAAAATTACAGGATTGACGGAACATACGCTTCGTTATTACGAAAGGGTGGGCTTGCTGCCTTATGTTTACCGGTCACCTTCAGGAAACCGGATTTACAGCGAAAAAGACTATGAGTGCATCACAGTGATTAATTGCCTTAAAAATACCGGAATGCAGATTAAGGACATAAAAAGGTTTATGGACTGGTGTATAATGGGCGATTCAACATTGGAAGAACGTCTAAACATGTTTAAAGAGCAAAAAAAGAAAGCCGAGCAACAGTTAGCCGACCTTAAAAAGCACATGGAAAAAATCGAATATAAGATAGGGTATTATGAGACTGCCGTAAAAGCAGGCACAGAAGCGATCCATAACGGTCATAGCTGCTATATCAAAAAATCAGTGTAACGTGTCATCGGATGTTACATTTCACTATAGTTATATATAAGCGAAAGTAAAAAATAAATGCTATGAGTGTTTAGCCGAGCCCGCACCTGTTATACTGTGATTTTGGAACTTAAAAAAGCCTTTCATTGTTGGAACTTATAAAATTGCTAATTCAATTAAATTATTTCTATACATCTTTTATCTTGTGGATGGATTTTATTTTTGATACAATATATATAGTTTATAAAATCGTTTTATAAACTCATTGTTAGCATCCGAACAAACCATCCTCCCACTGATGGTTTAATTATTCCGTAAAAACCGGATTTGCCGGTATGTCGGGCCTGCACCTCATTTTTATGAGGTGCTTTTTTTATCTATCTGCTTTCTAGTCTCTTAATGATACATTTATATGTAATTTGTGTTATAATTAGTGCGATTATCAAGTTATTTTAAACACAAGATTTGGAGGCTGGATACATGGAAGAGCAAATTAAAAATATATTTTTAAAGCTTGGAGCAGACTTATGCGGAATTGCAAACATTGATAGGTTTGTTGACGCGCCAAAAGGTTTTCACCCGTCGAATATTTATCCAGACTGCAAATCAGTTATTGTTTTTGCGTTATCGATTCCAAGAGGGACAGCGCTCGTCAACCCAAGAATCATATATCAGCACTTTAACCATATCAGCCCGGTTGAGCTTGACAGAATCGCCTATTTTGCTGCCGGAAAAATTGAGAAAAATTACAGTAACGCCATCGCCGTTCCCCTGCCCGCCGACGGCCCATATGACTTTTGGGATGCCGGAAATTTAGAGGGACGCGGGGTTCTATCTATGAAGCATGCTGCTGTTTATGCCGGGATTGGGGCGCTTGGCAAAAGCACGATACTGCTCAACAGCAAATATGGCAACATGCTATGCATTGGGGCTGTTTTAACAAATCTCGATTTACATACAGATGCACCAGCAGAAAACATATGCATAGAAAACTGCCGCATTTGCATCGACAGTTGCCCTGTTAGCGCCATCGGCGAAGAAAGCGTTAACCAAAAGCTTTGCAGAAACAACGCCTATGGAGCTAATGACAGAGGATTTGATGTTGTAAACTGCAATAAGTGCAGAACAAAAATGCCCCATGTCTTTGGGAAAGAGATTAACCTGTAATATATAACACAATAAGTTTTTGGTATACCTGACGATATCACAAAGCAATTGTGTTATATATAGCACGTACGTGCGGCGCATTGTGCATTCGCGCAGCGAAATATTGCACGCGCTTTGGCGTTTAGCCCGAACCCTATATACAACTGCTCATATATTAATTATTTATTCAGTTGTATATAGATATACTTTCTTATAAACCGCCCAACTATATCTAAAACCTCTGATGTCCAAAATGCCGGACCTGAATGGTCCGCATATTTCAACTGATAGCATTCAACTTCTTTATTATTCTCTTTCAAACAATCATATAGTAAAACGCTTTGGTGAAAAGGAACCTTTCTGTCCTTATTGCCGTGAAAAATGATAATAGGCGGTATTTCCTTTTGTTTTTTTATATACATTAACGGTGATGCGGTTTTTAACAATTCTGCCGATTCCAAAACATTTTTACTTCCAATCAGCAATCCTTCACGGCTATATTTTGAAAGATGATCAACGGCCGATGGTTCTTCGTTCATTCTTATTATGTCTGTCGGGCCATAATAATCTACAATTGCCTTTATGCTGAAATTTTCTTTTTGCCATTCATCATCAAAGTCACTCTGATCCATTGTTAATCCGGTCATTAACGCAGTGTGTCCTCCTGATGAATCGCCCCATACTATAATTTTATCCGTATCTATTTGATATTCTTTCGCTTTTTTTATCATAAATCTTATTGCTGTCTTTGTGTCTTTTATTTGCGCCGGAAAAATTGCTGTTGAAGATGGTCTGTATTCCACTATCGCTATAACATAACCGCGCTTTGCAAATTCCAGAAGGTGCACCAGATTTTCCGAAAGATTTTGCGTCCTCCAGCCTGAACCTTGAACAAACATGATTAATGGGAATTTTTTATCATCTGCCCGGATTGGCTGTTTTATAATTTGTAAATGCAGCACTGAGTTGTCTTTTATCGCATATGGAACATTTAATTCTACTTTACAAAACGGATCTTTCCTGTTTGCCGTTAATACTTTTATTCCGTCGGAAAAAGCAGTTGATTCCAGAAAATCCTCATAGCTTATTGTTTGTTCTGCCATTAATAATTCCTCCATTGTTATTTTCTATATTAATATATATCATCATTGCACTACTATGTCAACTAACTTGTTAGCCGGTTTTTCGTAACTCTATTAAAAGAAGCCGGAACGTTGATAAAAAACGTTCCGGCTTCTTTTATAAGTTAAAAATTATTCGCAATTTCTTTAGCATTTTGGATTGCGTTATTAATTGCAGTTTCTATGTCCTCACCCATTACGTCCATTTTTTCAGCGGTTATTGTGGTATAATCGTATATTCCCAAAAAGCCTAAAATTGTTTTTAAATAGCGGTCTCCCATTTCATACTCCGCGAACGGTCCGGTGGAATATGCTCCGCCTCTTGTTGTGATGTTTATTGCTTTTTTTCCTTGACACAAACCAACAGGACCTTGCGCCGTATATTTAAAAGTGATATTTGTAATACAAATATAATCGATATAAGCCTTTAAAATTGCCGGTATGCTCAGATTCCACAGCGGCTCTGCAAAAACATATTTATCCGCCTCAACAAACTGATAAGCATATTTCAATATCGGATGGTTTCTGCCTTCCCCTGGATTCGGTACATGCAGCATCACACCTTCTTCCGATAAGAAGTTTATGTCTTCCTTATATAAGTCAAGGGTTATTACATTGTCGTCAGGGTGACTGCTTTTGTAGGTATTAATGAACTCATCGGATATTCTGAAGGTTCTTGATTTCCCTTCCGGTTTCACATTTGCTTTAATGTAAAGCAAAGTACTCATATTAGTTATCCCCTTTTTTATTTTAATTTATAGCAATCACAAAATTAAAGCGGGATATAACATTGAACTGCATTCCCGTTTCTATATGAACTTGCAATAACTTATAATATAGTGCTCAGTTTTTTACAATTAAATCTGCATTGTTGTTAATCCTATAATAATATCTTATTTTCGACGGAGTCGGGAATAAGAAAATTATCTTTACCTTATCTTAATTGGAATTGCTGTAAATGTCTACACGCAGATACTAATGATGATCACGGGTTAGATATGAAAGAATTATATCCATCTTAGAATTATTATATGTTTTTGGTGAATAACATTTAGTGTAAAATAAGGAAGAATAAATAGTTTTAAATATTTTACAATACCTATTGACTTTGTTGGAAATTGGTTCTATAATTAAAACATAGTAAATTGATAGGTTAACTAATTTAGTAGGAGGAATCAATATGTCTAAAATAGCAAAAAATCTTACTGATCTTATAGGAAATACCCCGTTACTGGAGCTTTCAAATTACAATAAGGCTAATGAAGTGGACGCTGCTATCGTAGCAAAACTTGAATATTTCAACCCGGCAGGCAGCGTTAAAGACAGAATCGGTTACGCAATGATTGTTGACGCAGAGAAAAATGGTCTTATACACAAAGACAGCGTTCTTATCGAGCCGACAAGCGGGAACACCGGCGTTGGTCTTGCTTTTGTTGCAGCCGCAAAAGGCTACAAGCTGATTTTGACAATGCCCGAAACAATGAGCATCGAGCGCCGCAAGCTTCTTAAAGCGCTTGGTGCGGAGATTGTACTTACTCCCGGAACTGAGGGTATGAAGGGCGCAGTTTCAAAGGCCGAGCAGCTCGTTAAGGAAACTCCTCACGCTCTTATTTTACAGCAATTTAAGAACCCTGCCAACCCTGCTATTCACAAAGCCACAACTGCACAAGAGATCTGGCGCGACACAGACGGTAAGGTTGACATTTTTGTAGCCGGTGTTGGAACAGGCGGAACTGTCTCCGGCGTTGGTGAGGGCTTGAAAGAAAAGAACCCGAACATCAAGATTTATGCGGTTGAGCCGGAAAGCTCACCTGTACTCTCCGGCGGCAAACCGGGCCCACATAAGATTCAGGGCATCGGCCCCGGCTTTATCCCCGATGTGTTTAACCGTTCAGTCGTTGACGAGATTTTAACTGTTAAAAACGAAGACGCTTTTGAAGCCTCCCGTCGACTTGCAAAGAGTGAGGGATTGCTTGTTGGTATTTCTTCCGGCGCTGCGACTTTTGCCGCGACACAGCTTGCGAAACGCCCGGAAAACAAGGGGAAAGTCATTGTTGTCCTTCTTCCTGATACCGGTGAACGTTATCTTTCAACCACATTGTTCTCTGAAGATTAATATCTGCATGAAACGCCGCGCCTGAAAATGACGTTACGTTCTGAAAACCAAAAGTTTTGCAGCAAACAAATAAACGGGAATTGTTATATGTGTCTCCCTCGCCGGAGGTGAGGGAGACACATATATAATCTCCATAAATTCCATGACTGTTTGATTTGTATTTTATTAAATCAGATAATTATTATAAATCATCTTGACAATGCATATAAAAAAGGTTATATTTAATCATAATAAATCTTATTTATTTACTTATGAAAGGACGTGTATTATATGAAAAACAAAAAGTTAATGTGTGAAGCCGGAATGATGTGTGGAAAGATGTGCAGCACTGCTATGTGCGGCATAGCGTACATGCCCATGTGCAATAGTAAATATGAGCGTCAATGTCTTCTTTGATTTTTGTTGTGAAATAGCAAATTCTGAGGGCTGACGTGTCGAATGACTGTCGGCTAATTTTATACCCGTTTTCAATTTTAAAAATATTATATATAGGAAAGGTTGATTGTAATGAGCGAAAGAAAATGGAAATTTGACACCCTGCAGGTGCAGGCAGGCCAAGAAGAGGCAGATCCGACCACAGGAGCACGCGCAGTACCTATTTATCAAACCACATCTTATGTTTTTAAAGACACGACAGAGGCTGAAGGCCGTTTTGCCCTGACCATTCCTGGCAACGTTTATTCAAGAATCATGAACCCGACCACCGATGTTTTTGAAAAAAGGATTGCTGCCCTTGAAGGCGGCTCAGCAGCCTTGGCTACCGCTTCCGGAGCCGCTGCCATTACTTACTCGATTCTTAACATTGCCAGCGCAGGCGACGAAATCGTATCCGCCAGCACGCTTTACGGTGGTACATATAACCTTTTCGCAACAACACTGCCGCGTTACGGCATCAAAACCATATTCGTTGACCCTGACGAGCCGGAGAATTTCCGCAAAGCAATCACAGAAAAAACAAAAGCCCTTTATATTGAAACCCTCGGCAACCCCGGCATAAACGTAATCGATTTTGACGCTGTGGGAAAAATAGCCGCAGAAAACAAAATTCCGTTAATCGTTGACAACACTTTTGCTACACCTTATCTTTTCCGCCCATTTGAGCATGGCGCAAATGTAGTCGTTCACTCCGCCACCAAGTTTATCGGCGGTCACGGCAGTTCCATCGGCGGCGTTCTTGTTGACGGCGGTAACTTTGACTGGGCAGCAAGCGGCAAGTTCCCGGGCTTCACAGAGCCTGACAACACCTATCACGGAATTAAATACGCCGACCTTGGCGCAGCTGCTTTTGCGACAAAGGCTCGCGTACAGCTTTTGAGAGATACCGGCGCGACACTTGCTCCTCTTAACGCATGGCTGTTTATTCAAAGCCTTGAATCATTGTCACTTCGTGTCGCAAGGCATGTTTCCAACACTGAAAAGATTGTCGAGTTCCTTTCAAAGCACCCGAAGGTCGCATCAGTCAATTATCCGGGGCTTTCCTCAAGCAAATATTATAACCTTACTAAGAAATATTTCCCGAACGGCGCCGGCTCAATCTTTACCTTTGCTGTTAAAGGCGATGTTAACGCCGCAAAGAAGTTCATTGACAGCCTCGAGATTTTCTCACAGCTTGCCAATGTAGCTGACGCAAAGTCCCTTGTTATCCACCCGTCATCGACCACACATCAGCAGCTTACCGCAGATGAGCAAAAAGCTGCCGGATTCGGGCCGGAAACAATCCGCCTTTCAATCGGCGTTGAAGATCCCGAAGACCTTATTTATGATCTGGATCAAGCGCTTAGCAAAATCTAAAAAATACAAATTGTTTTTTGTCTCTCCCCCGCCTCCGGCGGGGGAGAGACATCTTTAAGGGGAGAAATGCTTTCGCATTTCTCCCCTTTTATTTGTGATATTATAGCTTTTCCTTTAAAGGCAGATGGTTTAACCCTTCTTACCTTTCCCACCGCTGCGGCGGTGCTCTCCCCTATTCTTCAAGTGGAGAGGAAAATATTTAGTCTTTTACTATTTTTATCTGCAATGCTTCTACCCTTAATGCTTTGCCGGAGGTTCCCGCTATGCGCGCTTTATCTATTGATGTGTTGTTCTCAGTCGTCTGCCAAGGCTGCCAGCCGAGCTTTTGAACATAGCCTCTATATTGCACCTTATACCCCGGCAAGCCGCTCAGCGTGATTTTAAGCGCCTCTACCCTCAGCGCTCTGCCGGAGGTTCCCGCTACAGCACCGTTAGAAACCGCTGTCTGCCAGCCTACATTCTGAACATGAGCCTGATAGATTATCTTCGCCCCTGCCGGAGTGTCTCCGGTCAGCTTGATGTTAACCGCTTCTATGCGAAGTGCTTTGCCCATTGTGCCAATCAATGCGCCATCGTTTACGTATGGCTGCCAAGCGATTTTTTGAACATGGGCGTCATAGGTAACACCGATATAACTTGTAACCTCAATCGCGTCAAGTGAAGCGCCGTCCTGGCCGTTCGCTAATTTAAGCGTCGCCTTGACGTTATAATCTTTACCCTTGCGGTTTGTGAACGTTATCGTGTTGTTGGCGTCGACGCCAACCTGAATTGTGCCGACAGTTGGAACAGGCTGAGCTGTGACAGCGTCAAGGTCCGGTGAATCGGTCGACTTGTTTGTCGCGACAATGTTGACCTGTGGATAGGTTGCGGCGTTGGCACCCGAAACAGTAACCGTTAACACGCCGCCCGTCAACGTGCCGCTGAGCGTCGGCAAAGCTGTTGCCATGGGCGAAACAGCAGACACAGACAGGGCTGAAAATGAAAATATCATTAAAATTGAAACAGCTAATGAGATTATTCTTTTCATTTGTTTTTCCTCCAAATCACATTAACATAATTATACTATAAGTGAAGTGGGTAGTCAATTAAGTGAACAATTTTGATTGTGTTAAGTTACATTTATTCTGTTTTATAGGGCAGCATTTTTGTTAGACGAAAAAAAGGGAACCGCCATACGGCGGTTCTCTTTTTTCGTATTCATACAGATTATTAAAAATAAACTGTGTGAATTTGCTAATTAAACTGTTGCTGGAAATGCAAAGGTTACAGTGCCAGAATTCGCAACATTTGTAGCCGCTGTAGTGTTCACTGTAAAGGAGTTTGCAGCAACACCAGTTAATGTATAACCAGCTTTTGGTGTTACAACAATTGTTGCTGTATAAGCTGTGCCTGCTGCAAATGTAGTAGGCGTACCACTCCATGAAATTGTTGCATCATATTGTGCAGTTGAAACAATTGTCGCTTGAGGTGTAGCACCTGTTACAGGAGCTGTCACAGTGAAATCTTTCAAAGTGATAACTGTAGGCGCTACTACTGCAACTGTTACTCTAATGATTATTGGCACTGAAACGCCATTGTACATAATTGTTGCTTTAATGTCGGAATTCAGTGAAGCGGTAAGAATCGTACCAGTAAGTGTAAGCTTCCCACCAACTATGCCGAATTGATTTACACCAGCTTTGTCGGTGCTGTTAACAACTACTGGAGCTGTGATAACAGGAGACCATACATTGTACTGATCAAGAGCAACCGCATTGATAGCAACACCATTTACAAAGTCGGTTCCTGTGTCAGAGATTGTAAGGTGATTGTTCCAATTTGCAACTGAAGAATCAGATGCTTTAATAGGAGCTGTAAGAGCTGTATCAATTACATTTATTTTACTGTAAGAAGGACCATCTTTCGATACTTTAACAGTCTTAGAAAATGTCTTGATACCATCTAAGGTATTTACATTTACTGTAATTGTTGAAGTAGCGTCTGCAGGTGTAACTGCCGGAGTAGAACCTGCGGCTTTAGCTATAAGATCAACACCTGCGACATACCAGTCACCACCGACATGATCGATATTAACATTGGAGTCACCGGTTACTGAAATTATATCAGCAGGATTGATAGAATAAGAAGAACCACTTGCATCCTTAGCTGTAACAGAAATCTTCTGTGCATATGGGTTAGCTGCTACAGCAGCATGTGTGTTAGAAATACCAACTACAGCAGCATTGCTACCGTTTAATGTTGCTATATCATCAACGCCATAAGTCAAACCTGAAACATTGTTTGTAACAACAATAACATTGGTGCTTGCAGATGAATATGTTGAAGCACCCTTATTGAGGTTAATAGTGATCTTATAGGTACCTGTCTTAGTAGGATCAGAAGTTACTGTAACTTTACCAGCGCCTACCTGAGTAGTAGTTGGAGTTGTTACATTAACAGCATTATCATCGCCGGTTACCTTTTCACATTTAACTTCATAAGTGTAATCAGTATTTGCAAAGCTGTTCAAAAGAATATCATCATTCTTGATAACTTCATCATACTGATCTTTAAACACAAACTTCATATCTGCTGATGCGCCCTGAATAAGATTAACAGTATCAATTTTATAAACTGAAGTAATCTTTCTTGCTGGAACAACAGTAATATTTTTTGTAACTACTCCACCAGGAGCATTGAAAACCAATACCAATGGTGCATTAGTTATGCCAGAAGCAGCTGTTATAGTACCAGTCTTCAATTGACCATAGGTTGAGCTATTGGCATCTGTATCAACAGTTAATCCGCCAAGACCTGTAGCTCCGCCAATAGAATCATTGATAATCTTAGCGTTTGCTGCTGTTGCAATATCAGCTTTTGAAAGTTGTGTTCCGAATTGATCATAAACATCAATTGGTAATGCAACACCAGAATCACCGTTAGCAATCGTTGCCTTTGAAAAATCGTTAACAACTAACTTGTAAGCTTCCGCCGGTTTAACAATATCAAAATTCTTAGACCATGGCGTACCTGTTGTTATATTGACAAATGTAACAACAAGTGTTGTCTTGTCAGTAATAGCTGTTGTTTTTGTATCAAGTACAAATACCGGATTACCATCTGCATCTTGGTTGAACGCTTGAATTGAACCATTGGATGCAACAATGTTCAATGATTGATTAAGTTGATTATAATCAGTAATCTTGTTACCATATTGGTCTAACGCTGTAACTGGAACAGTTACTGCTGCAGCTTGATTTGTCTCAATTCTTGTTTTGCCTGATGGATAAGTAACATTATCACCAAAAGTTAAGCTATTAACTGATGCTGCAGCAACTACATCCAATGTAGCAGTAGCGTTTACACCAGTTGCACCATGTACTAATGATATAACAGCGGTTTTAGCACCTTCAACAGCAGTAAAATCATGAGTTATTGTGCCCAAGCCTTTTGAAGGAGTTACTGACACTGAATAAGGCGGATTACCTGTAACAACACTTGCATTGATATCACCATTTGATACGGAAGCGGTCATATCATTGCCATATTGGTCAGTTACTTTATAAGTAAATGTACCAGAAGTAGAAGTTCCAGCGGCATCTGCCTTGCTCTTAATCAAGCTCTTTGAAGTAATCTCAATCTTTGTGACAGTCTGAGCTTTAACTTCAACAGAGGCTGAATTAGCAGTTGCATCTAAGTTATCAATGCCTGCAGCAGTTACTTTATAAGTATCTGCAGCATAATTGGTATCCTGAGAAAGGGTAGCAACTGTCTTATCTGCGTTCCAAGCTGTTGTAAAGCCTGAAACTGTGATAGTTGAAGAAGAACCTCTCTTCAATGTGAAAGTCGCTTTTGTTGTATCTGCAACCGGAGCACTGAATGTTACTGCAAGTGCCTTGGCAGATGTAGCAGTTAATGTTTTAACTGCTGTAGTGGTTGGAACTTTCTTTGTTACGGAAATCTTAACAGCTTCGACTTTGTAGCCCTTGTTGGCTGAACCAACTGGTGCGCCGTCTTTTGCTGTGCTCCAGCCTTTGTTCTCATAAATGCTGTAGGATATTGAATAATCCGGAGCATTGTTCAGAGAAACCTTAAGTGCTTCGATTGCAAGGTTCTTGTTTGCGTTGCCTACTGGAGCGCCGTCTGTAGCTGAATGCCATGCTTTGTTCTCATAAGCACTGTAGCTGATGGAAGCGCCAGTCGGAAGACCGGAAACGCTAACCTTCAGAGCCTCAGCCTTATAACCTTTGTTTGCATTGCCCACAGGAGCACCGTCTGTTGCTGATTTCCAGCCCTTGTTCTCATAAATTGAATATGAAACACTGGCAGGGGTTGTTGTTGTGGTTGTGGTGTCTGCGCTTGCAGAGAAAGGAACACCAACAGCCATGGAGCCGATCATTGCCAGAGATAAAACCGCTGACAAGACCTTTTTCTTCTTAGAAAATATCATTGTTTTGCCTCCTTTATTTAATAAAAGCAATTTTGGGAAACTAATTCATTTTCGAGAACCTTTCCGGCCTCGGAAAACTTCTGCGAAATCATCCGCATATTTGCTTTTGATCCCTCCTAAAATTGATAGTCTTCATTGTGCAGTGAAGCCTCCTGTTTTTTCAATTCATGCCGTTAATTTCAATCTCTCATCGGTAAACTTTTATATATTGAATATTAAAGCATGTACTTGTTAAAACTATTGAATACAAAATACTTTGCACAATGGTTTTGCCCTCTCGCGGCGTGCGCTTTTGCGGCTTTGGGAAAAAACAAACAACCCGCAAACTGCACAAGCTTTAAAAAGGACGGAATACTGGTGTTGTATCTAATAGTAACATCGTAATTATAGTATCAAGCCGAAACTTTGTCAAGCATATTATTAACAATCATTCACACAGTTTTTTATATCATAGCACAATAAAATCATATTAACTTATACCAAAAATCAGTATATCCGGCGCTTTGAAATTTATATACTATTTAAAGTATCTGGCCAAAACGCGATTTCTTCGCTATTTTAAAAACGAGCGCAAAGCCGCACTGTTCCTATATGTATCAACTAAATTATAGTATCGGTGTGAAACTTTGTCAAGCAAACGGCGCTTATTTAAAAGCATTTTGATTTTACCGTTTTTGAGTGTTTTATAGCTTTATGCCTTGTTCGTATTATTCAATTATCTTACAAATATGTCGATATTTTTATGATTTTTCATGGAGGGTAAAACCGTGTTTCCAAAAATTTTACGGCAATTGCGTCTTGAACAAAAATTGACGCAGAGCGATATGGCAAAAGTGCTTAATATTTCACGAGTCGCCTATACAAATTACGAGCTTGGAAACCGTGAGCCCGATTTCGGAACGATTACGCGCATTGCCAATTTTCTCGGCACAACCGTTGATTACCTTTTAGGCAACTCGACAGTGCGCACTCCGCCTGCCGATTATGCAAACGCGCAGCACGCGCCTTCCGCCAACATGCTGCCTCCGTCTTTGCGCCTTATATTGAACTCTGTTTCCGACCTCAGCAATGAGAGCTGCGCCAATCTGCAAAGCTACATTGAGCTTTTAAGAATTAAAGACGAGGCCGCAAACCGCAAGAAGCGGGGCGGCTTTATAAATCCAGACCGTGATACGCATTCTAAAAATGATGGTCACTGAAATGTGCGAATATCTTTCATTATTTTAAATGAAAACGGAAACGCAGGAAGCTATTCCCACACTGTCGGCGAGGAGACAACAAAACGCTTCCGATTTAATTTTGTATTTGCTATAATCTTTTCATATATATTAAACACTGCTATAATATATATGGTTGAAATTATACGCGCAAAAGGCTCAGCGGTTTTATAATTTAACCGCCGGGTCTTTTTTTATGCTTTAATGCCTTATAGCAATTTAATTTTTAAACCTGTGTCTTCCCCGCCGGAATTGGTGTAGACACAAAAAAGTGCTTTAATTTTAACTTCATTAATATAAGAAATAAGGGAACGCGTTTTGAAAAAAGGTTACATCTACATAATTATCTCTACAATTTTATTCAGCACGATGGAAATAGCGCTAAAAATATCCGCTGGTCAGTTTAATCCTATTCAGCTCACATTTTTACGGTTTTTGATCGGTTCAGTCATTTTAATAATACCTGCGCTGCGCAGCCTTAAAAAACGCGGATGCAAGCTGCGCGGCGGTGATCTTATTTTCTTTGCGCTTTCGGGGTTTATCTGCGTTGTTGTCAGCATGGTTCTTTATCAGCTTTCAATTTTAAGCGCCCCCGCCTCCGTTGTCGCGGTGCTGTTCAGCTGCAACCCTGTTTTTGTGATTTTGTTCGCGTTCCTGCTGCTGCGTGAAAAAATTTATAAGCACACGGTTGTTTCCATTCTTATCAGCGCGGCCGGTATCATTTTTATAATGAACCCTTTGAAAATATCAGCAAGCGTTTCGGGCATTGTCCTGACTATGCTTGCTGCCGTTACTTTTGCCCTTTACGGTGTTATGGGGCGCGGGCGCAGCCAAAAATACGGCGGCGTCGCTCTGACCTGCTTCAGCTTTATTTTCGGCAGTACAGAGATGCTACTGCTGATCCTTGTTACAAAAATCGGAGGTGTCGCGTCTTTTCTTTCCCGATCCGGTCTTGGTGGATTCGCCAACATCCCAATCTTTTCCGGTATAAACATTCAAAACCTTCCCGCTCTTATCTATATCGGCGTCTTTGTGACCGGATTTGGCTTTGCCTTCTATTTCCTTGCCATGGAGGCAACAAACGCGGCAACCGCTTCACTTGTTTTCTTCATAAAACCTGCTCTCGCCCCTGTTTTCGCGCTGATCATTCTGAGTGAGCAGATTGGGGCCAACATGATTATCGGAATTATCCTGATGCTTATCGGTTCTCTTATCATCTTTATTCCCGGCGTGATGCCGCACAAGTTCAAAATTTTACAAGAAATAAACGAGAAAAGCACTGAAAACGTGAATGATTCGATATAAACTATTTATAACTTATGTATTTTGTATTACTAATATGGAAGAGGAATTGTTTTTGTTTCTCACCGTCGGAATCGGGGAGAAACATTCTCTGATTTTCCTTTTTTAAAAGTGTTTTGCTATAGTAATATTAATATAGAAGAAATTGCGCGGCTGCAGAATTGTTGCAACCGCGTTTCCTTGATTTGTCTTTAAATTTTGCACAATAATGAACGCTGATTCCCTTGCATTTTTATTAATATTGCTGTAATATATATTTAGAATAACTTTATTTTTGAGGAGGAACAAAATGAAAAAACAAACAACAAATCAACTACCCGCAAAACCTTTCATGACAATCATTCTATCCTTCATTTTCTCCCTTGCCGCCGGAGTATGCGGGATTTACGCGTTAATAGGCTCGGGCAATACGCGTATGATCTTCCTGCCGCTTTTCTTAGTTTTGTTTATACTTTCCGGATTTACAGGTTACAAGGGGCTTAAATTTGCGCAGGACGCAGTAAAGTACATAAAAAATCTTGTAGCCGACGGTGAATATTACAAAGCAATTCTCGATGGTATTCCCTTCCCTGTTCATGCTACCGATAACAATATGAAATGGACATTTATCAATAAGGCTTTCGAAGATTTACTTGTTAAAAACGGTAAAATTAAAGACAGAGATTCTTCATACGGCTTAGCCTGCTGCGCCGCCGACGCCGACATCTGCAATACGCCTAACTGCGGCATCAAGCAGCTCGCTAATGGAACCGGTGAAAGTTATTTTGAATGGCTGGGCAGCAAGTGCAAGCAATACACCTCTCACATAATTGACAGCGACGGCAACAAGCTCGGCTTTGTTGAAACGGTCAATGACCTGACCAAAATCATTGAAGTAAATGAATATAATCAAATAGAACTCGACAGATTGACCGGCAATCTTATCAAGCTCGCCGACGGCGATCTTGAACTTGACCTGAAAGTTGCGGAATCAAACCATAACACCGATAAATCACGCGAGCAGTTTTTGAATATCGCCAGCAGCCTTTCCAAGGCAAAGGATGCCATTGAGATGATGACAAGCGACGCCGAAACACTTTGCGAAGCAGCTATCGAAGGGCGCCTTGAGGCAAGAGCTGATACTTCAAAGCACAATGGCGAATATAAAAATGTTATTAAAGGAATAAATAAAACCCTTGATTCGATCATGGCGCCGATTGACCTTGCCTCAGATTATATCAGCAGTATGGCGGAAGGGATAATCGTCGAGCCAATTGACAATGTTTATAAGGGCAAATATGCAAAGCTGATTGACAGCATAAACAGCGTTATCGGCTCTCTCAACATTCTTATCAGTGAATCAAACAAGCTTGCAGAAGCGGGCATAAACGGCAACCTGAAAGTCAGAGGCAGCTCTGATAACTTAAAAGGCGGATATGCACAAATTGTAGACGGCTTCAATAATATGCTTGATTCGATCATCATGCCTCTTGATGAAGCAATTGCTGTATTGTCGAAAATGGCGGTCAGTGACTTTACCGTCAACATGACCACCGGTTATAAAGGAATGCTGGGCACACTGTCCGACTCAATGAACCAGGTGCTTACAACCTTCCATGCCGTTGAAGATTTCCTTATCAAAACCTCTGTGGGTAATTTCAGCCTGCTGGAGGTTTACAAGCAAACACCTCGCAGAAGTGAAAACGATAAGCTGAGACCGGCGGCAACCGCAATGATGCAGTCTGTTTTTGACCTTGTTTCTGAAGCGAACATGATCGCCGACAACGCGGCAGACGGCAACCTTGCCGTTCGCGGTGACTCCGAGAAATTTGAGGGTGTATACAAAAAGGTTATCATCGGAATCAACAGAATGATTGAAGTCATCAGCGAGCCCATGAATGACTCCATCTCAGTGCTTGAGCAATGGGCTACCGGAGATCTCTCTGTCAGCATGACAAAAGAATACAATGGCGATTATGCCAAGATGACAAACGCAATGAATACCACTGTGGCGGCATTCAGAGACCTTTTGAGCACCATTAGCGAGGCGGCTACACAGGTTGCGTCAGGCTCTGAAGAAATAGCCTCGGGCAGCCAGAGCCTGTCACAGGGCACAACCGAGCAGGCAAGCTCTATTCAAGAACTAACCGCTTCCGTCTCTGAAATTGCGGCTCAGACAAAGAACAACGCCAAGAACGCTTCAAACGCTAAAGATTTGTCTAACGCCGTGCATGACGAGGCTGTGAACGGCAACGGTAAGATGAAACAGATGCAGAGCGCAATGAGAGATATCAGTGAATCCTCCGCCAACATCGCAAAGATAATCAAGGTTATAGATGATATCGCGTTCCAGACAAACATTCTTGCACTTAACGCGGCTGTTGAAGCTGCGCGGGCAGGGCAGGCTGGCAGAGGCTTTGCCGTTGTCGCCGAAGAAGTAAGAAACCTTGCAGCAAGAAGCGCAAAAGCCGCTAAAGAGACAACCGAGCTTATCGAAAACTCCACAAGAAAAGTTGAAGTCGGCACATCAATAGCCAACGATACAGCAACAGCGCTTGATAAGATCGTTTCAAGCATAGAAAAATCCACACTGCTTGTCAGCGAAATTTCTGAATCCTCAATTATGCAGGCAACCGGAATTTCTCAGATAAATACCGGGCTTGAACAGGTTGCAACGGTTGTACAGTCAAACTCCGCGTCTTCCGAGCAATCCGCCGCATCAAGCACCGAGCTTTCCAGTCAGGCGGAATCTCTGATGGAAATGGTCTCAAAATTCAACCTTGGCAAAACAAGCAAACCTGCTTTGACCGCAAAGCCTGTAAAAACGGCAAAAAGTGCTCCGGCGGCTGTACCTAAAAGATCTATTGATCTTGACTTTTCAGGAAAGAATAAGTACGGGGAATTTTAAAGCCTTCGCTTATATTTTGGAATAGAAACTTTCGCATATATTAAAAACCAAATAGCACAAACAGCAAAGCCCCTGCCCTGCCCCGATATGAAGAATGTATTTACGTTTTTCATATCGGTCGCGGCGGCAGGGGCTTTATTTTTTTGCGGTTTTCCTATAATTTTTGGGAATGATTAATCCGAAATCGCCTTGTTTGCATAAATTCACCATGCTATAATAATGCACGTATAAACATGTAATCATTTATACGCTATTTGCATTTTGAAGTTAACAGATGGGCGCAAATGCAGACAGCATCTGATATGGCGTTTATTTTTTTATAAAATACATATTTTTAAAGGAGGAAACCCAAATTGAAGTTAAAACGAATTTTAAGCGTACTGCTCTGCGCAGCGGTGCTGGCGGTGTCGTCAGCGATACCGGCGATGGCTTCCAGTCCCGAGGATTTTACGGTTGAAAGCGGGGTACTGACAGCATACACCGGCACCGACACAGTAGTCACCATTCCGGACGATGTAACAAGCATCGCCGACAGCGCGTTTCGAGACAACGCAAGCATCACTTCCGTCACCATTCCAAGCTCAGTGACAAACATTGACGACGGCGCGTTCGCCGACTGCCCAAGCCTTACCGGCATAACGGTAGACGACAGCAACGCCAATTATTCAAGCGATTCATTCGGTGCTCTGTTTAACAAGGACAAAACCACATTGATTCAATACCCTATCGGAAATACAAGAACATCATATTCCGTTCCGAGCACAGTTACAACAATAAACATCGGTGCGTTTGAAGGCTGCACAAGCCTTACCGCCATTGATTTGTCATCATGTACAAATTTGACTGAAATCGACGATTTCGCATTTCGCGGCTGCGAAGGTCTTATCTCCATCGACATTCCTAGCACTGTGACAAGTATCGGCAGCGCGTATACTGGCGACACGTATACTGGCGACGTGTTTATTGACTGCGAAAGCCTTGTCAGTATAACAGTAGACGAAAACAACGAAAACTATTCGAGCGATTCATTCGGCGTGCTGTTTAACAAGGACAAAAGCGAGCTGATTTCATGTACCATCAGTAATCCGTGCAATTCATATACTATACCGGACAGCGTGACAAGCATCAGCAAAAATGCGTTCGGCGACTGCACAGCCCTTCAGACTGTGACTTTCCCGACCGGTGAAGACTGCAAAGTCACAACGATCGGCGACGGCGCGTTTTCTTTCTCCGGCATCACCTCCATCGACATTCCGAGCACTGTGACACACATCGGCGACGACTCGTTCGAAGGCTGCAATAGCCTCACAGGCATCACAGCGGACGACAACAACACTTATACATGCGATGACGGCGTGCTGTTTAACTCCGATAAAAGCGCGCTGATTCAATATCCCGGCGCAAAGGAAGACCCATATACTATACCAAGTACCGTGACAAGCATCGGACACGGCGCGTTTGACTGTTTAACCCACCTCCAATCCGTCTCTTTCGCAGATGCCAATTTAACAAGCCTTCCGAAAGACATTTTTATGTACTGCACGGCTCTTTCCACCGTCACCCTTTCGGACAAGATTACAAGCATCGGCGACTCTGCATTTAAAAACTGCCGGAATCTTTCCACCGTCACCTTCCCCACCACCCTCACAACAATCGGGGACTTTGCCTTTTTCGATTCAGGCATTACTTCCATCACCATACCGGCAAGTGTTACAAGCATCGGCGACGGTGCGTTCGCACTTTGCGCAACCCTTACAGGCATAGCGGTAGACGGCAGCAACGCCAATTATTCGAGCGATTCATACGGTGTTTTGTTTAACAAGGGTAAAACGGAGCTAATATGTTATCCAAATGGGAATGCACAGGATTCATACACCGTTCCTACCAGCGTTCAAACAATTGACGCCGGCTCGTTTAACGGTGCCGTAAACCTTGCAACCGTAACCATTCAAAGCGGTACCGAGACAATCGGTGTTACCGCGTTTTATGGTTGCTCCGACCTTACGTCCATCACCATTCCAGACAGCGTTACAAGCATCGGCGACTCTGCATTCTCCGGCTGCGCAGACGGATTCACCATCCATTGTGCCAAAAATTCAACAGCCGATACATACGCGGCTGACAACAGTCTGTCATGCGTTTATACAGACAAGAAGTTTACCTCGTTTTCAATTGGTTCAAGCACCGGCACTATCAATGAAAGCAACCACACCATATCGGTCAGCGTACCGTCCGGAACAAATCTGACCTCCCTTAAAGCCACATTTACAACAACCGGTAAAAGCGTCAGTATTGGAGCTACAGAGCAGACAAGCGGAAGCACAAATAATGACTTCTCTTCACCCGTAATTTATAAAGTTACAGCAGATGACAATTCAACAGTAAATTACACAGTGACTGTAACGGTATATACCCCGTCCGCAC